>CP005974.1:0-321407 GCA_000940995.1 Photobacterium gaetbulicola Gung47
CTTTAAATGGCGAACAGCCATACCCTTGGGACCGACTTCAGCCCCAGGATGTGATGAGCCGACATCGAGGTGCCAAACACCGCCGTCGATATGAACTCTTGGGCGGTATCAGCCTGTTATCCCCGGAGTACCTTTTATCCGTTGAGCGATGGCCCTTCCATACAGAACCACCGGATCACTATGACCTGCTTTCGCACCTGCTCGAACCGTCATTCTCGCAGTCAAGCGGGCTTATGCCATTGCACTAACCTCACGATGTCCGACCGTGATTAGCCCACCTTCGTGCTCCTCCGTTACGCTTTGGGAGGAGACCGCCCCAGTCAAACTACCCACCAGGCACTGTCCGCACCCCGGATAACGGGGCGACGTTAGAACATCAACACTACAAGGGTGGTATTTCAAGGACGGCTCCACGCAATCTAGCGACTGCGCTTCAAAGCCTCCCACCTATCCTACACATGTAGGGTCAATGTTCAGTGCCAAGCTGTAGTAAAGGTTCACGGGGTCTTTCCGTCTAGCCGCGGGTACGCAGCATCTTCACTGCGATTTCAATTTCACTGAGTCTCGGGTGGAGACAGCGTGGCCATCATTACGCCATTCGTGCAGGTCGGAACTTACCCGACAAGGAATTTCGCTACCTTAGGACCGTTATAGTTACGGCCGCCGTTTACCGGGGCTTCGATCAAGAGCTTCGACCGAAGTCTAACCCCATCAATTAACCTTCCGGCACCGGGCAGGCGTCACACCGTATACGTCATCTTTCGATTTTGCACAGTGCTGTGTTTTTAATAAACAGTTGCAGCCACCTGGTATCTGCGACTGCCAGCAGCTCCAAGAGCAAGTCTCTTCACCGCCGGCAGCGTACCTTCTCCCGAAGTTACGGTACCATTTTGCCTAGTTCCTTCACCCGAGTTCTCTCAAGCGCCTTGGTATTCTCTACCCGACCACCTGTGTCGGTTTGGGGTACGATTCCTTACTATCTGAAGCTTAGAGGCTTTTCCCGGAAGCATGGCATCAATGACTTCACCGCCGTAGCGGCTCGACATCGGGTCTCAGCCTAGTGTAATCCCGGATTTGCCTAAGATTACAGCCTACACCCTTGAACCTGGACAACCGTCGCCAGGCCCACCTAGCCTTCTCCGTCCCCCCATCGCAATAGTAAGAAGTACGGGAATATTAACCCGTTTCCCATCGACTACGCCTTTCGGCCTCGCCTTAGGGGTCGACTCACCCTGCCCCGATTAACGTTGGACAGGAACCCTTGGTCTTCCGGCGAGGGAGTTTTTCACTCCCTTTATCGTTACTCATGTCAGCATTCGCACTTCTGATACGTCCAGCACACCTTACGATGCACCTTCAACCGCTTACAGAACGCTCCCCTACCCAATACCATAAATGGCATTGCCGCAGCTTCGGTGTATAGCTTAGCCCCGTTAAATCTTCCGCGCAGGCCGACTCGACCAGTGAGCTATTACGCTTTCTTTAAATGATGGCTGCTTCTAAGCCAACATCCTGGCTGTCTGAGCCTTCCCACATCGTTTCCCACTTAGCTATAACTTTGGGACCTTAGCTGGCGGTCTGGGTTGTTTCCCTCTCCACGACGGACGTTAGCACCCGCCGTGTGTCTCCCGGATAGTACTTACTGGTATTCGGAGTTTGCAAAGGGTTGGTAAGTCGGGATGACCCCCTAGCCTTAACAGTGCTCTACCCCCAGTAGTATTCGTCCGAGGCGCTACCTAAATAGCTTTCGGGGAGAACCAGCTATCTCCAGGTTTGATTGGCCTTTCACCCCTAGCCACAAGTCATCCGCTAATTTTTCAACATTAGTCGGTTCGGTCCTCCAGTAAGTGTTACCTCACCTTCAACCTGCCCATGGCTAGATCACCTGGTTTCGGGTCTAATCCTAGCAACTGTACGCCCAGTTAAGACTCGGTTTCCCTACGGCTCCCCTAATCGGTTAACCTTGCTACTAAAATTAAGTCGCTGACCCATTATACAAAAGGTACGCAGTCACCCCGAAGGGCTCCTACTGCTTGTACGTACACGGTTTCAGGTTCTATTTCACTCCCCTCACAGGGGTTCTTTTCGCCTTTCCCTCACGGTACTGGTTCACTATCGGTCAGTCAGGAGTATTTAGCCTTGGAGGATGGTCCCCCCATGTTCAGACAGGATATCACGTGTCCCGTCCTACTCGATTTCACTCGCAATGCGCTACCGGTTACGGGGCTATCACCCTGTATCGCTGTGCTTTCCAGCACATTCACCTGTCGCAAAACTAGCTTAAGGGCTAGTCCGGGTTCGCTCGCCGCTACTGCCGGAATCTCGGTTGATTTCTCTTCCTCGGGGGTACTTAGATGTTTCAGTTCCCCCGGTTCGCCTCGCAACGCTATGTATTCACGTTACGATAACTGCTTATGCAGCTGGGTTTCCCCATTCGGAAATCCAAGAGTATAGTGATTCTTACCATCTTCTCTTGGCTTATCGCAGGTTAGCACGTCCTTCATCGCTCTGACTGCCCAGGCATCCACCGTGTACGCTTAGTCACTTAACCATACAACCCCAAGGGGTCTGTTCGTATGGCTCAACAACCAAGGTTGTTCATCTGAGTATGATGAACTGTGTTTCGCCGGACTCTTACACAAGACACTTGAATGTGTGTTGCTTGAGAACTCGTTCCTACTTATTAAGTAGAAACTATTAGTATTGAATTCAAAGAATTCAATTTACTAGTCAGCTTTCCAGATTGTTAAAGAGCATGTGTTTATCGTGAGATAACCACTTTCTAATGATTTTCGGCGGCAAAAAAGCGGACTCAACAAAGTTAACCTTCATTGAATCTGCGTATCCGTGCAGAAAATACTTAGAGAGTGGTGGGCGATACCGGGCTCGAACCAGTGACCCCCTCCTTGTAAGGGAGGTGCTCTCCCAACTGAGCTAATCGCCCACGACAGTTTTAATTCCTTCGTGAGAAAGAATGGTGGGTCGTGCAGGATTCGAACCTGCGACCAATTGATTAAAAGTCAACTGCTCTACCAACTGAGCTAACGACCCGTGGCGTCCCATAGGGGAGTCGAACCCCTGTTACCGCCGTGAAAGGGCGGTGTCCTAGGCCTCTAGACGAATGGGACTAAGTGTTTGGTTAATGTGTTGGGCACACTAACGAGGATAGCCAATGCTACCCTTGCTCTCTTACATTTCGACCAAGCAATCTGTGTGGACACTGCGTAAAACGCAGTCATATCGTTAAGGAGGTGATCCAGCCCCAGGTTCCCCTAGGGCTACCTTGTTACGACTTCACCCCAGTCATGAACCACACCGTGGTAAACGCCCTCCCGAAGGTTAAGCTATCTACTTCTGGTGCAGCCCACTCCCATGGTGTGACGGGCGGTGTGTACAAGGCCCGGGAACGTATTCACCGTGGCATTCTGATCCACGATTACTAGCGATTCCGACTTCATGGAGTCGAGTTGCAGACTCCAATCCGGACTACGACGTACTTTCTGGGATTCGCTCACCATCGCTGGTTGGCAGCCCTCTGTATACGCCATTGTAGCACGTGTGTAGCCCTACTCGTAAGGGCCATGATGACTTGACGTCGTCCCCACCTTCCTCCGGTTTATCACCGGCAGTCTCCCTGGAGTTCCCACCCGAAGTGCTGGCAAACAAGGATAAGGGTTGCGCTCGTTGCGGGACTTAACCCAACATTTCACAACACGAGCTGACGACAGCCATGCAGCACCTGTCTCAGCGTTCCCGAAGGCACTCCTCTATCTCTAAAGGATTCGCTGGATGTCAAGAGTAGGTAAGGTTCTTCGCGTTGCATCGAATTAAACCACATGCTCCACCGCTTGTGCGGGCCCCCGTCAATTCATTTGAGTTTTAATCTTGCGACCGTACTCCCCAGGCGGTCTACTTAACGCGTTAGCTCCGAAAGCCAGTGTTCAAGACACCAACCTCCAAGTAGACATCGTTTACGGCGTGGACTACCAGGGTATCTAATCCTGTTTGCTCCCCACGCTTTCGCATCTGAGCGTCAGTCTTTGTCCAGGGGGCCGCCTTCGCCACCGGTATTCCTTCAGATCTCTACGCATTTCACCGCTACACCTGAAATTCTACCCCCCTCTACAAGACTCTAGCCTGCCAGTTCCAAATGCTATTCCGAGGTTGAGCCCCGGGCTTTCACATCTGGCTTAACAAGCCGCCTGCATGCGCTTTACGCCCAGTAATTCCGATTAACGCTCGCACCCTCCGTATTACCGCGGCTGCTGGCACGGAGTTAGCCGGTGCTTCTTCTGTCGCTAACGTCAAACACATACGCTATTAACGCATATGCCTTCCTCACGACTGAAAGTGCTTTACAACCCGAAGGCCTTCTTCACACACGCGGCATGGCTGCATCAGGGTTTCCCCCATTGTGCAATATTCCCCACTGCTGCCTCCCGTAGGAGTCTGGACCGTGTCTCAGTTCCAGTGTGGCTGATCATCCTCTCAGACCAGCTAGAGATCGTCGCCTTGGTGAGCTCTTACCTCACCAACTAGCTAATCTCACCTGGGCTAATCCTGACGCGAGAGGCCCGAAGGTCCCCCTCTTTGCTCCGAAGAGATTATGCGGTATTAGCCATCGTTTCCAATGGTTATCCCCCACATCAGGGCATATTCCCAGGCATTACTCACCCGTCCGCCGCTCGCCGCCCATAAACGCACCCGAAGGATTGTATATGTCGCTGCCGCTCGACTTGCATGTGTTAGGCCTGCCGCCAGCGTTCAATCTGAGCCATGATCAAACTCTTCAATTAAAGTTTTGGCTCAATGAAATACTGTTAAACCATTACCGAAGTAATGATTGAATTGACTGTGCCAAATAATAAGTAAACTTAAAATTTGTATTGGTCACTCAGTTTCATTGATAATTCTTTTTTGACTATCATTTCACGAGTGCCCACACAGATTGCATGGTCAAATTATTAAAGAACATTCACTCGACACTGCGTGCCGACTGAGGCTGCGTATCTTACCAGCGCAACCCTCGGTGTCAATAGTTAATTTCAAAAAACTTTTTTCGAAACTCTTTACTGACAAGCCTTGTTAACAGATAGGTTCTTATTTTGAAGAACTCACCAGCTTTAACAAGCAAGGCAGGCAATTCTAGTTATTTATACCTCAGAGTCAAGCTCAAAAAACACATAAAAACTTATCCTGCCAGTCACCAACAAGTTATCCACAATTTGTGAATAGCTTACTAAGAAGCCGCTACCCCGTTGGTGAGGCGGCATTATAGGAACACGATAAATAATGGCAATGCTTTTTTTGACTTTTTTTGCCAATTGATGGCAAAAGAAACGCAAATAAAGAAAAAACACAAAAAACAGCCAAATCACGCTCCAGAAACCTTGTTTCTTGGAGCGCAACGTTAAGCGTAGACAAGATCTGTAATCTATGTGGTAGAACCTTCAAAAAAGAAGGCCGATTTGCCTTATCCTATGGCTCAGCTTGGTAGGCTAACAATAAAATGGGGGTTTAACAGTTCTTCTCGATCATATCGCAGGGGCATGCCATCAAGAGCTTTAACTTTTGCCCCTGCACTTTCAGCTATACATTGACCGGCAGCCGTATCCCACATCATCGTCGGACCTAACCTTGGGTAGTATTGAGCCCCTCCTTCTGCAACTAAGCAAAACTTCAACGACGAGCCCACCGCGACTAATTGGTATACCGGCAGCTTTGACAAGAACTCTTCCATCATAGGACTAGGATGAGAGCGGCTGCCCACGACGACCGGTTTGTCTGCAGACTTCGCTTTTATTTCTTCTCGCTTGTTTTTACTCACGAGCCAAGCTTGATGGCCATCGCCTAACCACGTTTTGCCGAGAGCTGGTGCATGGACAACGGCCATAACAGGACTCCCTTGCTCAATCAAAGCAATATTAACCGTGAATTCACCATTCTTGCGCAAATACTCTTTAGTGCCATCTAACGGATCAACTAACCAAAACCGCTGCCAGTTCCTTCGTTCAGACCAAGGGATATGTGCTGATTCTTCAGAGACGATAGGGATATCTGGTGTTAACTCTGCCAGCTTATCTAAGATAATGGCATTTGCAGCTAGATCAGCAGCGGTCACTGGACTGCGATCGTCTTTTTCCGATACTTCGACATGAGAATGGTAAAGCGCCATGATGGCCTCACCAGCCTCCAATGCAATTTGGTACAACGACTCAAGCTGTTTTCCCACACATCACTCCTTATGTCATTCAATAATATTGCGAGATCTCAGCGCATCAACACACAGTTCAACAAGCTGTTGCACATCATGACTGCCAGCAGCTAAGTGAATTTCGGCATTCAGTGGCTGCTCATATTCTGAATCAATACCAGTGAACTGCTTGAGCTCACCGGCTCGTGCTTTTTTATACAGCCCTTTGGGATCCCTCTTTTCACACTCTTCCAGTGGGGTATCAACAAACACCTCCAGAAACTCACCCGATGGCAGCATATCACGCACCAACTGGCGTTCATGACGATGCGGAGAAATGAACGCACTCAGCACTATCAACCCGGCATCTGCCATCAGTTTTGCCACTTCTCCTATGCGACGAATATTCTCGCGGCGGTCTTCGGTGGAAAACCCAAGATCCTGGCAAAGGCCATGACGGACATTATCGCCATCCAATAAATAAGTGTGGTAACCCAACTCTGCCAAACGCTGCTCCAATGCTCCAGCAACCGTCGACTTACCGGCACCACTGAGTCCTGTAAACCATAAGACTGACGGCTGCTGGCTTTTTTGCTTTGCCCTGTAAGCTTTGTCAACTTGGTGTGTATGCCAAACAATATTGTCATTACTTGTCGAACGAATAGCCGACGTCATAGCTAACTCCATTTTCATTTGTCGTCAAAAAGGAAAAAGTCGTGGTATTAAGACCAGAACAACTGCCGAATACACCAATGAAATAGGAAGTCCGACACGCAAATAATCTTTCAGCTGATAATTTCCCACGCTATAAACCAGCAGGTTAGTTTGATAGCCATAAGGAGAGATAAAACTGGCGCTAGCACCGAACAAAATCGCCATAATGAAAGGCATAGGGTCAACGCCATAGCTGACTGAAAGGCTATATGCAACGGGAAAGGCCAGTGCCGCCGCCGCATTGTTCGTGACTAACTCAGTCAACACCAAAGTCAGTAAGTAAACGGCAACCAACGCACCATACATTCCCCAGTCAGCAAATCCCATCATCAGCATCTCCCCCATCCGCTCCGAGAGTCCGCTGGAAAGCATCAGCTGCGCCAGTGATAGCGCCGAGCCAACAATCACCACAATATCAATGGGGAAACGGCGCCTCAGTTCCGCAAAAGTCACAACACCTGAAGCAATCAGCAATACCAGATACGCCGCCAGCCCCTTTATAATAGGAAGGACATTCAATAACGCAGCAGCAATCACCATCATAAAACCGAACAATACCGTCAGGCTCTTTTGGCTATCGAGCCTAGCACTCGAATCTAACCCATTAACTAAGACAAACTCGCGATTGAGTTGCTGCTTTTTACTGTTGAAGGTTTTTCCCGGCACAACCACCAAGGTATCCCCGGCATGAAGCTCAATATTACCGAGCCCACCCGCTAGTCTTTCATGGCCACGGCGAATTGCCACCACCACCGCATCAAAACGCTCACGGAACTGAACACTCTTTAATGTCTTGCCGCGGATCCCGGCCGAGTGGCTGACAATGACTTCTAACATGGACTGGCCATTAAGGTGGTGCTGGCCAAAAAGCTGAAGGCCATTGATTTCCTGCAGGGTTGTTACACTTTCCACATCACCACAAAATAACAAAGTGTCACCCGCTTTGAGTTGTGTATCAGGGCAAACAGGTGCCAGCGTCTCTCCATCTCGGATAATTTCCGCCAAGAACAACCGGCGCAGTGCCCTCAACCCATTTTCGGCCACGGTTTTCCCCACCAGAGGAGAGCCACCAACAACTTTGGCTTCCAAAAAATAGGGCAAGTCGTCTTGCGAGTTCTCGTCATATATAGGAAGGAGGTAACTTAGCGGGATCAGAATCAACAGACCAATCACCAGTACCGCCAAACCAATAGTCGTGGGTGCAAAAAATCCTAAACTGGGCAAACCCGCATCTTCGACAAAACTATTAATGATCAAGTTTGTCGAGGTGCCAATTAGCGTCAGCGTCCCACCAAGGATGGCGGTATAGGACAGAGGGATCAGCAAACGCGATGGGGCATGGCGCTGATTCCGCTTTATCGCACCGATCAAAGAGACCACTACTGCAGTATTGTTAGTAAAGGAGGAAAGAAAGGCTGTCGACAACCCCAGTTTAGCTACAACTGTCGATTGGCCTCCACTCGATATTTGCTTACCAACCCAACTGATCAAACGGGTTTTCTCCAACCCAATTGAAACAAGGATCAGCAACACCAAAGTCAATAGTGATGAATTGGTAAAATTGCCAGCCAAGGTTGGCAAGTCAATCATCCCAGCCTGAAAACCGATAAAGGCCGCCCCAGCAAACAAATATGCTGGCTTGATCCTTGTCGTCAGCAGGCAGGTTACTATCACCATTAACATGGCGAGAACCATTCCTTGTTCCCATTGCATCATCAATTACCCCAGTAACTTACCAATGTCCTTCGCCTGCCAATGAGGGAAGTGCTTGCGGATCAGGGTATTGAGTTCAACTTCAAATGCAGATACTGAAGTTGATGCGATATCTTGTACAGCAGACAGTGCCTCACGCACCATACCTGCCCCGACGGTAACATTGGTCAAGCGATCAACAACAATGAAGCCACCGGTATCCGGACTGTGAAGGTAAGGGTCAACCGCAATGGATTCTGTCAGCGTAACTTCACACAGGCCAATACCATTTAACGGCAGACTATCGGTCTCAAACTTGCCAAGGTTATTGATGTCCACTTGGTGGCGGATGGCAGAAATACTCCCCACCGTTTTTTTACCCGCTACTTTTATGTCGTATAGCCGCCCCACTTCAAGCGGTACTTCTGCCATCCAGACAATGTCAGCCAGAAGATGGTTGCCCAGAGAGATCTCGCTATCTGCAGCGACTAGGGTATCACCCCGGCTGATATCAATCTCATCAGCCAGCGTTAGCGTAACAGCCTGTCCCGAAAAGGCTTCAGGCAAATCACCGTCGAAGGTTACGATACGCTCAACATGCGACTGCTTACCCGATGGCAAGACTTTAATGGCATCACCCACTTTGACCGTGCCCGAGGCAACCGTGCCGGCAAAGCCACGGAAGTCCAGGTTAGGCCGATTGACATATTGGACGGGTAAGCGGAAGTCACCTGACTGGCGATCGACATTGATATCGACCGACTCAAGCATCTCCAGTAGCGACTCGCCTTGATACCATGGTGTTTGCTCACTGAGATCAACCACGTTATCCCCTTCCAACGCCGATAAAGGCACTAGTTTGATATCCAATTGCGGGTTGAGCTGTTCGGCAAATGCCAGGTATTCGTCACGGATAGACTCAAAGCGCGACTGCTCAAAGCCCACCAGATCCATTTTATTGATGGCCACAATGAAATGCCGGATCCCAAGCAAGCTGGCAATATAGGAGTGACGGCGAGTCTGATCCAGCACCCCCTTGCGGGCATCAATCAAAATCACCGCTACATCACAGGTCGAAGCACCCGTCGCCATATTGCGGGTATACTGCTCATGCCCTGGTGTATCCGCAATAATGAACTTGCGCTTCTTGGTCGAGAAATAGCGGTAAGCCACATCAATGGTGATTCCCTGCTCGCGCTCGGCCTGCAGGCCATCCACCAACAGGGCTAAATCCGGCTTATCACCAGTAGTTCCCACTTTCTGACTGTCGGCATGGATCGCGGCAAGCTGATCTTCATAAATCTGCTGGGAGTCGTGGAGCAGGCGGCCAATCAAGGTACTCTTGCCATCATCCACCGAGCCACAGGTCAAAAAACGCAGCAAGGATTTGTTTTGATGCTGATCGAGATAGGCCTCAATCCCCAGCTCAGCCACTTGTTGTTCTATTGCACTGTTCATTATTCTCTCCTTAGAAGTATCCCTGGCGTTTCTTGAGCTCCATCGAGCCGGACTGATCATGATCTATTGCCCGCCCTTGACGCTCACTGGAGGTAGCGACCAGCATTTCTTCAATAATGCCGGGCAGCGTATCAGCCTCCGACTCAATGGCCCCGGTCAGTGGATAGCACCCCAAGGTTCTGAACCGTACACTCTTTTGCTCAATCTTTTCTCCCGGCTGAAGTTTCATCCGATCGTCATCGACCATGATCAGCATGCCGTCACGCTCGACAACAGGACGCACTGCCGATAGGTACAAAGGTACAATCTCGATGCCTTCAAGATAGATGTATTGCCAGATATCCAATTCCGTCCAGTTGGATAGCGGGAACACCCGAATACTTTCCCCCTTGTTGATTTGGCCGTTGTAGGTTCTCCATAACTCCGGACGCTGGTTTTTCGGATCCCAGGTGTGGTTTTTGTCCCGGAAGGAGTAAACCCGCTCCTTGGCACGCGACTTTTCTTCATCCCGGCGCGCGCCACCAAAGGCGGCATCAAAGCCATATTTGTTCAGCGCCTGCTTAAGGGCTTGAGTTTTCATGATATCGGTATGCTTGGATGAGCCATGAGTAAAAGGATTAACCCCCATCGCCAACCCTTCAGGGTTTTTATGTACCAACAGCTCAAAGCCATACTTCTTGGCGGTCCGGTCACGGAACTCAATCATTTCCCGGAACTTCCAGTCAGTGTCGACATGCAGCAACGGAAAGGGGATCTTCCCCGGATAGAAAGCCTTGCGCGCAAGGTGCAGCATGACCGAGGAGTCCTTACCGATGGAGTACATCATGACAGGGTTATCAAACTCGGCAGCAACTTCACGGATAATATGGATACTCTCCGCTTCCAGTTGCTTTAAATGGGTAAATCGTTTCGGGTCCATTACTCTCTCCATGCTAAGCCAGTTTCACCACGGCACCTTGCAGATCCATATTGGGATAAGCTGGTTGTGGTTGCTTTCCGAACCAATGTAGTTTTTCTGATAGATTGACCACTTCACCGACCACAATGAGTGCCGGGGAAGCCGCCTGCTGAGCTAACTCGTCCAGCTCTTGGAGCTGGCCTTTGTAAATCTTTTGGGCTGGCTGAGTGCCGCGCTCAATAATGGCTACCGCGGTCGTGGCTGCGCGGCCGTGCTCGATAAGCTGCTGCATGATGTCAGAGGCATTCATTAGTCCCATATAAATCACCAGAGTCTGGTTCCCCCTCGCCAAAGTTTGCCAGTCCAGTTGGTCACTGCCAGCCTTGAGATGCCCAGTGACGAACATCGCGGTCTGAGCATGATCCCTGTGAGTCAGAGGAATACCGGCATAAGCAGTCGCACCGGCAGCGGCCGTGACCCCGGGGACCACCTCAAACGGAATATTGTGGTCGAACAACACTTCCAGCTCCTCACCACCGCGACCGAAGACAAAAGGGTCCCCGCCCTTAAGTCGGACCACACGCTTACCCTGCGAGGCATATTCCACCAGCAGTCGGTTAGTCTCGGTCTGAGGTACACTGTGAAATCCAGCCTTCTTACCCACACACACCCGCTCGGCATCGCGGCGAACCAAGTCCATCACCTCTTCCGAGACTAAATAATCAAACAGCACCACATCGGCTTGTTGCAATAACTGCAACGCTCTGAGGGTCAGCAAACCGGCATCACCCGGTCCGGCACCGATCAAGGCCACTTCACCACGCTTGGCTTGGCCTTGGCTAAGCTGCTCCAGCTCCTGCCCGGCCAATTCAACCTGGCCTGCCGCGACCAAAGATGCAAAGCGTCCATTGAAGGCTTGCTCCCAGAACTGGCGCCGGGCAGAGAAAGAAGTCACGGTTTGAGCCAAGCGAGAACGGAATCGACCTGCAATCGTTGCCATCTTGCCTAAGTGCTGTGGCAGTAGCGCTTCGAGTTTTTCACGGATCAGCCTTGCCAATACCGGCGCTTGGCCTGATGACGATACCGCCACGATGATTGGCGAGCGGTCGACGACTGATGGCACAATGAAACTACAACGCTGAGTATCATCCACCACGTTAACGAGTACCTGCCGTTGGTTAGCCGATTGGTAAACCAGTGCATTCACAGCCTTGCGTTCAGTGGCGGCGATAGCCAGGAAAATGCCATCCAGATGCTCAGGCGAAAAATCTTCGCCTAAATAGGTAATCTGACCGTTGGTAACAGCCTGTTGAAAAAGAGGAGACAGCTCCGGACTGATAACCTTTACATCGGCCCCTGCCTTGAGCAGCATCTTCGCCTTTCGCCAAGCAACATCATTCCCTCCAACAACCAAGCATGGCCGGCGCTTGAGATCAGCAAAAATTGGCAGATAGTCCATGTGAGAATGCCCCTAAGTATCCATTGATAGGATCACTATAGTTATGATGTTTTATTACCTGAAATTCTTAAATTTCATTTTTTATTCCAAAATGTTTATCTCAACATTTTTCTCTTTTCTCCCTTGTTAAAACATAGATAAGTTCGTCCAATTAGCAAAATGTCGCTTTTTACAAGAAAAGAAACCATTCACTCAGATGATGCATCCAACCTACTAATAAGTAGTCGCTTTTTGACCTAGACTTAGGCGTAACCAAAATGCTGTTTTATGACGCAACCGTTTTTCATAAGACAAAAAAGTACGCATAAAAAAGCGATTAACGGCACATATCCGCTATTCTGATACGCAATTCTAGACGTGTTTTTGTTACCTTATGCACGCTTTCCTATACCGACACTCATGGAGAAAATTATGAAGTTATCAGCCAAACCCTTATCGGTTGCGATTTTGGGCGGCATGCTGGCTATGGCAGGACCGGCTACAGCAGACACCATCAAGCTTCGCATCCTGGAAACTACGGATATCCATACCAATGTCATGGACTATGACTACTACAAAGACAAGCCGACCAAGAAAACCGGCCTGGTCCGTACCGCAACATTGGTAAAGCAAGCGCAGTCTGAAGTCACCAACAGCGTGTTGGTTGATAACGGTGATTTGATCCAAGGAAGCCCAATGGGTGACTACATGGCGGCCAAGGGACTTGGTGCCGGCGACGTCCATCCCGTTTACAAAGCAATGAACCAGCTCAACTACGAAGTAGGTAATATTGGTAACCACGAGTTCAATTACGGCTTGGACTTCCTCGATAAGGCTATCGCAGGCGCCAACTTCCCTTACGTCAACGCCAATGTCTATGACCTGAAAACCGGCAAAAACCTGTTCACTCCCTATGTGATTAAGTCGCACACCTTCAAAGATACCGATGGTGCCGAGCACGAAGTGAAGATCGGTTACATCGGCTTTGTCCCACCGCAAATTATGGTATGGGACAAGCGTCATCTGGAAGGCAAGGTCAAGGCTGAAGATATCAAACAATCTGCCGAGAAGTTTGTACCGCAAATGAAGGCGGAAGGCGCCGATATCATTGTGGCTATCCCGCACTCTGGCGTCTCTGCTGATCCTTACAAGGTAATGGCAGAAAACTCGGTGTACTACCTCACAGAAGTGGAAGGCATCGATGCAATCGCCTTTGGCCACTCACACGCGGTGTTCCCAAGCAAAGCTTTTGCTAACCTGCCAAATACCGATGTGGAAAAAGGCACTATCAACGGCGTACCTTCTGTAATGCCTGGCCGCTGGGGTGATCACCTGGGTGTGATTGACCTAGTCCTGAAACAGAAAGGCGACAGCTGGACTGTAACCAGTGCGCAGACCGAAGCCCGCCCTATCTTCGATAAGATCAAAGGCGAAGCTATCGTAGAAGCCGACGAGAAGATGGTTGAAGCAATCAAGGCCGAGCACGACGGTACCCGTGAGTTCGTTAACCAACCTATCGGTAAAGCCAACGATGTGATGTACAGCTTCCTGGCTCTAGTGCAGGATGATCCGACGGTTCAAATCGTCAGCCTAGCCCAGCAGGATTATGTTGAGCGCTTTATCCAGGGCGACCCGGATCTAGACGGCATTCCTGTGCTCTCTGCAGCTGCTCCGTTCAAGGCAGGTGGCCGCGGCAACGATCCGACAAACTTTACCGAAGTCGAATCCGGCCAGCTGACCTTCCGTAACGCGGCAGATCTCTACCTGTACCCGAACACCCTAGTGGCATTGAAAGTCACCGGTAAAGAAGTAAAAGAGTGGCTGGAGTGCTCTGCTGGTCAGTTCAACCAAATCGACCTTAACAGCGACAAGCAGCAAGGTCTGATCAACTGGGACGGTTTCCGTACCTATAACTTCGATGTTATCGACGGTGTGAACTACAGCATCGATGTATCGCAGCCAGCCCGTTACGACGGTGACTGCAAGCTGATCAATGACAAAGCTGAGCGTATTCAGAACCTGACTTTCAACGGCAAGCCGGTTGATCCAGCGCAGCCATTTATCATCGCTACCAACAACTACCGCGCCTACAGCGGCAAATTTGCCGGTACCGGTGAAGACTTCATTGCTTTTGCTTCGCCAGATGAAAACCGCACCATTGTGGCGGACTACATCACCCGCGTCAGCAAAGAGCAGGGTGAAGTTACCCCAAGTGCAGACAACAACTGGCACTTCACCCCGCTAAAGAGCGAGCAAGAACTCAACATCACTTTCGAAACGTCGCCGGGTGACAAAGCGGCAAGCTTCATCAAGGAGAAAGCGCAGTACCCAATGGAGAAAACCGGTACTGACGAAATCGGCTTTGCGATTTACCGTATCGACCTTCAAAAGTAAGTCGATTAGCTGATTATCCTTAACCATACCGCAGCCTCGGCTGCGGTATTTTTTTGTTAAGATGAAACCACGGTCAATGTGATACCCAACCCTGTGAGCAAACAATGAAAACTGCCCTAGCCCAATACCTTCGAGACCATGGTGCCGATGACGAGACCATCAACAATGCCCTTGCGCTAGCCGAGCCGATGGAACTCCCAACCCGCCATATCTTGCTCAACCAAGGCGTGCAATCGAACCATGCCTTCTTTTTGGTCGATGGGATCTGCCATGCCTGCTACCTGACCCCCGAAGGACGCCAGTTCAGCAAAGAGTTCTACTGGGAGCAAGAGCTGATCCTGGGTTTTGAAAGCCTGCTGACCAAGCAGCCTTCCGAATACTTGCTGGAAACTCTTTCTGCCAGCCAAATACTTGCCCTGCCCTTGGCTGTAATCGAGCAATGGAAAGCCAGCTGCCCTGGCCTCTATATGGCATTGCTCGAAAGGCAACTGTTGTTCAAAGAACACAAAGAGCGCTTCATGCTCATCCATACCCCCGAAGAGCGCTATACCCTGTTCTGCGGCCACTTCCCAGAGCTACAGACACAACTTGCCGACTACCAGATAGCCTCTTACCTGGGCATTACCGCCACCAGTTTGAGTCGAATCCGCGCCAGGCTCAGTGAAGAAAGTTAATCCGGCAAGAACCAACTTGCCTTAAGTTAATGCCAACACCTTTGAGTTAATTTATCCTCAAGGAAGAGTGAATAATATGTACCATCAGGAGAAAGACATGCAATGGCAGTGCCTCAGCTTTGACCAACTAACCACCCACCAGCTTTATGACCTGCTCAAACTGCGCTGTGATGTTTTTGTGGTCGAGCAAGACTGTGCCTACCCGGAGCTGGACGACCATGACAGGCAGGCTGGTACCCACCACTTACTGGGCTACCAAGGCAATACCCTCGTTGCCTATCTACGCCTGCTTCCTGCAGGGACAACCTATGACGCAGTGAGCATTGGCCGGGTCGTCACTGCCCCAGTTGCCCGCGGCAAGGGAATTGGCAACCAACTGCTTGAGCAAGGCATCGCGATGACCGAACAACTGTGGCCGGGTGAGACTATTGAGATCGGTGCCCAGTCGCATCTGCAGCATTACTACCAGCGGTATGGCTTCGAGGCATATTCCGAAGAATACCTGGAAGACGGAATCCCACATATCGATATGCGCCTGACCAAATAACCCAAATAACAACGGTTTCCAGCGTAGCAGGCAACAAAAAAGCCACCGAAGTGGCTTTTTGGGTTACACCGTTAGCTTACTGGGTACGACGGACAAAACTGCCATCCGAACGGCGGAAGAACAAGACCGGCTCGCCATTGCGCCCTTCGATCTGCAACGCATCCAAGCCGCCCTGGGCCGTCTGGCGGTAACGCAGCCATTGACCGGCCTTGATCCGGCTCAATGGCTTATCATCCCCTTCAATGGCTGCGACCGCATACAGATCGTTCAGCGGCAGGTTATGCTGACGGAAAATATTGGCTAAGGTTTCGCCGCTTTTCACCTGGTAGCGCTGCCAGTCGGCACTGTCCGACTGCGTTGAAGTGCTGGTCTTTTCGGACGGTTTAACTGCGGGCTTAGCAGCAACAGGCGGGCTTTCGACCGGTTCCAGCGGCGTAATACGGGAAGGACGAGCTGGCGATACCGGCTCCTCCCGCTCTCCGACAGTTATGCGTTGCGGCTGCTGGCTCTCCAGGTTCAGGGACAATTCTCGGCGGACCGGCTCGGAAGAAGCAGGCTGTGTCGTCGGCTCTCCAGCAGGCAGCAACAGCAACACGCCGACCACCGGCACTAGCACCATCAAAGCACGGCGGTGCAGTTTTGGCAGCTGGTACCATCGGCTTTCCAACGGAGCAAGCTTGCCACGGATAGCCGCGGCTCCTTGTTTCAACGCCGCCTTATCGAAGGTAATGCGCGGCCACGAAAACTCTCTCTTTTTATTCGAACGGCGTTTGGCCTGTCCCATATACAACACTCCAGCGCTATCTAATTCACGCTATCCATCGACAGCTTGTTACAATGGTTTACCCCTAGGGGGAGAAACTGTTATCCTGCCTGCTTTATTCACTCTACTAAAGAGATGACACCATGTCTGACGTTAAACTAGATACAGTTGAAACTAAAGCAAGCTACGGTATCGGTCTTCAAATGGGCCAGCAGCTAGCACAAAGTGGTCTAGAGGGCCTGAATGTTGCTGCTATCGCCAAAGGTATCGCGACTTCTCTAACTGGCGATATGCCAGAAATCGAAGTTGACGACATCAACAACGCACTACGTGAACTTCACACTCGTGCAGAAGCTGTTCGTCAGGAGCAAGCTAAAGCTGCTGCAGCTGAAGGCGAAGCGTTCCTAAAAGATAACGCACTACGTTCAGAAGTTACAGTGACTGAGTCTGGTCTTCAGTACGAAGTTCTTGTTGAAGGTAACGGTGAAATTCCAACTTCAGACAAGCAAGTTCGTGTTCACTACCACGGTCAACTAACTGACGGCACTGTTTTCGACAGCTCTGTTTCTCGCGGTCAGCCTGCAGAGTTCCCAGTCACTGGCGTAATCGCAGGTTGGGTTGAAGCCCTGCAGATGATGCCTGTTGGTTCTAAGTGGAAACTCTACATCCCACAGAACCTTGCATACGGCGAGCGCGGCGCAGGTGCAGCGATCCCTCCATATGCAGCACTAGTGTTCGAAGTGGAACTACTAGACATCCTGTAATCGCCCGGCGATTCATGACAAAAACGGTGCTTCAGGCACCGTTTTTTGCTTCTGGCCATCCCTTTTCTTAACGACCATCCTACCCAAAAATTGTCTTTTTTTGTTCCTTAATCCATTTTTTGCCATAGATTTTGGTACCTCACCCGCATTCCTGACTAATCTTAACTGGGATTACCAACATCGACGTCTGCATGGAGGATTGCGAGAGATGCGCCTATTGACCCCAACCCGTACCACAACCTGGCTGCTGCTGCTCATTGGCAGCTTACTGTTGCCAACTACCAGCCACGGCTTTAGTCTTTCTGACTTATTCGGCGGCGGAGATGACGAAGCGGCTTCGACAGTCAACAACCCATTGACGGATCTCATCAGCAGCCAGCTCAATATTTCTAACGAGCAAGCCGCAGGAGGGGCCGGCGCCCTTCTGTCGATAGCAGCCAGCCAGCTTGGCGGCGAACAGGCCACTGAACTGACTAAAATGATCCCCGGACTCGACGCCTTGACCGACAGCCTCCCCCCCGGCACCAGTGCATTGCTTGGCAATATGGATACCATCAACCAAGTCTTCAGCGCCCTTGGCATGGATGCCAGTATGGTGAGCCAATTCATTCCGGTGGTGCTGCAGTTCCTTGGCGATCAGGGAGCCAGTGCAGGCCTGCTCGATAGCCTCGGCAGTATCTGGCAGACCGCGGGCTGATCCGCCACTAAAAAACGCGCGCAAAGATACCGTGCATGTCACAACCTTCTGTCAGCATGATGTAAAAAAGCCTTACCCAGCAATGGATAAGGCTTTTATCTCCCGCGACCTATTACTCTGCAGCCACTAGATGCCAGAGCCGTCGGCTTCGCCATCATCCTCATGCAAGCCACACTCTCGCTTGAGGCCAAAGAAGCGGGTATCTTCTTCCTTCATTCCCGGTTGCCATTTTTGGCTGGTATGGGTATCTCCAACCGACAGATACCCCGCATCTTTGAGCGGGTGATAGGGCAACTGGTGTGCAGCCAAGTACTGCTCAATATCACGATCACTCCAGTCAATCAGCGGCAGGAACTTGAACAGACCGTTTTGCACCGCCAGCACCGGCAAGGTTGCACGGCTCTGCGATTGCTCGCGGCGCAGGCCGGCAAACCAAGCAGATATGCCAAGTTCATCCAAGGCGCGACGCATCGGCTCTACTTTGTTGAGGCGATTATACTGCTTGATCCCGTCAAGTCCCTGCTCCCATAGCTTGCCAAAACGAGCCTCCTGCCAGTTCGGGCTCAGCTCTGCACGGTAGACATGCAGATTCAGGTGCAACCGCTCGGTCAATTCATCGACAAACTGGTAGGTTTCCGGGAAAAGATAGCCGGTATCAGTCAGTATCACAGGGATATCTGGCTTGATCCGGGTTACCATATGCAGCATCACAGCCGACTGGATACCAAAACTCGATGCCAAACCAAAGTGCCCCGGCAAGTTATCCAGGGCCCAACGGATACGTTGCTGTGCAGACATCGCTTCAAGCTCGGCATTGACCTCGGCCAATTTCAGTATCTGCTCCACCTTGCTGGCCTGCAGCAGCGAGGCATATTGGCTATCAGGCATAGAAATCCCTCTTTGAAACCCGCACCGGCTCGATAACTCCGACGCGGATGGTGAAATCGCCAAAATCTTCCCCAGCTTGTCGCTCCTTGGCCCAACGGCCAACCAGACAGTCCAGCTCGGAGAGAATTTGCTCTACCGTAATATTTTCACGATACATTTTCGGGATACGGGTACCATTGCGATTGCCGCCAAGATGCAAGTTGTAGCGCCCCGGCGCCTTACCGACCAACCCGACTTCGGCCAACATGGCACGGCCACAGCCATTCGGACAGCCGGTGACACGCAAGATGATATTGTCATCCTTTGACAGGCCGTGCTTTTCCAGCAACTGCTCGATGTCGGTGACAAACTCCGGCAGGAAACGCTCTGCCTCGGCCATTGCCAACGGGCAGGTTGGCAACGAGACACACGCCATGGCATTTTTCCGCTGCTCGGACACCCCATCATCGATCAGGCCGTGATCGCGCGCGATCTTTTCGATCTTATCCTTATCACTGGCCGGCACACCGGCAACAATCAAATTCTGGTTGGCGGTCATGCGAAAATCGCCTTTGTGAATTTTCGCAATCTCCGCAGCACCGGTTTTCAACGGTTTACCCGGAAAGTCGAGCAAGCGGCCATTTTCGATGAACAGCGTCAGGTGGTGATTGCCATCAATCCCTTCCACCCAGCCGATGCGATCACCGCGCTCGGTAAACTCATAAGGACGGCTAGGGGAAAAAGTAAGCCCGGCCCGTTTCTCGACCTCGGCCTTGAACACATCGACACCGACCCGATCCAAGGTGTACTTGGTCTTGGCATTCTTACGGTTAGAGCGGTTGCCCCAATCTCGCTGGGTGGTGACCACCGCCGCCGCCACATCCAGGGTTTTGTCCAGCGGCACAAAGCCGAAATCATCCGCCTTACGCGGATAGGTGCTCTTATCACCATGGGTCATGGCCAAACCGCCGCCCACCAGTACATTGAAGCCGACCAACTGGCCTTCTTCGGCAATCGCGACGAAATTCAGATCATTGGCATGGACATCGACATCGTTTTGCGGCGGGATCACCACAGTGGTCTTGAACTTTCTCGGCAGGTAAGTGCTACCCAGAATAGGCTCTTCATCCGTACTCTCCAGCTTTTCACCATCGAGCCAAATCTCGGCATAAGCACGGGTTTTCGGCAGCAGGTGCTCACTGATTTTCTTCGCCCAATCATAGGCTTGCTGATGCAACTCGGACTCTACCGGGTTGGTCGTGCACAGCACATTGCGGTTGACATCACCGGCAGTAGCAATCGAATCAATCCCGATTTTGTTCAGGGTCTGGTGCATCAACTTGATATCCGGCTTGAGCACACCATGAAACTGGAACGTCTGACGGGTAGTCAGGCGGATGCTGCCATACAGCGAGTGCTCCTCAGCAAATTTGTCAATCGCCAACCACTGCTTGGGGGTGATCACACCACCCGGCATCCGGGCCCGCAACATCACATTGTGCAGCGGCTCCAACTTCTGTTTGGCACGTTCGGCACGAATATCGCGATCGTCTTGCTGGTACATGCCGTGGAAACGGATCAGCTGGAAGTTATCTGCGGTGAAACCACCGGTGATCCGATCATTCAAATCTTCAACAATCGTGCCACGCAGGAAGTTACTTTCACGCTTGAGGCGTTCGTTATCCGACAGTTTTTGCTCACTCATTAGTACACATCCTTTTGATAACGCTTGCTCTTGCGTAGTTCACTCAAATATTGCTCGGCCTGATCACGGCTCTGCTTACCCTGCTGTTCGACAATGGTGAGCAGCGCATCGTGGACATCTTTGGCCATACGGGTAGCGTCTCCACACACATACAAATGGGCACCTTCTTGCAGCCACTGCCACACCTCGGCAGCATGCTCAAGCAGGCGGTGCTGAACGTAAACCTTCTCGGCCTGATCGCGGCTAAAGGCCACATCGATCCTATCCACCACTCCGGATTTCAAGTACTTCTGCCACTCCACCTGGTACAAAAAATCTTCGGTAAAGGTGCGGTCACCAAAGAACAACCAGTTCTTACCCTCCGCACCGCAATTATCTCGCTCCTGGACAAAAGCTCGAAACGGCGCAATACCTGTGCCCGGACCGACCATGATCACCGGTGTCGCACCATCTTCCGGCAACTTGAAGTGATTGTTAGGCTCAACAAATACCCTGACACTGTCGCCTTCTTCCAGGCGCTGGGCTAGGTAACCGGAAGCCCCACCCTGACGGATATCCTCCCCTTTCTGGTACTCCACCAGCCCAACGGTCAGATGGACTTCCTCACCGACTTCTTCCTGGCTCGAGGCAATCGAATACAAACGCGGGGTCAAGCGGCGCAGCAAGCCAAGCAGTTGATCAGCACTGAGGGCCGCTTTTTTCTCACCCAGCACATCAACCACCTGGGTATTGGCCGCATATTCCCGTAGCTTGTCTTTATCCTCGACCAGCTTAGCCAGTTTCTTGCTACCAGAGAGTGCGGCGTATTTGGTCACTAGCTGTGGGTTAGACAGCGTGATCTCATAGTGTTTGATCAGGGCCTCGCGCAGCGCCACCGACTCACCATCGACCTCAACCTGCTCATCCGCGGCGAGACCGACTTTGGCCAAAATTGCTTCGGCAAGGACGGGATCATTGTCATACCACACCCCCAGAGCATCACCCGGCTGGTAGGTCAGCCCCGAGCCTTCAAGGTCAATTTCCACATGACGAACATCTTTGCCTGACTGTCGGCCGGTAATTTTCTGGCTGGTCAACAGAGCTGCCGGAAACGGGTTCTTCTTACTGTAAGCCGATACAGTCGCCGGGGCCTGGCCCAGCGGCAACTGAACCACATCGGCCTCTCCGGAGCCCTGTTCAGATTTCAGGGCTTCCTCAACCTTGTCCAGCGCCTTGGCACGCCACGCTGTCGCCGCAGACTCGTAATCCACATCGCAATCCAGACGAGGAAGGAAAGCGGTCGCACCTTGCTTGCTGAGGAACGCATCAAAGTCTTTGGCTGTCTGACAGAAGAACTCATAACTGGAGTCGCCCAGGCCCACCACCGCGTACTGAAGATCAGGCAGCTTCGGCGCCTTTTTCGACTGCAGGAATTCATGCAACTCGATCGCGTCATCGGGGGCTTCCCCTTCACCATGGGTGGAAGCCACGATAATGACATGAGTCTCCTTGGTCAGGTTTTTCCCCTTGTAATCCCCTGCGGCATAAAGCTCCGCCTTAATCCCCTTGGCATCGGCCTCTTGTTTGAGTTGCTCGGCAACCCCCTTGGCATTGCCGGTCTGAGAGGCATAAATAATCGTTAGCTTACCAGCAGGCTGACTGCGAGTTGCCAATGCAGGCGCCTGAGCAGGCTGCACTTGCCCGGCCCCCTGTGTTTGGCTAAGCCCCCAAAAATAACCACTAATCCACGCCAGCTGTTGTGGCGATAGCTCGGCGGCAGCCTGCTGAAGTTGACCTATTTGCTGATCATTAAGCGGGCTGGCCAGAGCTGAAAGTTCCTTAAGTAACATGACACGACGATCCCTATACATTGCGTATGGGTTAGATTAGCTACTCAGAGAAATAACAAGAAAGAATAGATAAGAATGTTTTATAACGATTTGTAAGGGTAATGAGCAAAAAAAACTGCAGACTCAGCTGCAGTTTTTCTCAGTAATTCAAAAGGTATCGGCTATCCTCACCTGGTGAAAACCGACTTCGAATGCCCTCTCAGTGGCCGTATCAATATCGCGATAGCATTTTTCGCTACCAGCCCCATCCGTGAGGGGGACAAAACCGCCCCGGCGATGGCGGAACTCGACAATCCACCCATTCGCCTGAATGGAAGGTTCAATCACTGCTTCCACGATCTCGCTGTTGGCATAGAGGTTCTGCAATTCTGTTAACGTCATAAACCCGAGCCCCTTCCCGTTTCACCTTTTATAAAAATGGTACAAAACCGAGAAAACAGGCAACAAAAAAGCCACGATTTCTCGTGGCTTTGCAATAGGTTCACAAAATTAATTGCTTAGATGTCGATCTCGGCACCGATAAACCAACCATCGGCAAAGAACTCACCGTCGCCTTTGATAAAATCAAAGTCGTAGTCCATCACACGGTAGCCCGCTCGTAGGTTCAGATCCGCCGCAACCAGTGGAATGCTCCACTTCACGCCTGCCTGGCCATCTACCGTGCTGGTGCTGTCGTAGTTACCGAAGTTGAGATCACCAAACAGTGATAACGGTGTCATTGGGATACCCAGCTCAACATTACCGTAGAGGTTTGGCTGCCACTCACTAAAGCTCTGTCCGTCGAACTTACCGGAGTTAAACTTGGACATGGTCACACCGATATCGAACGCGACAGCATCGTTATCCAGAATTTCATAGTAGGCGGTGTATTCCGTTTGGCCGAACGACACAATGCCATTGTCAACATCGGTGTAACGCAGACGGAAGTTCGGTACCAAAGGAACGAAGTGCTCAAATGCCACATAGTAAGAGCCCGACGTATTGCTATCCGACTCGCTACGGCTATCGTTAACCTTGGCGTCGTTGAACCAAGCATCAGCACCGACTTTTACCCCAAAAAGCGTTGCGGCATGGGCAGGTACTGCCGCAGACAGTGCGACAGCAGCGGCTACCGCAGAAAGCGCTAATTTATTCATGTTGAGTCTCCGCTCTTTATTAGTTTTAAGATAAAAAACGGCCAGACTATAGCAGATGCCGGTTAAGAAAACTGCACCGTCAATGTCAATCATCTACTTTCTTTTCAGATTTTTACATTCAAGCTTTAGCCAAGGACCAAGCTTACTCAACGGTAGTAACGTTTCCTGTGGGCTTGCTCGGCTTTGTGTTCGCGGTAAAACCATACCACGACCGCAATCAGCAACAACCAAGGCAGTAACTTAAACACCACCCCAATCATGCCTGCAACTGCCATCACCACAAATCCGGCGACAACCGCCAGCGCCATCCCCAAAATACTCACACCGGTACAGACCAGTACCGCGGCAAACACCAGCAAAAATAAAAACTCGATCATCACTTTCTCCTTTGATATCCCGTAAGCACCGTTGGCAATATCATTACCTGGTATGAATTGGATACTGCACAAAATAGACCACGTTGTTGAAATTACATTTATCCATATATATCAAGCCACTAAAAAAGGCATACCGCAAAACGGTATGCCTTTATAATTTTTGGTCTGGTCTATTTCGCCAACTATTTGGCTTTTTTCACCATTGAGAGCCGGCAGGCTTAAACATCAAGGTGAGCCGGGATCTTCGCCATCGCCTGCTCCAAGACCTCGATACCCGAGCCCGGCTTGTGAGCATTTTCACTGATATGCCGGCGCCACTGACGGGCCCCCGGCATATTCTGGAACAAACCCAGCATGTGGCGGCTGATATGGTTCAGGTAAGTCCCTTTGGCCAATTCACGCTCGATATACGGGAACATGGCCTCCACAATCTCACGGCGCTTTTTCACCGGCTTGTCTAAGCCATACAGGCGTTGATCCACTTCGGCTAGCAGGTATGGGTTTTGGTAGGCTTCGCGACCAACCATAACGCCGTCCATATGCTGCAGGTGCGCCTCAATTTCTGCCATGGTCTTCACCCCACCGTTGATGCCCATGGTCAGGTGCGGAAAGTCTTGTTTTAGCTGGTAGACACGCGGATAATCCAGCGGCGGGATCTCTCGGTTTTCTTTGGGGCTCAAACCGCTCAACCATGCCTTGCGAGCATGGATAGTGAAATCCTCACAGCCACCTTTCTCACTCACAATGCGAATAAAGTCGGTTAGAAACTCGTACGAATCTTGGTCATCAATACCAATGCGCGTTTTCACCGATACCGGGATATCCACCACTTCTCGCATCGCCGACACACACTGTGCCACCAAATCGGCCTCCCCCATTAGGCAAGCCCCAAAGCGACCATTCTGGACACGATCAGACGGACACCCGACATTAAGGTTGATCTCATCATAGCCTCGCTCTGCCGCTAGCTTAGCGCACTGCGCTAGCTCTGCCGGGTTCGAGCCACCCAACTGCAGTACCAATGGGTGCTCTTCTTCGTTATAAGCAAGGTAATCGCCCTTACCGTGGATAATGGCACCGGTGGTCACCATTTCGGTATAAAGCTGGGTACGCTCACTGATCAGGCGATGGAAGTAACGGCAATGACGGTCAGTCCAATCGAGCATTGGGGCAATAGATAAACGACAGTCCGGGTACTGGCCCAGCTGTGTTTGCTCATTGTTTGACTGTTCGTTCATTACAACAGCAGTATCTGTCATCGGAAACCTCATTATCGACCGCTAAATCTATCGTTCCTGACGCTGGGAAAAGAACCAACACCAAGGATCTCACAACGTTGCAAGGAGGCGGATTCTACCCTATTACGGCCTCTATCCCAAATCACATCGTATTGAGCCTAAAAGATCAGATGCTCGGTACTGTAAAGAGCGACAAAAAACCTGCCAATTTGCCTCAGCAGGCACATTCGCATTAAGTCACTAGCACACCGAGAAAAAAGCAACAAAAGCTTAACATCAACATAAGACACTGAAAATAAAAAGTAATAAAAACACCCCACCCATCACAAGAAAAACAGATCAGCTTAAAGATGAAAATATACACTTTTACTGTACATCGAGCAGGGGCTCGCACCGTTTACAAAAAGTTCATGTGCAAAAAGATCATGGCAAGCCAGCAAGTTACTTCAATTTGATCATGATAGGACAAATACTCAGAGTAAAAAGAACATGATAGGCCAAAATAGAGTGAGCGCATTTCATTAAAAAACACAAGCTGTTGATTTTTAGGAAAAATGCATTTTCACACTGACAGGCCAATTACCTAGAGGGCTCACCTGTAAAATTCCATAAAAAGCTGCACATGCATAAAATCCGTTTAAATTCAGCAACCTAAGAAATGCAGACACTTACAATCCAAAACCGTACAGCTTTCAACTGCTCATCAACCAAAAACAAGATCAACATACCAGGCGCATTCCAAGCCAGGATCAAAACAGGATCAACAACCGTTGTTTTCCGGCTGGCGTAACGGAATCACCATAACTAACATCACTTTAGGCACGATTATGGTAAGATGGAGTACTTATCGCTTGTATTTTGAGGTTATATGGCAAATAAAGGTCAGTTGCTGGCAACCGCCCAGCAGCTCTGTGAGCAACGAGGAGTAAGACTGACGCCTCAAAGACTGAAAGTTCTAGCCCTGATCATTGAGCACCACAGTTCAATCAGTGCCTATGAGCTATTGGATTTGCTGCGAGAAAGCGAACCACAAGCCAAACCTCCGACGGTCTACCGAGCGCTGGACTTTCTTCTTGCCCAAGGCTTTGTACACAAAGTCGAGTCGACCAACAGCTATATTGCCTGTTGCTTGCTGGGCCATGCTGATCACTGCTCCCAGCTTCTCATTTGCAGCCAATGCGGTAACGTCGAGGAGTGCCATGACGAGGAGCTCGCCAAACTCCTTCGCCAGCGAGCCGAGCAACGAGGCTTTGAGGTCACTAACCATGTCGTAGAAAGCCATGGTGTTTGCCAGCATTGTAAAAACAAGTAAGTTATTTTATTCAGACAGAGACAGTCGTTATTAGATTATGCGCGCAGAATTCGTAAACCCTTTCTTGGCGTCACTTTTGAATGTTCTCAAAACCATGGCGTCAATGGAGCTGGCTCCACAGAAACCCCGTCTTAAAAAAGATGAGGTCGCCAGAGGCGATGTTTCCGGCTTAATAGGTATGGTCGGCCCGAAAACCAGAGGATCGATGTCAATCACCTTTGATGAGGGACTCGCGCTGGAAATAATGCAGAGAATGCTGGGCGAGCGCCCACATAGTATTAATGAAGAAGTCACTGATATGGTGGGTGAAATCACTAATATGGTGACCGGAGGTGCCAAGCGCATCTTGGCCGAAAAAGGCTATGAATTCGATATGGCAACCCCTGCCGTCGTTTCCGGCCGCGGCCATACCATTACTCACAAGTGTGATGGCGCTATCATTATCATGCCGTTCGACTCTGAATACGGTAAAGCCTTCATCGAAATATGCTTTGACGGCTAGCCACTTCCTGCCCTTTTGCTTTCAGCTAGCTTGGCTGGCTGGAAGCCATTCCCGCCGCTACCATCAAACTTATCACTTTGATTTTTATGTGAAGTTGCCACAAATCTCAGATAAAAGACTACCAACTGCCATATATTCGATCTAGACTCGATATGCTGGATAGGCATCAAGTCACTTATTAGTTTGATGTCCCCCTGCGCGTCATTTTGCTTACCCGTAGGGGCTAAGCAAGGAAATACCCTCATTCAAAGGAAAGATCGTAACATGAACAAACTGACTGGAACCGTTAAATGGTTCAACGATGAAAAGGGCTTTGGCTTTATCTCTGGTGCTGATGGCAAAGATGTATTCGTCCACTTCAGTGCTATTCAGGCTCAGGGCCGTCGCACCCTACATGAAGGTCAAAGTGTTGAGTTTATCGTGACAGATGGTCAGAAAGGTCCACAGGCTAGCGAAGTTGTTGCGCTGTCTTAATGCCGCTGAAAAACTCTTCATAAAAAAAACGCCGCTAAGCGGCGTTTTTTATCATTTCGATACAGTTGGCAATTACTGGCGCCACTGTTTGAATGCGTTAATCAAACCATTCGTCGAACTATCGTGGCTCGCGATAGCCTCATCACCGCCCAGCTCAGGTAGGATCTTGTTCGCTAGCTGTTTACCCAGCTCAACACCCCACTGATCGAAGCTGTAAATATTCCAAATCACACCTTGAGTAAAGATTTTGTGCTCATACAGCGCGATCAGGGAACCCAATACCGATGGCGTTACCTGCTTAACCAAGATGGAGTTAGTCGGGCGGTTACCGTCAAATACCTTGAATGGTACCAGTTCAGCAACCTCTTCCAGCGTTTTGCCGGCAGCCAGGAATTCCGCTTCAACCTGCTCTTTGGTTTTGCCAAAGGCCAATGCTTCAGTCTGGGCAAAGAAGTTGGCCATCAGTTTTGGATGATGGTCGCTCAGTGGGTTGTGGCTGATAGCTGGCGCAATGAAGTCACATGGGATCAGCTTAGTTCCCTGGTGGATCAACTGGTAGAACGCGTGCTGGCCATTGGTACCTGGCTCACCCCAGATAATTGGGCCCGTTTGGTAATCGATAGGGTTACCGCCACGGTCAACACACTTGCCATTTGATTCCATGTTGCCCTGCTGGAAATACGCCGCAAAGCGGTGCAGGTACTGATCGTAAGGCAGGATAGCCTCAGACTCAGCACCATGGAAGTTGTTGTACCAAATACCGATCAGGGCAAGGATCACTGGCAGGTTTTGCTCAAGCGGCGCTTCAGCAAAGTGCTTATCCATTGCGTGAGCACCGTCAAGCAACGCAACGAAGTTATCGAAGCCGATTGCTAGGCTGATAGACAAGCCGATAGCCGAGCATAGTGAGTAACGGCCACCCACCCAGTCCCAGAATTCGAACATGTTGTCGGTGTCGATCCCGAAGTCAGCCACAGACTGGGCGTTGGTCGATAGTGCAGCAAAGTGCTTGGCAACGTGAGCCTGATCGCCCGCCGAAGCCAAGAACCAATCACGTGCCGAGTGGGCATTGGTCATGGTTTCCTGGGTGGTGAAAGTCTTGGAAGCAATCAGGAACAGCGTGGTTTCTGGGTTAAGCCCCTTCAGTGTCTCGGCAATGTGGGTGCCATCAACGTTAGACACGAAGTGCATGCTAAGGCGGGTTTTGTATGGCGCCAGGGCCTCTGTCACCATGTACGGGCCAAGGTCAGAGCCACCGATACCAATGTTCACTACATCGGTGATTTCTTTGCCCGTATACCCTTTCCACTCACCATCAACAATGCGCGCAGTGAAAGCTTTCATCTTTTCCAATACCGCATTGACGTTTGGCATCACGTCTTCGCCATCAACCATGATTGGCGTATTGCTGCGGTTACGAAGGGCCGAGTGCAGCACCGCACGGTTTTCAGTCTTATTGATTTTCTCACCGCTGAACAGGTCGGCAATCGCGGCTTTGACTTCTGTCTGCTCAGCCAGAGCAAACAATTTACCCATGGTTTCTTCAGTGATCAGGTTCTTGGAGAAATCCAGTAGGATGTCGTCGCCGAAGTTGGCCGAAAACGTGTTAAAACGTTCGCTGTCACTGGCAAAAAGCTCGCTTAGCTGCAGGTCCTGTGCATCTTCAAAGTGTGCCGTTAGCGCTTTCCACGCTTCAGTTTGGGTTGGATTGATGTTTTTCAACATGATGAAATTCCTGATTTTTAATTGTTAATCCATTAGTCTTGTCAGCAAAACCCAAGTAATGGATCCCCGATCTTAGTAAATCTTGCTGGTAGCGTTGACCCTAGTGTAGCTCAACTTATCAGGTCAGCTAAATTTTTGTAATTTTACAACTTATGAATAATTATGACGTGAAGGCATACCTACCTTCATTGCGTCAGGTCACGAAACTCGAGAGTAAGTTGCAAGCCAAGGAACCGTCAAATATTCACTAGGCGTCACGTTTCTAGCGCCAGTATTAAGAAGGATGATAACGATGTGGTACCAAAAAACAATCCAGCTTCGCCCTCGAGGGCGTGGTTTCCACCTGATCACCGATGAAATTGAACAACAAATCCCAGAGATCGCCCGGCTTCATGTCGGTCTCGCCCACCTCTTTGTCCAGCATACCTCGGCCAGTCTGACCCTCAACGAAAATGCCGATCCGACCGTGCGCAGTGATATGGAGGCCCACTTCAACCACGTCGCGCCTGAGCGCGCTCCCTACTACCAGCACACCTATGAGGGCGATGACAATATGCCTGCCCATATCAAGGCGTCAATGCTGGGCGCCAGTGTCAGTATCCCGATCAGCCAAGGGCGGCTGGCTCTGGGCACCTGGCAGGGAATTTACCTTGGCGAACACCGTGACCAAGGTGGTAGCCGCCGAGTGGTGATCACCCTACAGGGCGAATAATGGCTGCCGGGCGGCTTGAAAGGAGTGAACAGCGGGCTAGCTACCATGGAAAAGGCGTTTTCTTGCGAGGCTTGCGCTTTTTCTCGACCTCTACCACACACAGGAAGTCTTCGTGAAACTGCGGCAGCGCCAAGAGGGCCTTGGGGACATACAGCCGCACTTTCGAGTCAGCCAGGATAATCGTTTGCAGCGTGTCCAGCGGCATACACACGATTTCACCGGCCGTGAGCTTCATCCCGTAATTCAAGCTCACTTTGCCGCTGTTAGCGACGGACTTGACCAGCGGATAGCCAAACAGGGTCAGAGGCTCGGTGGTGAGCTTGATGGTCTCGTTGAAGGTCGCCTCGATATAGACCAGCTCGGAGTTTATCTGCTCGGCTAACTTGTCAACTTCGTGTTTGATGGCCGCGGAGAAAACCCACTCGTTGAGCACCGGTTCCCACTTGCCGCCTAACTGCAAACACCGCTTGTACACAAAGTGGTTCTTGCGCCCGGTGGCCAACGTACAAATATCGATATTGCCCTGCTCCTCGAAGGGCATCAGTAGCCGGAATACCGCATCGTTGGCATGGTGGGCATAGCGGTCGGAGATCTCTTCGACATGGAGCATAAAGGTGCCCAGCGGCAACGTTTGGCTATTGTCATCAATAATGATACGGCAGTGACCAGACCCTTTGGTGCACAGGAAATAGGACTCCTTGCGCTCTAGCACAGTAAATTCTTGCATCTACCTCAATAACCTCAAAATAACGGAACCGCAGTATCTTGCGAATGGGGCATCAGGTTAGTCAATCTCGTCGATGACCACATGAGTGTTATTTGCCCTCAGGGATTGGATCCTGTCGAAAGTTTCCCCGAGCTTGCCCGGCAGCTTGTAGCCATGTGCCACCATATCATCGATGTTTTTATCCATCTCTGACTTCGGGATGTTGTTGGTGACCTCGCTGATCGCCGATTCCCGCTCGTCCAGTGTGATATCACGGTCATAAATCTCCACTTCCTCAAACGCCTCGAGGTAGAGCGTACGAAACTCTTCCGCGATGTACTTTTCTGACAGCGTTCTGAGCTTGGCCGATTTACGCTTGCTGATATAGATTTCAACCCGGCTAACCGGCTTTTTCAGGGTCAGAATATTGGTCCGGGCTTCGAGGATCTCGCGATCTGTCGGGGTATCTTTCAGCGCCTTAAAGACCGCAAAAGAAGGTGGCCACTCTTGGCCTTTCTTCAAGCGCTCGTCCAGGTTATCTTTGAGACGGCGGTAACTGTTGCGATCCAACGAGGCAGCAAACTGCATCAGCCTTTCGCCCGGCTCATCACCGAACTCCTGGCGCACTTTGCTCTGCCCGAAGTTCATGTTCATATCATACCAAAACTGCATGATTTTCTTTTGCTCGGTCCCGGTGTACTTATCCAGCATCACCTGTGTCTTCGGGGAAAAACCCGATGCTCCCTGGCTGTCTGCCGCAAAGCCGACAGTGCCGGTATCGTCGGGTTGCGGAGCCAGGGCGGGAGCACTACTCCTGACGGCCGGGGCAGAAGGCTGAGCCGGGACAGAGGAGGCCGGGGGGGCACTTTTATCGGGCTGTTGATGAGCTTTTAGCTCGTTCTTCACTCGCTTCCAGTACTCGGCATGAGTTTCACTGATGTTCTTTGGCGAACTCATAGTAGGTCATCCCCTTCGTCATCACTCTTAAAGTTAAAGTTAGCAATCTTTTCTTCCAAGATATCAATCGCACCCCGCTTCACCGACTGGGGTCTCGCGGCCGGACGGCTGTATCCCTGCTTGTAGCTTTTCTCACTATGAAGGTGGGAATGCAGGCGGCTCCTGAGCTCATCGAGCGAATACAGCTGCTTGCTTGGGACTTCTCGAACACGCTCGACAAACGATGCCCATACCTGGGTTTGGCTGCCGTAGCCGCTCTTGAACATCACCGCTTCGGCCCAGGGCTCGATAACATTTGGGGAGAGCTCGAGAATATTGATCGCTTTGCCAGAAATCGTCTTATTCACCGGGGTAACTTGGGAGCGATGGAAGCTCGACACCCGCTTGGCATTGCTATAAACATCCTGCTGGCCATGGGACTGGGCATACCCCGTATTGCCAGCAGCTACGCCGGGATCAACATAGGTATCAAAGTTCAGGCGGCCATTGATCTTGCCGCTGGTACGGTAACTCGCGGAAGCCTTGTTCACCCCGATGATCACCTGCTCCATCGACAGCTTGGCTATCAGGTTATCGATCATGCTCTCAGAGGCACACATCATCTCTTTGAGCTGCACCATGCTGGTAATGAAGGCACCGTCTCGGTCCGATAGCTCAGCCAGGGCCACCAGCAGCAGCTTATCTTCCAGGTTAACGGTTTTGTGGCTCCAGGCCTTTTCGAGAAATTTCGATGACATGAGTATCTATACCAGAAAAAATTATGGATAACGGCGAGACAGAGGACAATATTGTAACAAACACCGACAGTGGTACGAACAAGTATAGCGCAGTTTATTTCTTGACCGGGCGGCCCAGCCGATTGTGCAACCGCCCGGCCGTCCTAGAATGGCTGGTTGATCATAACCCGGAACAAGCTGTCCTCACTGCCCCAGGCCATTTCGGTTCGTACCACGATCCCTTCGACCTGGAAACGCACGGCACCACCGACGCTCCATTTCATATCACGGTGCAATTCGGCCAGATCGTACTCATCGGCCACCCGGCCGACGTCGACAAAAGCCACCCACTGCCACCATGGCACATTGTACCATTCAAATACCGGCCAATCGTCCAGCGGCTGCCAGTCAGGCATCACCCGGTATTCCATGCTATAGCTCAAGGCCGCCCGATCGACAAAGCGGCCACCGGAAAAGCTACGCAGCCGATACAAGCCGCCCAGGCGGTTGCCCGCATAGGCCGGTGGACGACGGAACGCATCACTGCCATTGACCTGCTCGGTGCTGTTCCAACAGGGAATATCCGCCGTATACATGTTCAATGCCAGTACCTGCTGGTCGAACAAATCGCCCAGGTTACCGAACGACCAGAACCCACTCTGCTCAAACTCCCACTTCCACCAGCTGGCACGATCACTGCTGCCGGGATCGACCATCACCGAGAACTGACTTTGGCTCCCTTCGGTCGGATTGCGGGTGTTGTTGCGGTTATCCCAGTCAAGGCGGGTTTCCAGCCCCCACACTTCTTCGGCCTCACTGAAACCGGCCGGCTCAATATGCGAGGTCGGTAGCTCGTCGAATTCCCGCCCCTGGTAAAATGGCCTGAATTCCAGTGAGCTGACGCCACTCTGCCACGGGGTATGGCCAGTCAGGCGGCGAGTTGGCATCAGCGCCGCCCTGAGTCCCTGGGTTTTCCCGGCCCCCAATGGCAGCACATAGCGCATGGATAAGCGGTATTGGAACTCCTTGGCATCGGCCACAACCTTGTCGTCAACCGTGGAGTCATTGCTCGCAGCCTCACCGAGGTAATAATCGAACTGTTGGTAACTGGCATCGAACAGCTCCGCGCCAAAGAGCCAGCGGCTGTCCTGGCTGAGAATATAGTTACTGGCCCCGAGGTAGGTCAGCCAGGTGCCCTTTTCACTGTACACCCCGGCCCCAAGCAAAGCCGCTTGGGGCTGTCCCGCGCCTTTGAGCAAGCCTGCCACACCAACCGAAACACCCATGGCATCGGTCGAGAAGGCAAAGGGGACAAAGGCCGTTTCGGGCGTCCATGAAGGCCAGCTATCGGCCCAACTGGTGGTTGAGCATGAAAAAGCCGCAACCATTGCTGCGGCTTTGATAATCTTTGTCATTATAAATGGGTTTATCAGTCGGTTATTATTGCTTCGGTAATTGGTAAGCCATCGCAACTCGGGATGTCAGTTTAGTCACCAGCTCATAGGCAATAGTTCCGATATGGGCCGCCACAATCTCAGCTGGCAAGCCATCGCCCCACAAGATGGCCTCATCGCCGACCTTGTCGGTCGAGTCCGGTCCGAGATCGACCGTCAGCATGTCCATCGATACCCTGCCGGCCATCGGCACCACGCGCCCGTTGACCAACACCGGGGTACCGTTTGGTGCGGTACGCGGATAGCCATCACCGTAGCCAATCGCAATCACGCCCACCTTGGTATCACGCTCGCTGGTCCAAATCCCACCGTAGCCCACCGACTCGCCCTTTTTCACCTCGCGCACCGCGATCAGGCTGGAGGTCAACGTCATGACTGGCTTCATATTGTATGACTCCGCCGCCCGCTCAATCTCAGCAAACGGTGACACGCCGTACATAATGATGCCGGGACGGATCCACTCGAGGTGGCTATCGGGCCAGGCCAAGATACCGGCGGAAGCGGCCAGCGAGCGCTCGCCGCTGCAGCCGTCGGTCAGGGCCATGAAGGCTTCGATCTGGCGTGGCGTGACATCACTGGACAGCTCATCGGCACAGCCGAAATGGCTCATATAGCGCAGCGGCTTGGCAACATTCGGGCAGGCATGGAGACGATCAACAAACTCGGTATATTGTTCGGGGCGGACCCCGAGGCGATGCATGCCGGTATCAATTTTCAGCCACACCACCACCGGACTGTCTAGCTCGGCCTGCTCCAGCGCCTCAAGCTGCTCGATGGAGTGAACGACTGTATGGATATTGTTGGTTACCAGCACCGGCAAATCCGATGGCGCATAGAACCCTTCCAGCAACAGCACCGGCTTGACGACACCGCCAGCCCGCAAGGTCAGTGCTTCCTCAATCCGGGCAACCCCGAAGCCATCGACATCGGGCAGGCTCTTGGCCACATGCTCCAGCCCATGGCCGTAGCCATTGGCCTTCACCACCGCCAGGATCTTGCTGTTCGGTGCCTGGCTGCGGATTAGCTGCAGGTTGTGAGTCAATGCCTCGGTATTGATATACGCTGTCGCCGCTTTCATCTCTGTTCCTACTTATTATTGCCCCGGCAAACCGGTACTACATCTATGGCTGTGTCAGCCTTATTCATCATCAAAGGCCGGGCCGGCATAATTATCAAAGCGGGAGAACTGGCCTTGGAAGGTCAGTCGCACCGTTCCGATCGGACCGTTACGCTGCTTACCGATAATGATTTCAGCAATGCCTTTGAGCGCACTGTCTTCGTGGTACACCTCATCACGGTAGATAAACATGATCAAGTCGGCATCCTGCTCGATGGCACCCGATTCACGCAAATCCGAGTTCACCGGGCGTTTGTCGGCCCGTTGCTCCAGCGAGCGGTTCAGCTGCGACAGCGCCACCACCGGCACATTGAGCTCTTTGGCCAACGCCTTGAGCGAGCGGGAGATCTCCGCAATTTCCAGGGTACGGTTGTCCTGCAGGCTCGGCACCCGCATCAGCTGGAGGTAGTCAATCATGATCATGCTCAGGCCGCCGTGGTCACGGGCAATGCGCCTGGCCCGCGAGCGTACTTCCGTCGGCGTCAGGCCCGAGCTGTCGTCGATATACATGTTCTTCTTTTCCATCATTTTGCCCATGGCAGAAGAGACACGCGCCCAGTCTTCGTCATCGAGCTGGCCGGTACGGATCTTGGTCTGGTCCACCCGTGCCAACGAGGCCAGCATACGCATCATGATCTGCTCTGAGGGCATCTCCAGCGAAAAAATCAACACCGGCTTTTCCTCGGCCATCGCTGCGTTCTCACACAGGTTCATGGCAAAGGTCGTTTTACCCATCGACGGACGGGCCGCGACAATAATCAGATCCGAGCCCTGCAGGCCGGCGGTCTTTTTGTTCAAGTCCGAGAACCCGGTCGTCACCCCGGTCACCCCGTCCTGCGGGGTCTGATAGAGGAGCTCGATACGCTCGAGGGTTTTCTCGAGAATACCCTCAACATTCTGCGGGCCTTCATTTTCCGAGGTACGCTGCTCGGCAATGGCAAATACCTTGCTCTCTGCCATATCCAGCAGCTCTTCACTGTCCCGCCCCTGGGGATCATAACCGGCATCGGCAATTTCATTGGCCACGCTGATCATGTCACGGATCAGCGCCCGCTCACGAACAATCTCGGCATAGGCCAAGATATTCGCCGCCGACGGGGTATTTTTCGCCAATTCGGCTAGATAGGCAAAACCACCGACATCCTCAAGCTGATCTGCGTTTTCAAGGTGCTCGGACAAGGTGATCAAATCAAGCGGATCCCCGCCTTCCAGCAGCGCGGCCGCCCCTTCGAAGATAATCCGGTGGGGCCGGCTGTAGAAGTCTTTGGCCACGACTTTCTCGGCAACGACATCCCATTTCTCGTTGTCCAGCATCAAGCCGCCGAGAACCGACTGCTCAGCCTCTAGCGAGTGCGGCGCCATCTTGATCGCGTCCATCTTGGAGTCTTTGGGTTGGTTCGGTTTGCTATTCTCTGCCATAGGAATTGAAATGATTGCCGGAAACTAAGCCGTGCATTATACCTTAATTCGGAACGAGTCCATCTATCAATATAGCGCCGATAGCGAATTTCCCTTCTGAAATGCCATATTAGGGCCTTACGAGCAATTCGGTACATTCTGATCGCAATTCCTGACCCAAATATGACATAAATCGGTTACACTGCGGGGTTTGGTGATTGACTGTTACAACCGACGAGGAGGCCGCTTGGCAAGAACCCTGTTAGCTTTAATTCTGCTTGCCAGCACCCAAGCCAATGCCACCGCCACTGATGAGCGCCCAACCCGGATCCCGCCACCACTGAGCACCGAGCTTGAACTCGGTTACCAATCTCTCGGCGGCAACTCGGACTCGCAAACCCTCAACACCCGACTCGGGGGCACGTACGTCAAGAACCAGTACCGTCACACCGGTGAGTTCCGGTTCCTGCTGGCTGAAAAAGACGGTAAGGAAGACAAGCGTAAAGGCCAGGTCGAACTGCAGAGCGACATGAAAGTCAATGAACGGACCTATGTGCTGGGTAACATCAACTACGTCGATGACCGCTACGGGCCCTATTTTACCGATTTCACCCTGGCAACCGGTCTGGGTTACCAGTTAGTCCGGTGGGAAACCTTTCAGATGGAAGTGGAAGCCGGCCCGGGTTACCGCCACCAGGAGCCCAACCTCGATGAGATCGATGACGATGATATCATCCTGCCGGAGACGGTGGATGAGCTGATCCTCCGTGGCAATGCCAAAATGACCTGGAAACCGTCCAAAACCGTCGAACTTGGTGTCCGCCTGACCGGTATCGCTGGCAACAGCAACAGTACCATGGAAGCCGAATTCAACCTCACGACCGACATCAGTGACTTTGTCGCCATTAAAATCAGCAACAACCAAAAGCTCAACAGCTGGGTGCCCGATGGCTTGAAGAAGCGCGACTCGGCCATGACGATTAACCTGCTGTTCAAGATGTAACCCGCCTCGACAATAACCCAGCCATTCCCATTGCGGGGCAATCCCGCTACTCTCAAGCGATGACCACCGTTGCCAAGGCATAAAAAACCAGCCCGGAGGCTGGTTTTAAGCAATCAACACAAAACGTTATTAGTCTTCAGCAACAACGTTTAGGTTAACAGTTGCGAATACGTCAGAGTGCAGCTGAACGCTGATCTCGAATTCGCCAGTCGTACGTAGAGCACCTTCTGGTAGGCGAACTTCGCTCTTCGCTACTTCAACACCAGCCGCAGTGATTGCGTCAGCGATGTCACGAGTACCGATAGAACCGAATAGTTTACCTTCGTCACCAGCTTTAGATGCGATAACTACAGCTTCAAGCGCGTTAACTTTCTCAGCGCGTGCTTCAGCAGCAGAAAGTTGCTCAGCAACTTTAGCTTCTAGCTCAGCACGACGAGCTTCGAACATTTCAACGTTAGCTTTAGTAGCCATTACTGCCTTGCCCTGTGGGATAAGGAAGTTACGAGCAAAACCCGCTTTAACGTTAACCTGATCGCCAAGGCCACCTAGGTTACCGATTTTATCAAGTAGAATAACTTGCATTATCTTGTCCTCTTAAACTTAATTAAACCGCTACCGATTACTGATGCTTGTCAGTGTATGGTAGAAGTGCTAGGTAACGAGAACGCTTGATAGCGCGAGCTAGCTGACGCTGGTATTTAGCGCGAGTACCAGTGATACGGCTTGGTACGATTTTACCAGCTTCAGTGATGTAGTTTTTAAGAGTTGCTACGTCTTTGTAGTCAATCTCTTGTACGCCTTCTGCAGTGAAACGGCAGAACTTACGACGACGGAAGAAACGTGCCATGGGCTATCTCCTGATCTAAATTTTATCAATGTGGTTGGCATAGAACATTAATGTACCGATGCTATTGCCTTCGGTTTAGTACGAGACAAAGTCTCCTACCTTAATGTGGCTGCCAACAGCTAAAACTTGAGTGAGTATTTGTTGACCTTGCTTGCTAACCAGAATGCCAAAGCATTATTTGTTAACAATGTGCTTCGCTTGGAGGCTTAGGCAATGACGCCGAGCAACACCAGACGATTGGCCACTCAAAAATTACTCAGCTGCTGCTTCGCCTTCAGATTGTGCTGGAGCTGGTTGCTCTGCACGCTCTTCACGACGTGGGGCACGCTCTTCTTTAGCCTTCATCATTGGAGATGGCTCAGTGATAGCGCCTTTAGTACGCATGATCATGTTACGGATCACTGCATCGTTGAAGCGGAAGTTAGACTCCAGCTCGTCAATTACAGACTGCTCAGCTTCAACGTTCAGTAGAACGTAGTGTGCTTTGTGCAGTTTGTTGATTGGGTAAGCCAGTTGACGACGGCCCCAATCTTCAAGACGGTGGATTTGACCGCCAGAATCTTTGATAGCAGCAGTGTAACGCTCGATCATGCCAGCAACCTGTTCGCTTTGATCAGGGTGCACCATGAATACGATTTCGTAATGACGCATGGGTTGCTCCTTACGGATTAATCAGCTTCTCGGATTGGCTCGGTTAACCAAGAGAAGCAAGGAACTAAAATAAATAACCGAGAATTTGGAGGCAGAATAGTACAGAGAATGGACAATTGACGCAAGAGAAATTTGTGATGAAAGTGGTTCTGTGGTTAGAAAAATAACAAACCCCATGAGCTAGACAAGCAAGCACCTTCACTTACTCACTAAATCACAGGGTTAGTGTTAAGGAAGCGGGCAAAGACCTCCCCGCTCCTTTACCATAGCCCCACAGCATAGCACCACAGGAACGTTTAGCTTACTGCCTTTGGCGTACCGCTTCGAACAGGCAGATGCCGGTTGCAACAGAAACGTTGAGGCTCGATACCGAGCCGGCCATCGGGATTTTGATCAAATCATCGCAGGTCTCGCGAGTCAGGCGACGCATGCCCTCGCCTTCCGCGCCCATCACAATCGCCAGCGGGCCGGTCAACTTACTCTGGTAGATATCATGGGTTGCCTCACCGGCAGTACCCACGACCCATACGCCTTTGTCCTGCAAGGCTCGCAGGGTGCGGGCCAAGTTAGTCACACGTACCAACGGCACCACTTCCGCCGCGCCACAAGCCACCTTGCTGGCGGTCGCATTCAGCTGGGCAGAGCGATCTTTCGGTACAACCACCGCCACCGCACCGGCAGCATCGGCATTACGCAGGCACGCCCCCAGGTTGTGCGGATCGGTTACACCATCCAACACCAACAGCAGCGGGTTGTCTTTGCCAGCCAAAATCTCGTCAAGATCGTTTTCGTTGTACTGCTTGCCCGGGCGCACGCGGGCAATAATGCCCTGGTGTGATGCCCCTTTGGCTTTATCATCCAGCGCCTTGCGGCCAGCCTGCTGGATAGTGATCCCAAGCATCTGCAGCTCATTGAGCAGCGGCAGCAAGCGGTCATCCTCGCGGCCTTTAAGGACAAAGACCTCGATGAAACGGGAAGGATCTGATGCCAAAACGGCTTTCACGGCATGAATGCCGAAAATCATGTCATTACTCATGGATTAAATCTTCTTTGCTGCTCGTTCTTTCTTACCGGCACGCTGTTTCTTCTTACGGGCCTTGGTCGATTTCTTCTTCGCGGTCGGCTTACCCTTGCCACCCTTATTACCGGCCTTCCCTTCCGGTGCCTTGTCTTCCTCTAGCTTGGGGATAGCACCGGCTTTTAGCTTCTGTCGGACCGAGCTGCGCTCTTTCTTCGACTTCGAGCGCTGCTCCTGCTGGGCTTCGCCATCCGCGACCCGGTAAACCTTCAGGCTCTGGCGCTGCATGCCCTCAGCCTTGCGCATGCGCTGCTTTTTATCACGGTTCTTGGCCGTTTTACCAGCCCCGCGCGGCTTGCGGGTGCTACCGACGATATCGAAGTCAATCTGGCGGTCGTTGAGGTTGATCGAGGCCACTTTGACCTTGACCGTATCGCCAAGGCGATAAACCTGTCCCGAACTGTCGCCAATCAGGCGCTGGCCGATCGGATCGTACTGGTAGTAATCATTGGCCAGGTTGGAAATATGCACAAGGCCATCGATATTAAGCTCGTTGAGACGGACAAAGAAACCGAAACCGGTGACATTGGCAATCACCCCGTCAAACTCATCGCCCACATGGTCTTGCATGTATTCACATTTCAGCCAGTCGGCCACGTCACGGGTCGCATCGTCGGCACGGCGCTCGGTCATCGAGCACTGCTCACCCAGGGTATCCATATCATCAAACGAATAATGGTACCCCCCGGTCGGCGTCCAGCGATCTTTGTTAGTCCCTGCCTGCTTGGCCACCAGATACTTGATCGCACGGTGCAGCGTCAGGTCAGGATAACGGCGGATCGGCGAGGTGAAGTGGGCATAACGGTTCAGCGCCAAGCCAAAGTGGCCGATATTGTCCGCCTGGTAAACCGCCTGCTTCATCGATCGCAGCAGCATGGTCTGGATCAGTTCATGATCCGGACGGCTCTGGATCATCGCGGCCAGTGCCGCGTAATCCTTCGGTGCCGGCTCCAGGCCACCAGACAACTGCAGCCCCAGCTCGCCAAGGAAATCCCTGAAGCCTGTCAGACGCTCTTCGCCTGGGGTATCGTGCACTCGGTAAAGCGCTGGCTCTTTGGCTTTTTCCACCAAGGAAGCCGACGCAATGTTGGCCATAATCATACATTCTTCAATGATTTTGTGGGCATCGTTACGCTCTGCCGGCACAATGCGATCAATCTTACGATCGGCATTGAAGATAAACTGGGTTTCAACCGTTTCAAACTCAATCGCCCCGCGTTCTTCACGCGCCGTCTTGAGGACCTTATACATGCTGTACAGCTCTTCGAGGTGAGGCACCAGCGGTGCATAGCGCTCGCGCAGCTCTTCATCCCCCTCAAGCATCTTACTGACTTTAGTGTAGGTCAAGCGCGCATGCGAGTTCATCACCGCTTCGTAGTGCTTGTAGCCAGACAGCTTGCCCGATGCCGAGATGGTCATCTCACACACCATACATAGGCGGTCCACCTGCGGGTTAAGCGAACACAGGCCGTTCGACAGCACTTCCGGCAGCATCGGGATCACCTGAGACGGGAAATACACCGAGTTACCGCGGCGAACCGCTTCTTTGTCCAGTGCCGAGTCCGGGCGAACGTAGTAGGACACATCGGCAATAGCCACCCACAGGCGCCACCCTCCCGATTTCTTGCGCTCGCAGTACACCGCATCATCGAAGTCGCGGGCATCTTCACCATCAATGGTCACCAACGGCAGCTGGCGCAGATCGACACGACCCTGCTTGGCCTCTTCAGGTACTTCTTCGCCCAGTCCCTGAATTTGCTTCTCGACTTCCGGTGGCCACTCGTGCGGAATATCATGGGTTCGCAGGGCGATTTCGATTTCCATTCCCGGCGCCATGTTCTCGCCCAGGACCTCGACCACTTTGCCGACGGCATTGTACTGGCGAGTCGCGCGCTGGCTGATCTCGACCACCACCACGTTGCCCATTCGCGCGCCCATGCGCTGGTCGTTCGGGATCACGATATCTTGGGCAATACGGGAATCGTCAGGCACCACATAGCCCATGCCGTCCTCGATAAAGAAGCGGCCGACAATCTGTCCTTCATACTGCTGCAGCACACGGACCACACGGCCTTCGCGGCGGCCCCGCTTATCCGTACCGGCAACCTGAGCCAAGATATAATCGCCGTGGATCACCCCGCGCATCTGGTGGTGGGGTAACAACAAGTCTTCTTCCTTGCTATGTGTCCCTTCCGGGCGCAGGAAGCCAAACCCGTCCCGGTGGCCAATCACATGGCCCTTGATCAAATCGAGACGCTCCGGCAGGGCATAGCACTGGCGGCGGGTGAAGATCAGCTGGCCATCGCGCTCCATGGCGCGCAGGCGGCGACGCAGGCCTTCATATTGCTCATCGCCCTCGAGTTTGAGTTCTTCAAACAGCTGATCGCGGCTTACGGGCGTTGAGTAACTGCGAATCACATCCAGCAGCATTTCACGGCTAGGGATAGGGTTTTCGTAGTTTGAAGCTTCGCGATCGCGAAAAGGATCGACCGGTATATCGGTAGTACCTTTTGACATAATTAGATCCAAGTTGGCGAAGAGATACTTCAAGTATATCTGCGCCCTAGGTGAACAGACGGGAGCCAAGTCGAAAAATTAGCTCCCCAGAGAGATTTTGAAGTTATTGATTGGCTGTCACTGAGCAGGCTGATCCAACAGGACACGCAGAGGCGGGTTGTCCTCGATCATTTCTGACAAGGTGTGATTGTCCAGCTCATCCAGGAAAGCCTGGCGTGCACTGAATAAAATGCCTTTCAGTCGGCAGGCTGGAGTAATATGGCAAAATTCCTCACTGCAATTAACGATTTGCAAAGGCTCAATCGCCCGCACGACGTCGCCGAGCACGATTTGATCAGCTGGCATACCCAAGCGGATCCCGCCATTTTTACCGCGCACTGTTTCGACGTAACCCAGCTGCCCCAGCTTATTGATGATTTTCACCATATGGTTACGCGACACGCCGTAAATCTCGGTCACTTTAGTTATGCTCGCCAGCTCACCCTGTGGCAGGGTTGCTAGGTATATCAGGGCACGCAGGCCGTAATCGGTAAAACTCGTCAGTTGCACAATAACTCCTCCTGACGACATTTTAATCTGGTTATTGACTAAAAGATACAGATACGATAGAACTTAAAACATATATTATAAATACATCATTAAAGGTAACGTCATGCTCAACACCAAAACAATCGAAATCGTGAAGGCGACCGCCCCGATTATTGCCCAAACCGGCCCCGCCCTGACGGCTCATTTCTACGAGCGTATGTTCAGCCACAACCCTGAGCTGAAAGATATTTTCAATATGAGCAACCAGCGCAATGGTGACCAGCGTGAAGCGCTGTTCAATGCCATCTGCGCCTATGCCAACAATATCGAAAACCTGCCAGCCCTGTTGCCGGCGGTGGAGAAAATTGCCCATAAACACACCAGCTTCATGATCACCGCCGAACAATACGCGATTGTTGGCGGCCACCTGCTGGGCACCATTGACGATCTGCTCTCCCCGGGCCAAGAAGTTTTAGATGCGTGGGCTGACGCCTACGGCCTGCTTGCTGATATCTTTATCAAACGAGAAGAAGAGATCTACCAAGAGAACGAAGGCAAGTCGGGGGGCTGGCGAGGCACCCGCGAGTTTATCTTGACCGAGAAAACCCAAGAGAGCGAAGTGATCACCAGCTTCACCTTCAAACCGGCGGACGGCGGCGCAGTCGCCGGCTACCAGCCTGGCCAATACCTGGGGATCTACCTCCAACCAGAAGGGTTCGAGTTCCAGGAAATCCGCCAATACAGCCTGTCTTCCGCTCCACAGGCCGATCAATACCGGATTTCGGTCAAGCGCGAAGAGGGCGGCAAGGTCTCGAGTTATCTGCATGACGCCCTGCAAGTGGGTGACACCGTTCAGCTCGCCCCGCCAGCTGGTGACTTCTTCCTCGATGTTGAAGCAACCACCCCGGTAGCACTGATTTCTGCCGGTGTCGGGCTAACGCCTACCCTGTCGATGCTGGAAACCTTAACCAGTCACCAAGCCGGCGTGCACTGGCTACACGCTGCCGAGAACGGCGATCACCATGCCTTCAAGCACACCATCGCGCGCATGGTTGCCGAGCATGATCACTTTACCAGCCACACTTGGTACCGTGAGCCGCTGGCTTCAGACAGCCAGGCCGAAGACTTCCAGTTTGACGGTATGATGGATCTGAACAAGGTTAAAGAACTGGTCGCGACTCCAGGCATGCACTACTACTTCTGTGGCCCGGTCGGCTTCATGCAGCATGTGGCCAAGCAGCTATTGGCGATGGGCATTACCGAAGAGCAACTTCACTACGAATGCTTCGGCCCGCACAAGGTGATTTAATTGCAACAAAAAAAGAGAGGCTCAAGCCTCTCTTTCTGTATCTCTCTTCTCGACTAGAAACTCGCACTAACCCCGCTTCCAGCGAGCTTTACCTACCAAAAACTATCCCGTCGCTTGGCTCTGGCAATCACGTTGGCCGGCATCCGGCTTTCCAGGCCGCGGCGCAGGCGGGCAATCTGGTTATGGGTACTTTGGCTAGCCGTCACCGTGTTATACAGCCAGCGGTAGGCATCTTCAAAGTCGAGCGGACTGCCGTAATTACTCAGCAGCAACTCTGCCAGCTGGATACGGGCATCGACATTGCCCATGGCGGCGGCCTCACGCAAGTAGGGGATCGCCCGCTCCCGATCTTGTTGGACCAAGGTGCCGCGAGCGTAATAACGCCCGAGCTGCTCCAACGCTGCCGGTGAGCCTTGCTGGGCAGCCGACTGCATGTAGTGGACGCCAAGCTCGACATCCCGCTCGACGCATACGCCCCAAGCCAGCATGTCGCCATAGAGAAACTGGTAGGAAGGGGACTCGACCCGGATTGCCCGCGCCTCGATATCCTGAACCAGCTGGCAATCGTCGGCCTGGACCTGCTGCAAATGACTGTTGGAGACGAACATCCGGTTGAGCTCGTTTTCGCTATACACAGGCACAGCATCACCCACCTCTTCCAGTGCAGAAGCAGGCATTGCGCTGCACAAGGCAATAGCAAAGATTAACGGGCGTAGGCTCATGGATAGATCTCTTTCTAAACGTGCTAACGTTATCGGCGGCAGAGCAGCAGACTTTAGGGAAAAAACACCCTAAACGGCAATTTTCCGACGTTTCAATGACATAATATAAATAGGTTTTTGACGCAATCTTCTCAGGCCAATTTTGGAACTAACCCCCACTTTGGCCGTGTCGCTATAAGGCTAAATAGTCTTTCCCTGCTATTGACGAAAAAAAATCGAGTAGGAGGAGGCCTCACGGCCTCCGTCCTCTCACACCACCGTACAAGCGTGGGTCGCATACGGCGGTTCCGAATATATTTTCAGTGACTCATACCCATCTCTCAATGAGTACATGCCCATCTCCTTGAACCGTTTCGTTGGCATGGCCTGATTGAGCTGCGGCGATAAAGACCAGATGCCACCATCCTTTCTCTGACATCGCTAGCTTCCAAGCATTGCGCTCGTTTACGCCTTCTTGGCGTAACCATGTCGCTATGCTGTGTCTGCGTTTTCGCTGCTTGAGTCGGTAGCACCGTAAGCGCCGTCTTATCCATTCATCCAAGCGCTGCATCGCGCTTTTCCGCATGGCGAGCTTGAAGTAGTGTTGCCAACCTCTTAGATATTGAGTTAGTTCGACTATTACTGTCTTCAACTCTCGTCCTCGATTCCGCTTCGTTATTTGACGCACTCGCTTCTTCATGTGAGTTTGTGCTGTCTTCGAGATATGGATACTTCCATCTCGTTGGAAGCGATGGCCTAAGTAAGTCCGCTCTGTCACTCTTGTTGCCGCACTCTTCTCCCGGTTGACCGTGAGTTTCAGTTTCTGCTCCAAGAACTCCGTTATCGAGGCTTTTACTCGATTTGCGGCTTCCTCACTGTGTACGTAGATTTGGCAGTCGTCTGCATATCGGCAGAACTTATGCCCTCTTCGTTCAAGCTCTTTATCCAACTCATCTAATACGATATTTGATAGCAGCGGAGATAATGGGCCACCCTGTGGTGTCCCTCGTTGCCTCTGCTCGACTAACCCGTTTCGCATTATGCCTGCCTGTAGGTATGACCTGATCAGCTTCAGTACCCGTTTATCTGTGATATCTTTCGATAGCCTGTGCATCAGCCTATCGTGGTTCACGGTATCGAAGTATTTCGCTAGGTCAACATCGACTACATAACCCCGCCCCTCCCTGATGTAGTGGCTTGCTGCCGCCAGAGCATGGTGGGCACTACGGTTGGGCCTGAACCCGTAACTGCTGTTGGAGAACTTAGGTTCGTAGATATCTGTCAGGACTGATGTGATGGCCTGTTGGACAATCCTATCAAGTACCGTTGGGATACCTAGCTGCCTCACTCCCCCACTAGGTTTAGGGATTTCTACACCCAAGACGGGTTGGGGTTGATAGCTACCGTCCAGAAGGCTCTGGCGGAGCGCTTGCCCATTGGAAGACTGCCGAAGCACCGAGATAGTGGCTGCTATGTCGAGTTTATCAACCCCAGCACATCCCTTGTTCTTCTTTACTCTTCTCAGGGCTTGGTTCAGATTCGTTGATGAACAGATCTGCTCCATCAACTGAGTTGAGGTCACCAAGACTCGTCCTCCTGTCTACGCCAAACATGCTTGTCATTCTTCGTAGCCATGAGCGTCACTTGCGGTGTTGCCCATTGGTACGTAGAGATATTGTTCATCTTGCTATGACTCCACATGATTGAGTGTCTAGTGACTGCTTCTTGATATATTCAGTTCCGGCCTTCCCTTGGGTTGTACTTCCCCAAGGTACTATGCCTTCTGCTGACTTCTTATTAACCGTCACGCAGCATCACTGCTGCACTAGTCTCGTCCGAGACAGCTAATAAGATCTCCCGAGGTAAGACGTTGTTCTTTCACTTGGTTGTGCCTGATTTACCCGTACACACTTCCCGTCGAGGCATTGGGCTATTCTATATATGGCTAGGTTACCCAAGTTGTACTGGCCTACTATCAGATTTCTGTTCGTCACAACCAAGTTTTGCCGTTTGCTTCCTTCAGATCCCACCTCACGGTGGACACCCTTGCATAGGCTAACGGTTCTCGCTCGACTGAGCCCGTAGAGGACTTTCACCTCCTAGAACAACGCCATGCTCGGCGCACCATAAAAAAAGCCAGCCCCAAGGGCTGGCTTTCATATCAATTATTACCAGTGCTGTACTATCGCATTACCTTGGCAATGCAGCGTACGGCTATCAGCAATTACTCACCGTATGGGTGAACCTTGATGATTGTCTCGTTACGGTCAGGACCGGTAGAGATGATGTCAACAGGTACGCCAGTTAGCTCTTCGATACGTGCGATGTAGTCTAGTGCTGTCTGTGGTAGTGCATCCAGAGACTTGGCACCGAATGTTGTTTCAGACCAGCCAGGTACCGTTTCGTAGATTGGCTCGATGTTCTCGTAAGCGTCAGCCGCCATTGGAGAGACTTCTAGGATTTCGCCATCTTTGGTCTTGTAGCCAGTACAGATCTTGATCTCTTCCAGGCCGTCCAATACGTCAAGCTTGGTTAGGCAGAAGCCTGAGATTGAGTTGATCTGGATAGCACGACGCATAGCGACTGCATCGAACCAACCAGTACGGCGTAGACGGCCTGTGGTCGCACCAAACTCGTTACCAACGGTGCCTAGGTGCTTACCCACTGGGTCTTGCTTGTCTAGGCCATCGTATAGCTCAGTCGGGAATGGACCGGCACCAACACGGGTGCAGTATGCTTTCGCGATACCCAGGATGTAGCCAAGGTGACGAGGACCGAAACCAGAACCTGCCGCCACGCCACCAGCCGTGGTGTTAGAAGAGGTTACGTACGGGTACGTACCGTGGTCGATATCAAGTAGGGTACCCTGCGCACCTTCGAACATGATCTTGTCGCCACGTAAACGTGCGTCATCAAGTTCTTTGGTTACGTCGATAACCATTGACGTCAGGATATCAGCCTGCGCCATGATGTTTTCAAGTACTTCTTCGTAGCTTACCGGCTCAGCATTGTAGTAGTGCTCAAGCTGGAAGTTATGGTAAGCCATTACTTCTTTAAGCTTCTCGGCAAATGCTTCTTTGTCGAACAGGTCGCCAACACGCAGGCCACGGCGAGCAACTTTATCTTCGTAAGCTGGACCGATACCACGGCCAGTTGTACCGATCGCTTTCTTACCACGAGCGATTTCACGCGCTTGGTCAAGAGCGATATGGTATGGAAGGATTAGCGGACAAGCTTCTGACAGGAACAGACGTTCACGAACCGGGATACCACGTTCTTCTAGCGGGCCCATTTCTTTCATCAGTGCGTCTGGAGAAAGTACAACACCGTTACCGATGATACATTTAACGTTGTCACGTAGGATACCTGATGGGATCAGGTGAAGGACAGTTTTTTCACCGTCAATGACTAGGGTGTGACCAGCGTTGTGACCACCTTGGTAGCGCACTACGTATTTTGCATCTTCGGTCAACAGATCAACGATCTTACCTTTACCTTCGTCACCCCATTGGGTGCCAAGAACGACTACATTATTTGCCATCTTTCTTCGTCTATCAGTAGTTAAAAAGGGATTCTAGCACCTTCAACGTTGCCTTGCAGTCATTTTTTGACCATGAGCCGTAAAACAGCAAGAAGCCTGTCACGCAAACGTGCTAGGGGATTTTACATACTAGTGTACATCATATAGGCGATGACACTGCCAGCGACAACCAGGCAACCACCGATACGGCGCAGGGAATTGTCATCCTGCTGACTCAGTTGGCTCACCATCTCACGCCAGCCTTTTGGGGCCAGTAATGGGCCAAGTCCTTCAAACACAAGCACCAGCCCTAGTGCCATCCAAAATGCCTTACTCATTGTCGTCTCCTCGCATTGATGGCTGGATTATACCCAATAAAAAAGGCAAGACCGAAGTCTTGCCTTTTCATCAATATCTTAATAGCGCTTAGTTAGCTACGCCACTAGATTCCTTCATATACTTGAAGAAGTCCGTATTCGGGTCAACCACCAAAATGTCGTTCTTCGAGTTGAAGCTGTTCTCGTACGCCTTCAGCGAACGCAGGAAGTTATAGAACTCCGGATTCTTGTTGAACGCACCCGCATAGATTTGCGCCGTTTCAGCATCCGCAGCACCACGTACTACTCGAGCCTGACGGTCTGCATCAGCAATAATCTTCGCAACTTCTAGCTCTGACTGAGCACGGATAACTTCGGCTTTCTCACGACCTTGAGAGCGGTGTTTACGGGCAACCGACTCACGCTCGGCACGCATACGGCGATAGATTGACTCGCTGATCTCATCAGGCAGGTTGATTTTCTTCATTCGGAAGTCCACCACCTCAACACCCAAGTCTTTAAACGCGCTGACTTTGATGTCGGCCAATACATTGGCCATGATTTGATCACGCTGACCTTCAACCTCTTTACGAGGAGCGACTTCAGCCACGATTTCCGACGCTGGTGCATCATCTTCTTCAACCACAGCCGTGCTGTCTAGCTTGGCACCACGATCTGGACCAGAGACAATCTGCTTGATTTCACGCGAACCGATCTCCGCACGTAAGCTATCGACCACCTTACGTTTCAGTAGCGCTTCTGCCGTTGAGACATCACCACCACCGGTTGTCAGGTAGTACTGGCCGAAGTCTTCGATACGCCACTTCACGTAGGTATCGATGATCACGTCTTTTTTCTCAGACGTTACGAAGCGGTCAGCCTGGTCATCCATGGTCTGGATGCGGGCATCCAGGGTACGGACACGGTCGAATACCGGCACTTTGAAGTGCAGGCCCGGCTCGTAGATCTTTGCTACATCCGAATCAGGCGCCTTAAGAATACGGCCGAAACGAACCACAATACCGCGCTCGCCTTCCTGAACCACGAACATTGACATCAGCAATGTCGCGATAAAGACAACAATCACAGGGATCATTAACTTACGCATAATTAAAATCTCCCCTGACGGCCAGTATCGGTACTACGCGGCGCAGTTGATACCGGGGCGGTCTCGACTTTTTCAAGTTCGATACCGTAATCGCTAGACGAGCCACTCTTCGGCTGGCTGCTCTGCTGGGCTGGGTTAATCAGTTTGTCCAATGGCAGGTACAGCAGGTTGCCGCTTGATTGCGAGTCGACCATCACTTTGCTGGTGTTCGAGTAAACGCGTTCCATCGTCTCAAGGTACAGACGATTACGCGTAACTTCGGTTGCTGCTAGGTATTCAGGCAACAGCTTTTCAAACTGTGCCACTTCACCGAGTGCACCGTTGATCACACGCTCAGAGTAACCTTCCGCTTCCTTCTTCAGACGCTCGGCACGACCGGTTGCCTTCGGCAAGATGTCATTGCTGTAAGCTTCTGCTTCACGAACGAAACGCTCTTCATCCTCTCGCGCTGCGATAGCATCATCGAAGGCGTCTTTCACCGCTTCCGGCGGACGGGCAGACTGGAAGTTGACGTCAACCACCAACAGGCCCATGTCGTAACGCTGGATAATGTTATCAATCGCTTCTTGCGTATTGGCACGGATCACCTGACGACCCGTGGTCAAGGCCTGATCCATGGTCGAGTCACCGATCACTGCACGCAGTGCAGAATCAGTCGCCTGACGCAAGCTGTCATCCGCATTGGTGACACTGAACAGGTATTTCTGTGGCTCGGCCACGCGGTACTGAACGTCCATTTCCACTTTCAGTACGTTTTCGTCTTTGGTCAGCATCAGGCCTGAGCTGCGCAAAGAACGGATTGCCTGAACGTTGACTGGCTCGACTTCATCGATGAAGGTAGGTTTCCAGTTCAGACCCGGATCTACCATTTCGTAAAACTTACCGAAACGCAGAACAACCCCGCGCTCCGCTTCGCCGATGGTATAGAAACCGGAAAAGCCCCATACCGCTGCAGCCAACACTGCGATTACCCCAAGACCTGCAGCGCTGCCGCCAGTCGAAGGTCCCTTTTTATTCCCCAAAATGCCACCGAATTTACGACTCAGTTTCGAGAAAACCTCATCGAGATCCGGCGGACCTTGATCACGACCACCGCGATTATTATTCCCCCAAGGGTCTTTATCACGGCCGCCGTTGTTGCCAGGCTCATTCCACGCCATTATAGAACTCCATCAATATGATATGACGACAGTTTTTTTTATTACTCTAGCAGTCCATTAAGCAACGATAAAGTCATCTAACGAAGTACTTTCTCTTTTTTGTAACCTAGACCACTCTGCCAACGGCAAACGGATGTCGATTTTCAGGCTGCCATCGTCATCGTATTCCTCACTGACGATACATCCCAATTGGTAAAACTTGCTGCGGTAACGGCCGATAAATTGCGGCGGCAATCGCAGGGTATGTTTCACCATGGTGCCCGACAAGCGCTCAGTCAGGGCGTCGAATAACAGGTCAATGCCCTGCCCTTCCATCGCCGAGACCCATACTCGCTGAGGAACACCGGCATCATCACGTTCAATACGAGGCAACGCCCCTTCCAGATTATCGATCTTGTTCATCACCACCAAGGTTGGAACCTCGTTGGCATCGATCTCTTCAAGTACCGTCTCGACCGCTTCAATGTTTTCACGGAAGCGATCATCGCTGGCATCGACCACATGGAGCAGCAAACTGGCATCCTGGGTTTCTTTCAGGGTGGCCTTGAAGGCTGCGACCAAATCATGGGGCAGGTGACGAATAAACCCTACGGTGTCAGCCAAGATTGATGTACCGACATCGGCTACGTCAATCTTACGCAGAGTTGGATCTAGGGTGGCAAACAGCTGGTCAGCAGCATAGACACCGGCATCAGTGACCCGGTTAAACAACGTCGACTTACCGGCGTTGGTGTAACCGACCAGTGAAATCGTTGGGATTTCGGCACGGTTACGCGCCCGGCGTCCCTGATCGCGCTGCTTGGCCACTTTTTCAAGACGGCGCAAAATCGTCTTGATCCGGTCGCGCAGCAAACGGCGGTCCGTTTCCAACTGGGTTTCACCCGGTCCACGCAAGCCGATCCCGCCTTTCTGTCGTTCAAGGTGGGTCCAACCGCGGATCAAGCGGGTTGAGATGTGACGTAGCTGCGCCAGCTCGACTTGCAGCTTACCCTCGTGGGTACGCGCGCGCTGTGCAAAGATATCGAGGATCAGACCGGTGCGGTCCAGTACCCTGCATTTGCAAATTTGCTCCAGGTTACGCTCTTGCGCTGGAGAAAGTGAATGGTTGAATATGACGATTTCGGCGTCTTCAGCCCGAACCGCTTCGGCAATTTCCTGTGCTTTACCTTCACCCACGTAGAACTTAGGGTGGGGAGTTTTACGACTACCGGTAACCACCCGTAGCGTATTGACTCCCGCCGAGGAGACCAGCATTTCAAACTCGCTTAAGTCTTCCCACTCCCCTTCTTGCGTGAAGTTGATATGAACAAGAATTGCCTGCTCACCGGTCTCATAACGGTCAAACAAGCAATCAACTCCTTAGAGAAGAAAATTATTCTTCAGTTTTTTCTTGTGAACGTTCTGCCGAAGCCGGGCGGTCACCTGTGTGGTGGTGGTTAACTGGACGTGCAGGCACCACGGTAGAAATCGCGTGCTTGTATACCATCTGGTTAACAGTGTTCTTCAGTAGGATCACAAACTGATCAAACGACTCAATCTGGCCCTGTAGCTTGATACCGTTAACCAGGTAGATTGAAACTGGGATTCTTTCACGACGCAAAGCGTTCAAAAATGGGTCTTGCAGAGATTGCCCCTTAGCCATTATTTCTTTTCCTTATTTGTTTGTAGTTGTAGTTAGCAACGAACAAAATTAAAAATACGCAAAACAGTGATCAGTATACACGCTAATCAAACATCACATCTAACTGAGTTTGTGACGGTTTGTAACGCTGATTCTGGGTCACTGCTATCCAACCACGTCAGATCTTTCCAGCTTCTCAGCCAGGTGATTTGACGCTTCGCCAATTGACGGGTGGCACAAATGCCGCGGAAGACCGCGTCATCCAAAGAGCACTGCCCGTCCAAATATTCCCACATCTGACGGTAACCTACACAACGTATTGAAGGGAGATCTGGGTGCAGATCACCTCGCTCATACAAAGCACGAACTTCCTGTTCAAAACCTGCTTCGATCATCTTTTCAAAACGTTGCTCGATCCGCCGATGCAGCACTGCCCTATCCGTGGGAGTTATTGCAAACTGGTGAACCCTGTAAGGCAAGGCATCACCTTGGGTTTTCGTAAGCTCGGTTAAAGTTTTACCCGAAATACGAAAAACTTCCAATGCGCGTGAAAGGCGCTGGGGATCATTGGGGTGGATACGCGCCCCGGAAACCGGGTCAATCCGCACCAATTCCTCATGCATCGCCTGCCAGCCCTTATCCGCCGCTTCCTGCTCTATCTGAGCGCGGACCGCCGGATCAGCCGCTGGTAGCGGTGACAAACCTTCCAATAATGCTTTGTAGTACAACATAGTACCACCAACCAATAAAGGAATGCGCCCTTGTGCAACTATATCAGCCATTTCTTTCAGTGCATCAGCGCGAAAGTCCGCAGCTGAATAACTTTGCGCTGGATCACGAATATCGATCAATCGATGTGGTGCCTGCGCCAGTTCATCGGCATCCGGCTTGGCGGTGCCAATGTCCATATCTTTATAGATAAGGGCTGAATCAACGCTTATCAACTCTACAGGTAGTTGTTGGCGCAATCGGATCGCCAAATCGGTTTTGCCCGACGCCGTCGGGCCCATCAGGAATATCGCCTGAGGTAGTGGCTTAGTCATAATTAAACGCTTCTATTGCTGCACTCACGTCGACCGGACGCAGCAAGTCGGAAAAATAGTGTTCGAGTTGTGGGCCCCAAAGCTGCTCCAGTTCAGTCACCAACTGGATCCCTTGCGACAAGGTATAGGCCTCACAGGCCACGGTCAGCTGGCTTGTAAGCCAATCGAGCAGTTTGTCCCAACCCTGCGCTTCGGGATCCTCGGCCACGGCCGCCAGATAGGCCAGCAGCGCCGGGATCAATTGCTGCAGATTCTGCTGCCGCAGCGGCTGGCACACCGACAAGACAATGAGCTGCTGCTTGTTCTTGGCTTTGAGCTGAATACCGAGCTGCTTGAGCAACATCGCATGCTGTTCGGCACAGTCTATCATATTCGGCTCAACAGGGATGGAATGCGGGATCAACAGCGGCTGCGGCTTCAAGCCCTCCGTCTGAGCCAAGTTCAACTGGCCTTTGGTTCGCAAGCGCTGGGCCCGGGCAAGAGACAAGAGTGCCAACCCATCATCGCGGCTGAGCAGCAGGTATTGTTTTGCCACCAGCGACAGCGCCTTGCCCAACCCGATGCCATTGGCGGTGTCGATGGCGTCTTGGCGGACCGGTGGTGGGGTGACCGCAGGCGGTTTAGCTACCACCGTTTGCGGTACTGGCGTCTGCGGTGGCGACGCCACCGTTCGCATCAACTGCTGGTAGGCCTCAACTTCCGCCGGGCTCGGTCCCTCATCCTGGTAACGCGCACGGTCACGGCCTCCAGAGCGCCCCGTTCGCGCTGGCGCATAACCGCCGTCTCGATAGGGTTGCTCCTCCCTTAGCTGAGTGCACGAGGCATCAGGCCGTTCACGGCTGGCTGACGGCTCGGTGTGCTGAGGGCCGGTATCACGCCTGCCGGCACTTCCCGCAGAGCCACTGCTGGATAGCCAATCCCGTGCCGGTGCCTTATTGGGGTAATCGGGCGTCCGTGCAATAGCGGCCGAGGCGCCATCCGGTTCGGCAATACCTTGCCGCTGTGAAGCTGAAGTATGGGATGGACCCGGTGTGGCATAAGCGGGTGGCGGGGCATGGGCACTGGCTCGTGGCGCTGGAATATTCATCGCCTGCTCAGCATCCTCCGCCGCCCCTTCAATTAACGCGCTTTGCAACCCCTGACAAATAAAATCGTGCACCAGGCGGGCTTGGTGGAAACGCACTTCATGCTTGGCCGGGTGCACATTGACATCGACCTGGTGGGGATCGACATCGATAAACAGGACATAAGCTGCATATTGATCTGGTGCCAAACTGCTTTCGTAAGCTTGGCGGATCGCATGGTTGATCAGCTTATCCTTCATCATCCTGCCATTGACGTAGCAGTACTGGATGTCATTCTGCGCCCTTGCCCCCTGCGGGCTGCAAATCCAACCGCCCAGCTTGAGATCACCATGGGACAGTTCGACGGCCAGCGCATGATCCAAGAAGGCCTGCCCGCACACGGCGGCTAAACGGCGCTCCTTCTGGACTTGGGTGTTGGCTGCACGGTACTGACGTACTACCTTGCCGTTATGGCGCAGGTTGATAGTGACATCCATCCGGCTCAGCGCGATACGCTTCAATAGCTCATCAATGTGGCCGAACTCGGTTTTCTCGGTACGGAGGAATTTACGGCGGGCCGGGGTATTGAAGAACAGATCCAGCACTTCTAGCGTGGTACCCACCGGATGGGCCGCCGGCTTGAGCTGCACGTCCATATCCCGCCCCTCGGCATACGCCGCCCAAGCCTCTTCCTGCTCAGCCGTTCGAGAGGTCAAGGTCAGGCGCGACACCGAGCTGATACTGGCCAGCGCCTCGCCACGAAAACCGAGGCTGGCAATGGCTTCGAGATCATCAAGGGTAGCAATTTTCGAGGTCGCATGACGGCTCAGGGCCAAACCGAGTTCATCTTTCGGGATCCCCTTGCCGTTATCACGGATACGGATGGTCCGGCTGCCGCCTTTGTCGATATCAATATCGATCCGGGTCGCCCCAGCATCCAGGCTGTTTTCAACCAGCTCCTTGACCACCGAGGCGGGTCGTTCGACAACCTCGCCAGCCGCAATTTGGTTCGCCAATCTCGCAGGCAAGATCTGAATAGGCATAATCAACTACTCGGGATAGTAAGTTTTTGTCCAACCGCCAGTTTATCGGTGCGTAGCTGGTTGGCTTCACGCAGGCGGCTCACAGCAATACCATAGTCGGCGGCAATCTTACCGAGAAACTCACCGCGCTGTACGGTATGGACCACTGAAGCCGGTACTTGCATCGTAATTTTCAATTTCTGCCCCACCGCCAGCTCATCGGTACGCAGCTGGTTGGCACTGCGGATACTAGTCACCGTCACACCATATTGTCCCGCAATCTTGCCAAGGAACTCACCACGCTTCACGGTGTGGGTCACGGTCTTGTTCTGGGTTGTCGGTGTCGTGATTGGAGCCTGCACGGATACTTTCAGCTTTTGGCCAATCGCCAACTCATCAGAACGTAAATTGTTGTCACGCCTGATACTCGCCACAGTAACCCCATACTGGTTGGCAATCTTGCCAAGGAAATCACCTCGTTTCACGGTATGGGTCACCGTTTTGGTCGCGGTCGCAACCGCCGCAGTAGCCGGAGCCGGGACTGGCGCCTTACCCGGGATCACCAACGCCTGCCCCACCTTCAAGGTATTCGACTTGAGGTTATTGGCCTGTTTGATGGCCGCCACAGAGGTATCGTAGCGACTCGCGATCACACTCAGCGACTGGCCGCTGGTCACTTTGTGCCGGATCCCCTGGTTACGGGAGGCAAACAGGGTTCCTTCCGGTGGCTTCTCGTTAAAATACGATAGCACCCCGCGGTAAACCGCCTCAGCCAGTTTATTCTGGTGTGATTTCGAGTTTAGTAACCGCTCTTCGGTCGGGTTGGTAATAAACCCCGTCTCCACCAACAGCGACGGAATATCCGGTGACTTCAGCACCGCCAAGCTAGCATGCTCCGGCTTGCTCTTGTGCAGGGTCGTTACCTTACTCATTTCTTTCAGTACCCGGCTCGCCACGTCATAGCCTTCCTTTTGCGAATGGCTGAACTGCAAATCCAGCACAGCCATGCTGAGGTACTGGTCATCGTTGCCACCGGACAGTACATCTCCGCCCCCGAGCAACTCCGACTGTTTCTCGTGCTGCTCAATCCAACGGCCAATTTCACTGTTGGCACGGCGGGTATTAAGAACCCAAACCGACGCCCCGCGCGGCTGCGGCTGATGGAAACCATCAGCGTGGATCGAAACCAGCAAATGGGCACGCTTGTGGCGTGCAATTTCCGTTCGCCGATTGAGATTGACGAAGTAATCCCCCTGGCGGGTCATTACCGCCGTCATGCCCGGAGTGGCATTGATCCGTGCCGCCACCTTTTTGGCAATATCCAGAGTGACTTTCTTCTCGTACAACCGACTCGGGCCGATCGAGCCCGGATCTTCACCACCGTGGCCGGGATCAATCGCGACAATAATATCGTCGGTACCATAAGGCAAGCTGGCCTGCTGGTTGGCAGCAGGCTGTTTCGGCGTCGGTTCAGGCTTCTTTGCTGTGGCAGCCTTGCCATGCGGCAGATCCATCACCAAACGGTGGCTGTACGTACCGTCCGGCGTCGGTGCCAGCTTGAATAACTTTGGGGTCATCCCCGCTTTCATTTCCAGAACCAGACGGTAAGTCCCTTTCTCTGGTGCACCACTGTTGCGAATTTTGGTCAGGATTGCACTGTCTTTGACCACCAAAGGCAGCTTGGTTTTCAAGGTTGTCTGCTTCAGATCCACCACCAAGCGATCTGGCTTGGTCAAGGTAAAGTAGCTGAAAACCGCCTCATCTTTGAGATCCAGTACCACGCGGGTTTCTTCGGGAGCCGGCCAAACCCGGATCCCCTTCAGTTCATTGGCCATTGCCAACGAGCTAAATAAGCTGACCCCTACAATCACAGCATGAAAAAAAGCCCGTAACGACATCCTATCAACACAACTCCAAGCACTTAATAAGTTCACTACCGTATTCGTTATTTGCCGTCAGGGTGACTTTGCGTTGTTCACCGTGATAGCGCATATCCAATTCTAGGTCGGCTTCTGGCAATAGGCCCGCCCCTCTCTCCGGCCATTCCACCAAGCAGATGGCATCGGCGGCAAAATAGTCGCGGATCCCCATGAACTCCAGCTCCTCGGGATCGGCAAGGCGGTAAAGATCAAAATGGTACACCTGCCAAGGCGGAAGCTCATAAGGCTCCACCAAAGTATAGGTTGGACTTTTTACATTCCCTTGATGGCCAAGAGAGCGAATAAAGCCTCGGCTGAATGTGGTTTTCCCTGCCCCCAAATCACCATGCAGATAAATGGTGGTCTGGCGCTGACAGGCATGAGCCAGCTTGTGGCCTAAATCTACCGTCGCCTGCTCATCGGCGAGCAAGATTTCAAAACTATGCATTATCTTCTTATCTTGGATTTACTAATTGTCGAATATGAGGGAACAAATCACTGGCAAGCATACCACGCTCCCCCTCAGCTGCGCAGCGGTCAGCCGCCGTGCTGTGGATCCAAACCCCGCACTGCGCTGCCGCAACCAGAGACAGCCCCTGTCCCAGCAACGCCCCGATGATACCGGAGAGGACATCGCCCATTCCGCCAGTCGCCATCCCCGGGTTCCCCGCAGGGCACACCCAGCAGTGGGTACCATCATCAACCAGCGTGCCCGCCCCTTTGAGTACAACGACACCGCCGTACTGTTGCTGCAGCGCCCTTGCCGCGTGGAAGCGGTCAGCTTCGACCTCTTGTACCGAGCAAGCGAGCAGCCTCGCAGCCTCGCCGGGGTGAGGAGTAATTATACGATTATTTTTATAGTCAGGTGAACGTGCTAATAAGTTCAATCCATCCGCATCGACAACGTGGTTTTTTTCGGTCTTGGTTAGTTCATTGTATAAAGACTGGCTCCAACTTGATTGACCCAGCCCCGGCCCCAATACCAACACATCGGCCCAGTGCAAACGTTGCTTGGCGACTGTTTGTTCCGAGGCTTGCCAGCCCAAGGCCATTATTTCAGGTCTTGCCGCCACAATTGACAACACATTGTCAGGTTGCGCCAGGGCTGCCACCAAACCGCCTCCAGCGCGTGCCGCGGCTTCCGCCGCCAGACGGATCGCACCGCCCATGCCAAGATCGCCACCGGCTAGCAAGATCCGGCCGTGATCGCCTTTGTGTGCATCACGCTGACGCGGCGACAGAAAAAGGGCCACATCGGGGGCTTGGATCAGCCAGGCCGAAGGCGGCTCGATATGCTCAAAGGCATCTGCGACCTGCAGCCCGGCGAACCGCACCTGCCCCACATATTCTGCCGCTTGTGCTGTCCACAGACCCTGCTTGCTACCTATGAAGGTGACGGTGGATTGTGCTTTTACCGCCTTGCCAAGCACTTTACCTGTATCGGCACACAATCCGGAGGGAATGTCGATCGCAATGACCGGCAGCGCGATCCGATTGATCATCGCGATCAGCCGCTGCCCTTCCGGCCGCACTTCTCCATGAAGGCCCGTGCCCAGCAAAGCGTCAATGATCACCTCGGTCGAGTCTGGGATCGCATCTTCCGGCGGCAAGATCTGCCCTCCCGCGGCCAGCCAGGCATCTCGGGCCCGGGCGGCATCCCCCTGGAGTTTTGCTTCATCCCCTTGCTGCCAGAGCGTCACCGGGAAACCGGCTTCACGGGCTAGGCGGGCAACGATATAACCATCCCCGCCATTATTCCCACCACCGCAACAGACCAAGAGATGGTGCTGAGGGGTATAGCTCTGCTCAAGCACTTGAAATACGGCCGCGCCGGCACGCTCCATCAATTGATACATGCCCACCCCTTGCTGAGTGGCCGCCAGCCGCTCGCCTCGACGCACCTGCTCCGCCCGGTATAATTTGCCGGACCATTGTTCTGCACTCATAATTCCTTCCCCTTTCCCGCGCCTTTGGCGAGTATTCGCGAACTCTGACCCGTCCGTTGCTAACGTGGCCTAACTCAGTGCCCACAGCAAGCTAAGATCTTCCTGATGATCCTCTCAACATTTGCTGTGAGTGTGGTAAACTTCCGCCCCCAATCCAGCCCGGTAATGCCAGTATGACTATCGACTATCGCGATCTGACCCAAAAAATCAAGCAATGGGGCCAAGAACTTGGCTTCCAGCAGGTTGGGATCAGTGATGTCGATCTAAGCCAACATGAAGCACAGCTACAACGCTGGCTTAATGCAGGCTACCACGGCGACATGGACTGGATGGCTCGCCACGGTATGATGCGCGCCCGCCCAGCCGAGCTGCATCCAGGAACGGTTCGGGTCATCAGTGCCAGGATGGACTACCTTCCGCCCGAGGCCAACTTTGCCCATAGCCTGAGACACCCCGAGACCGCCTATATCAGCCGCTATGCCCTCGGTCGTGACTATCACAAGCTTATCCGAAACCGCCTTAAACGTCTCGGCCAGCTCATTGAACAAGAGGTTGGCCCCTTTGGCTACCGCCCTTTTGTCGATTCCGCTCCGATTCTGGAACGCCCACTGGCCGAAAAAGCAGGACTGGGATGGACAGGCAAGCACTCTTTGCTACTTAACCAACAGGCGGGATCATGGTTCTTTCTTGGCGAACTGCTTATCGACCTACCTTTACCTGTCGACAAGCCTACAGAGAACAAGTGCGGTAAGTGTATTGCCTGCATGACAAGCTGCCCAACCCAGGCCATCGTCGAAGAAGGCGTGGTCGATGCAAGACGTTGTATTTCATACTTGACGATTGAATTTGATGGTGTGATACCCGAAGAATTCCGCGAAGCAATTGGTAACCGTGTTTACGGCTGTGATGACTGCCAGTTAGTTTGCCCGTTCAACCGTTTTTCTGACATCACTCAAGAAGCGGATTTTCACTGTCGCAACAGCCTAAAGTTGCAACCTTTAACTACACTATACGCCTGGACAGAAGAAGCCTTCTTGAAACATACCGAAGGCTCAGCAATTCGCCGTATCGGCCATCTCCAGTGGCTTCGCAATCTCACGATTGCGATGGGAAATGCGCCATACAGCCCCGCGATTATTGAGGCGCTGGAATCAAGGGAAGGGCAAAGCGCACTGCTGGATAGCCACATCCAGTGGGCGAGAGAAAAGCAACTTGAGAAACGGGACCCGGATGCTATCAATGTCCAGCCAGCCAGAACCAAACGACTTACCCGCATTGTGGAGAAAGGCCTGCCACGAGATGCCTAGCAGGCGCAAACCGCTCCGGCCGGCATATTGTAACCTTATCCACACAGAGTGAGAGTTCGATCAGGCTTCTGAACAAATGTGGAAAACATTTTCAATTTTGCTTCTTTATCTGCTATTTCCAATATTAAACACAGCCCAATATAGACGGCTCAAAAAAAGTTATCCAAACATCCACAGAGTGGATCAGGTTGTATATAAGCCTTGAGTAAAAACAACCAAGACCATACAAAACAACACCTTACACTGTGGATAGTTTCTTATCGATTATTGTTTTATTGAAGAATAAAAAGATAAATACAGACTTGTTCACACGGTATCGGCACACGTAATCAACCGACTTACCCACAAGATACTTTTGTGGATAACTCTGTGCACGATCTCAGAATTTTCTATCCGCCACAGGCTCAAGCCCACGAACGACAAGGCATTCAGGCATAGTCTGGTCGGGATAAATTTAGACAGATACGATTCACAGCTCCCTGCTAGCAATTTACATTACCCGTATCAAACCATTCAAAGAGCTTGTGTCGTCATTTGACACCAAACAGAGCATCTGGATATTGCGGGATAAAAATAAACAGCCATAAGGCTGCAGGGGCAATATCTACGATGATGTTTTCGAAGCTGATCGCTTCTTAATGGTTCCCAATAACACTTCGGTTATGGAACATTGGGACAACACACAAGACTATCGAGAGTCGAATAATCCAGGAATGTTGCAGTTGAACTAATACTTCACAGTAGTAGCTTTGCCGTTCCCCTGCTCATTGCAGTGGCAGCAGAAATTGGAGCGACACACGAGGTTCGAACTCGTGACCTCAACCTTGGCAAGGTTGCGCTCTACCAACTGAGCTAGTGTCGCATTTGGTTGCGGGGCTCGGATTTGATCCGGGCGGCGCTTCCATCGACGGCCTGAGGGTTATGACAAAGCATTCGCCAGACTGTCTGAAATTGTTGGTTGCGGGGGCCGGATTTGAACCGACGACCTTCGGGTTATGAGCCCGACGAGCTACCAAGCTGCTCCACCCCGCGTCCGTATTATGTCACCGTTAAAGTACCGTGAGAACTATAAACTGGAGCGACACACGAGGTTCGAACTCGTGACCTCAACCTTGGCAAGGTTGCGCTCTACCAACTGAGCTAGTGTCGCATTTGGTTGCGGGGCTCGGATTTGATCCGGGCGGCGCTTCCGTCGACGGCCTGAGGGTTATGACAAAGCATTCGCCAGACTGTCTGAAATTGTTGGTTGCGGGGGCCGGATTTGAACCGACGACCTTCGGGTTATGAGCCCGACGAGCTACCAAGCTGCTCCACCCCGCGTCCGTATTGTGTCACCGTTAAAGTACCGTGAGAACTATAAACTGGAGCGACACACGAGGTTCGAACTCGTGACCTCAACCTTGGCAAGGTTGCGCTCTACCAACTGAGCTAGTGTCGCATGTCACTGTTAGGCACAATGAAAGCCATAAATCTGGAGCGACACACGAGGTTCGAACTCGTGACCTCAACCTTGGCAAGGTTGCGCTCTACCAACTGAGCTAGTGTCGCATTTTCTCAAAAGAGAATTGGTTGCGGGGGCCGGATTTGAACCGACGACCTTCGGGTTATGAGCCCGACGAGCTACCAAGCTGCTCCACCCCGCGTCCGTATTATATTGAAAGGCAAACCAAACTAAGAATTGCCTTTCGAGGCTGCGCATTATACGAGGAAATGAGACGGATGCAATAGATCTCAAAAAAAATTTGATATTTCCCATCCAACCGTCTATTTCCTCGTCAAATTTTCATGATCTGCTCACGATAGTAGCGCAATTCGGCGATCGAGTCGCGAATATCATCCAACGCTAAGTGGCTGCCCTTCTTGCTAAAACCATCTAACACCTCTGGTTTCCAGCGGCGCGTCAGCTCCTTAAGGGTACTGACATCCAAATAGCGGTAATGGAAATACTGCTCCAACTCAGGCATGTGCTTATAGAGAAAACGACGATCCTGACCAATACTATTACCACAAATAGGTGATGCCCCTTTCGGAACCCACTGCTCCAGGAAGGCGATGGTCTGGCGTACCGCTTCGTCTTCGCTAACCAGGCTCTTACGGATCCGCTCAACCAAACCGCTGTTGGTATGGGTGGTGGTGCACCATTCATCCATCTTGGTCAATTCAGCTTCAGGCTGGTGAATCGCCAGTACCGGTCCCTCAGCCAGGACATTGAGCTGCGCATCGGTCACAATTGTCGCAATTTCAATGATTTTATGGGTTTCGGGATCCAACCCAGTCATTTCTAAGTCGATCCAAATAAGGTTCTGATCGCTGATCATCATCGGATATTGCCTATTCTATGAGTAAACCATGTATGATAATACCAAACTAGCGCCGTTGCCGAGGCTACCACTATAGGTTTTCGGCTGGCGACACATTGGTATATTACCGTAAGCCAACTTAACTGAACGATATTCTTGTGGCAAAAAAGAAAAAGCTTACTAAAGGTCAGAGCCGCCGCGTGCGCTCTAACCAAAACAAACGACTGAAGCGCGAAAAAGATGATGTCCAGTGGGATGAAACCCTGCTGGAGTCTGCTCGTGAAGGCTTGGTGATCACCCGATTCGGCCAGCATGCCGATGTCGAAGATCCGGAAACCGGGATCATTCATCGCTGCAACCTGCGCCGGAGTATCCAGAGCCTAGTCTCTGGCGACCGCGTTGTCTGGCGTCCGGGCGTTGAGGCGCTGCAGGGCATTGCCGGGGTGGTAGAAGCCGTTCATGAGCGCGAGTCGATGCTGACCCGTCCCGATTACTATGATGGCGTCAAAGCCGTGGCGGCCAACGTCAACCAGATCATTATCGTATCGGCGGTATTGCCCGAGCTATCACTCAATATTATTGACCGCTACCTGATCGCAGCCGAAACGGTAGGGATCCCACCGCTGATCGTGCTCAACAAAGTCGATCTACTTGAAGCGGACGATCGCAAACAGGTCGAAGAGACCCTGTCGCTGTATCAAGAAATTGGCTACGAAGTACGCCTGGTCAGCTCAGAGACCGGTGAAGGCCTAGATGGCTTGCGCGAAGATCTCAAAGGTCATATCAGCATCTTTGCCGGCCAGTCTGGTGTCGGTAAGTCGAGCCTGGTCAACGCCCTGATGCCAGAAGTAGACGCCGAAGTGGGGGATGTGTCAGAGAACTCTGGCCTTGGTCAGCATACCACCACCGCCGCGCGCTTATATCACTTCCCTGATGGGGGCGATCTGATCGACTCACCGGGGGTACGAGAGTTTGGCCTTTGGCACCTTGAGCCGGAGCAGGTGACCGAAGCGTTTGTTGAGTTCCGCGATTACCTGGGCGGCTGTAAGTTCCGTGACTGCAAACACGGCAATGATCCGGGCTGCATCATTCGCGAAGCTGTCGAGGAGGGTAAGATCCATCAGGCCCGTTACGACAGCTACCACAAAATCATCGACAGCATGTCGGAGAATGTCGCCAACCGGCAGTTCTCGCGCAATAAGCCTGATTGATAGCTGGCGGCTCCCTTTATGTAGGGAGCCGCAACCACGACAGCAAGTAACTGACTTTACCCGGTAAGTTAGGTATTATGACGAGCCAAAGTTATAATTACGTAACCACCTTGTTGAAAGACTCACTGTTTCTGGACGATACCGTGCACGACAATTTCAAAATCGGCTTGCAGTACTGCGCGCCAAAGCAAACCCTGACTCAGCTCGCTGGCAAACTTGCCTCCCTGAAGGCTGGCAAACTCACTACCGCGGTGATCCGTTGGTTCATCCGCCAGTACGGCATTGATATGAATGAAGCACGTAACCCTGATCCGGCGGCTTACGATACCTTCAACGACTTCTTTGTCCGTGAACTCAAAGACGGCGCCCGCCCAATCGATGACACTGCCACGGTTATCTGCCATCCGGCCGATGCCTGTGTCAGCCAGTTGGGCCCAATCACCGGTGGCGAGCTTATCCAGGCAAAAGGCCACACCTATGAAGCCGTAGAGCTACTAGGTGGCGACCAGACCCTGGCCGAAGAGTTCCTGGACGGCCACTTTGCCACACTGTACCTGTCCCCTAAAGACTACCACCGCGTCCACATGCCGTGTGACGGCATCCTGCGCCATATGGTCTACATTCCGGGCGAGCTGTTCTCGGTCAACCCACTAACGGCAAAAAATGTACCGAACCTGTTTGCCCGCAACGAGCGTGTAGTGTGTATTTTCGATACCGAATTTGGCCCGATGGCCCAAGTGCTGGTCGGTGCAACCATTGTCGGCAGTATTGAAACGGTGTGGGCCGGCACCATTACCCCACCGCGCAGCCCGGAAATCCACCGCTGGAACTACCCTGCCGAGGGAGAGCAGGCCATCACTCTCAAGAAAGGGGAGGAGATGGGCCGCTTCAAGCTAGGCTCGACAGTGATCAACCTATTCCCGAAAAATGCCATCGAGTTTGTCGACGGTCTGGAAGCCGGTGTCCCGACCAAAATGGGCAGCGCCTACGCAACGCGCGTTTCCGGTGAGCAATAATAAGTCTAAACGGTTAACATTTTTGAACAAAAAGGGCCTTCGACGGCCCTTTTTTTATGCAAAAAATTGACCATATCGAGGAAAATATCACCACCCAAATAGTATGCTGGGCTCAGTCAATAATATAAGCAAACCAACATACTATGAAAAAAATCTCTGTCTCCCAGCTCGTAAAACTGCTGGTCGCATTCGTGATCCCGCTCGGGATACTGATGCTGCCTATCGATGCCATTCCAATTGCTGAATTAACCGTTTCCCAACATCGCCTGCTGGCCATCTTCGCCCTGGCCGCCCTGTTATGGGTACTCGAGCCCGTTCCCGTCTTTGCCACCTCGATCCTGATCATTACCTCACAACTGATCATGATCTCCGACAGCGGGCTGCATACCTTCCGTACCCCCCCCGCCGGGCACGAGATGGGGGAAGTGCTCAAGTACACCGATATCCTCGGCTCGTTCTCATCCCCTATCATTATCCTGTTCATGGGGGGATTTGCCCTGGCGATTGCCGCCTCCAAGTATGAACTGGACAACAATCTAGCACGGGTTCTACTCAGGCCGTTTGGCACCCAGCCGAAATACATCATGCTCGGCCTGATGCTGATCACTGCGGTGTTCTCGATGTTCATGTCCAACACCGCTACCACCGTGATGATGCTAGCCTTATTGGCCCCTATCGTGGCCTCCGTGCCGAAAGGGGATATCGGTATCAAGGCCTTGGTACTGTGTATCCCGATCGCCGCCAACACTGGCGGGATCGCGACACCAATCGGCACCCCACCAAACGCCATCGCCCTGCAGTATTTAACTGGCGAGAACGCCATCAGCTTCCTGGGCTGGATGATGATCGGCCTGCCATTTGTGATCCTTCAGTTGGCCTTTGCCTGGTGGTTGCTGCAGAAAATGTTCCCATCAACCCAGACCCACATGCAGCTCGAACTCAACGGTCAGTTCCAGAAAAGCTGGCAGGCCATTGTGGTGTACATTACCTTCGCCTTGACCATTCTGCTCTGGATGACCAGCTCACTCCACGGCATGAATGTCTATGTCGTCTCGATTATCCCGTTGGCGGTGTTCACCTTAACTGGGATCATGGGCAAAGACGAAATCAAGTTGATCAACTGGGAAGTACTGTGGCTGGTTGCCGGTGGTATCGCTATCGGTTTGGCGCTGGATAAGACTGGCCTGGCTCGTGCCCTGGCTCATGCGGTGGACTACGACGCGCTCTCGCCGATTGCGGTGGTACTGACTCTGTCGGTTATCTGTTGGCTGATGGCAAACTTCATGTCCAACACAGCGACGGCTAACCTGTTGATCCCTATTGCTGCTGCAGTAGCAGCATCGATGGAGAGCCTGGCATCACTAGGCGGCCTGCAGGGCGTGCTGGTCGTCGTGGCCTTCTCGGCCTCGCTCGGTATGATCCTACCGGTATCGACGCCACCGAACTCCCTCGCCTACTCAACGGGACTCATCGAAAGCAAAGACATGGCCAAAACCGGTCTGATCATCGGCGTGGTCGGCCTTGCTGTAGTCTATCTCGGCGCGATGGTACTTACCTGACGAATGCCCGCTTCGGCAGTATGAAGGCGGCATATGCCGCCTTCTCACAACCTGACGACTTTGAAGCATCAGGAGCACATTTCTGTTAACACGATCACTTTATTTCCGTCAATTATCCATGATGATATTTCACCTTCCGCCAAGGGGGTTTTCGCTTTACCCAAGGCTCACATCGCTCCACTAACCACACCGGAAATGCCACCTCAATAACACCAATATTAGGCAGCCGAGAGAGATAACCATGAAGCTAACGATCAAACACAAGATACAACTGGCGATTGCAGTGATTATCGCCACCGTCAGTGCCGTCCAGGCCTGGATTTCCATCTCCCAGCTCAGGCAGGAAACCTACACGGCCATCAATAACCAGATGCGTGATATTGCCCAGGGCACCAGCAGCAATATCAGTGACTGGCTCGCCATCCGCAGCGATATGATGCTGGCCAACGAAAGCCTGATCGCCAATCAGGACAATGTCGATCGCGAGCTATTGCTGACCAAGCGGGCTGGGCAATTCCTGTCGGTCTACGCCGGGTTCAATGACGGCACGATTGCCTATGGTGACAAAACCGAGGATTGGCCTGATGGGTATGATCCGCGCACCCGCCCTTGGTACCAGGATGCCATGCGCCAAAATGGTCTGATCCTGACCGAGCCCTACGAGGATTTCGATGGTAGCATGGTCGTCAGCTTTGCTAAGGCCTTTGCGGGGGAGCACCGCGGCGTACTGGCGGCGGATCTGACCATCACCGATATCATCAACCAGGTCCTTAACCTGCAACTGGACAACAACGGTTTTGCCTTCTTGGTTGACGGTAACAACAATATCGTCGCCTACCGCGATGAGTCACTCAGCCAACAGCCGCTCAGCCAGCTCGATAACGAGTTAACCCCACAGCTGTTGCAGCGGTTGATCGCCAGCCCAACCATCCACACTTTCCATCTCGACAGCGACGGCAACGACAAGTTGATCTACGCCACCCCTATCGCAGGTACCGATTGGACCTTGGCCCTGGTGGAAGACAAGAACCTGGCTTTTGCCTCCATCGGCGAGCAGATCACCTTTATCCTGCTGGCTTCTGTCGGTCTGTATATTGTCATTTCGGCAATCGCGACTCTGATTATCAACAACCTGCTTCGCCCGCTATCACGCCTCAATGAATCGGTAGCCCAACTGGCGGAAGGCCAAGGCGATCTGACCCAGCGTATTGATATTGAAAGGATGGATGAAATTGGTGTCTTGGCCGATAACATGAACCGCTTTCTTGGCCAGCTACAGACCATGATCAAAGGCGTGGTCACCCAATCCGATCGTCTCGGAGAGCAAGCTGAGCTATCAGCCCAACAAACTGTGCAAGCCAACCAGAAGGTCAACGAGCAGCAAAACGACATCAACCAGATTGCCACCGCGATCCATGAGATGTCAGCCACCTCCGCCGAAGTGGCCAGCCATGCTGAAATGACGGCGGCTGCGGCTCAGGCGTCCACCAGCTCTTGCGAACAGGGACAGGAAGTGATCAGCCAAAACCGCAATGCCATTACCTCGCTGGCCACACAGGTACAAGATGCAGCCAGCGTGATCCACGAACTGGAAAATAATGCCCAGAACATCAATCAAATTCTGTCGACTATCCAAGGCATTGCCGAGCAGACCAATCTGCTGGCACTCAACGCCGCCATTGAGGCCGCCCGGGCGGGCGAGCAAGGACGCGGCTTTGCTGTTGTTGCCGATGAAGTGCGAGTGTTGAGCCAGCGCACCCATGATTCGACGGAGGAAATCCGCGCGATGATCGAAACCCTGCAGCAAAACACCCGCCAGGCCGTCGACAGTATGCAGGCCAGCACCAATCTGGCCGGTGAAAGTGTGGGGTTTGCCGAAGCCGCCAGCGATAGCCTGAGCCAAATCACCCAGGCGATCAGTGAAATCTCGGATATGGCAACCCAAATTGCCAGCGCCGCCGAAGAGCAGCGTGCCGTCAGCGAAGACATCAGCCGTAACACCCAGGCCATCAAAGATGTGTCCGATCACCTGTCGGTCCAAACTGATGCCGTGACCGAAAGTGCCAAGGAAATGCATGCCACCGCCGCGAGCATGTGCCGTGATGTATCGCGCTTTAGGGTCTGATGTCCCCCGGTATTGTTCTTACTTTCCAAAGCCGCCCTGCCGGGTGGCTTTCTTTTTGCCTGTTACCTCGCAAATCCAAAAAATAGGTTTTCATTTCCCCTCCGCTTTTTTCTCCATTACTGGATATGGCTGCCAATTCCGACGCCTTCCCCTCCACAGTCGCCCGCAACCACTACACTATGCACGGAGGCGAATTAAACAGAACATACAGCGAGGATCGAACATGAAACCATGGCCTTTCAAAGCCCTACTGCTCACCATGGCGGCGGCATCACTGACCAATGCCCAAGCGGCGGACTGGAGCTATACGGGAGAGCACGGCGTTGATCACTGGGGCAAACACTTTACCACCTGCGGCGAGGGAGCCAACCAGACCCCGATCGATATCAAGCGTACCATCAAGGCGGAGCTGGCCCCGCTGCATATCGACTACCAGGGCAAGGTCCGTGAGGTGATCAACAACGGCCATACCGTGCAGGCCAATGTCGAGGGCAAGAACCAGTTGATCATCGACGGCCAAACCTTCGATCTCCAGCAGTTCCACTTCCATACCCCGTCGGAAAACTTTATTGCCGGCAAGCAATTCCCGCTTGAGGTGCATTTTGTCCATGCCAATGCCGAGGGCCAACTGGCAGTGGTCGCCGCGATGTTCAAGACAGGTCCTAGGGGCAACGAGGCTTTCGATGGCCTGCTGGCAACCGTTCCCGAAAAAAACCAAACCGTACCACTCGACAACGTCCTGAACCCGGCGGATCTGCTGCCGAGGGAGCGTGAGTATTACCGCTTCAGCGGCTCGCTGACCACCCCACCGTGCAGCGAAGGGGTGCGCTGGTTTGTCATGCGTGAAGCCCAAACCAGTAGCGCGCAGCAAATCGACAGCTTGCACAACGTTATGGGCGACAATGCCCGCCCGCTGCAGCCGCTCAATGCCCGGGTTGTGCTGGAATAAACGCCTAACCTTGGTGCATTGCCACGATAACCGGCGCTGTTGCGGCTACACACTCGTCAGCGCCCCCTGCCGCAGCGTGGCTCGGGGCTCTCATGGCGGAGCTGGGAACTAGGTTGATACTGATACCACCAACCGCAAGTGATAACCATTTGCATTTAAAGTGTGATTTGATTATGATTTGACCTGTTTGGTTAAGGCGCCTTGGAATCCTACCCTGCGACAACGCCAAAACAAGAGAGATACGATAACACTCGCAATACTGGCTGTTCCCCCAGCTTTGGCCGCGGCAGCGATACCCTCCTGCCACCAGATATATGAACCTTTTCTGCCTGCAGAAACAAACCACGCGGCAATCTTGCCGCGCGGTTCATTGGTCTGGCTGTTCGCAAAACAGCTAGGATATGCAGCCCAGCCTCAAGATCAGCATTTAGGCTATGGTGATCGGAAACGCACTGACTTGATCAATATGATCCACGCCCAGCGACAGCATGATCAAACGATCCACGCCCAAAGCGACTCCAGCACAATCCGGGAACCCGGCACGCAATGCCGACACCAAGTGCATGTCGATTGGCTGGGGTGCCAGTCCCATTTTCTCGCGCTTACGGTTATCTTCTTCGAATCGGGACAGCTGCTCGTCGCCATCGGACAGCTCGTGGAAGCCATTGGCCAGCTCAACGCCCTTGAAGTACACCTCAAAGCGCTCGGCAACCCGACTGTCCTGCGGGTTGATCTGGGCCAGTGCCGCCTGAGAAGCCGGGAAGTCATAGACAAAGACCGGGCTTTGCTGGCCAATGTTCGGCTCGACACCCACACTGAACAGCAACTGCAACAAGGTATCGCGGTCCTGCTCGGGCTCGGCGATATCGGCCAGCCCCAACCCAGCAGCGACAACCTTCAGATCAGCCATACTTCCTTCCAGCGGGCAGACGCCCAGCACCTCAACAAAGGCTTGCTGGTAGGTCATTCGCTCGGCGGCATCACATTTCAGTACCAATTGCAGCAAGTCATCCATCTCGTCCATCAGTGCATGGTGATCGAAGCCCGGGCGGTACCACTCCAGCATGGTGAATTCCGGGTTGTGGAAACGCCCCGACTCTTCATTACGGAATGACTTACAAATCTGATAGATAGGCCCGCTTCCAGCCGCCAGCAAGCGCTTCATGTGGAACTCAGGACTGGTCATCAGGTATAGCTGCTGACCGTCGGCATAACCCGGGCCGACAAAGGTCGTCTGGAAGGTGTGAAGATGGATGTCGGTCACCGTTGCCTGGCTCATCGCCGGGGTATCGACTTCCATCACCTCACGCAGAGCGAAGAAATCGCGGATCGTCGCCAGGATCGCCGCTCGTTGCTTGAGGCGGCCAAGAGGGGCTGTTGGTTGCCAATGGGTAGTCATAGCCTGAAAAATGGTTGGGTGGATTGAAGGGCTATTTTACCCCATTCCCCGCCGGCTCACAGCGCTATTCGCTCCAGTAGACGGGCAAGCCGTTAGAGGGTGAATGGAATATGACATATTATGAAAAACCCTGTTCAACGGGCTATCAAATCATTCGCAAAACAATCGATAACAAGAAACACCACCACAACAAAATAACCACAAAAGTCGCATTAAAACAACATTCACCGCCAAAGCAAACATTTACCCGCTCAATAACCTGTTCTTTATTAGCTACTTAGCAAGTATACCCGAAACACGCCATTAATGAGCCAGAAACAAATAACACATTTCATTTCGTTTAATTAACAACCATAAAACATTACAAATTGTGACAATTATCACACTTTATGTAATCCCCTTATACTTTTGGGCTATTTCATTTAAAAAGCTGCGTCTAAATCAAATTTTCTATCGATATTGTTTCATAGAATGCCTTTAGGATTTCAAGGTTAAGTACGCTCAGGCGTACTTTTTTAAATTTTATCGTCTTACCTCCGGAGGATAGCTGTGAAAACAATTACCACAGATATCGCTGTAATCGGCGCGGGTGGTGCAGGTCTTCGTACTGCCATCGCTGCTGCTGAAGCAAACCCAGACTTGGAAATTGCTCTTATTTCTAAAGTTTACCCAATGCGCTCTCATACCGTAGCTGCAGAGGGTGGCTCCGCTGCCGTCATCAAGGATGAGGATAGCTTGGACAACCACTTCAACGACACCGTTGGCGGTGGTGACTGGCTATGTGAACAGGACGTTGTTGAATATTTCGTAGAAAACGCGACCCGCGAGATGACCCAGCTAGAGCAATGGGGTTGTCCTTGGAGCCGTAAAGAAAATGGTGACGTGAACGTACGCCGCTTCGGTGGTATGAAGGTTGAGCGCACATGGTTTGCCGCGGATAAAACCGGCTTCCACATGCTGCACACCCTGTTCCAGACGTCTATCAAATACGATCAAATCAAGCGTTTCGACGAATACTTTGTTGTAGACCTACTGGTTGAAGAAGGTGAAGTGCAGGGTCTTGTGGCTATCCACATGGCCGAAGGTGAGTTGATCTGCATTAAAGCGAAGTCTGTTGTTCTTGCAACAGGTGGTGCTGGCCGCGTTTACAACTGTAACACCAACGGCGGCATCGTAACCGGTGACGGTATGGCTATGGCCTTCCGCCACGGTGTTCCTTTGCGTGACATGGAGTTCGTTCAGTACCACCCAACTGGCCTACCAGGCACAGGTATCCTGATGACCGAAGGTTGTCGTGGTGAGGGCGGTATCATCGTCAACAAGAACGGCTACCGTTACCTACAAGACTACGGCATGGGCCCTGAAACACCAGTTGGCCAACCGAAGAACAAATACATGGAACTAGGTCCTCGTGACAAAGTTTCCCAGGCATTCTGGCACGAGCTGCAGAAAGGCAACACCATCAAGCACCCACTGGGTGACGTGGTACACCTTGACCTTCGCCACCTGGGTGAAGAGTACCTGCACGAGCGTCTACCGTTCATCTGTGAGCTAGCAAAAGCTTACGTTAACGTTGACCCTGCTAAAGAGCCGATCCCAATCCGTCCAACGGTTCACTACACCATGGGTGGTATCGAGACTGACAAGCACAACGAAACACGCATCAAGGGCCTATTCGCCGTGGGTGAATGTTCTTCTGTAGGCCTGCACGGTGCTAACCGTCTAGGTTCTAACTCACTGGCTGAGCTTGTGGTATTCGGTCGTCTAGCCGGTGAAGGTGCGGCTAAACGCGCTGAAGAATTCAAAGGCTGGAACGATGCAGCGATCACTGCACAGGTTCAGGCTGTTCAGGACCGCATTGATGCCCTAATGGCACAAGAAGGCGACGAGAACTGGGCTGACATCCGTACTGAAATGGGTCACTCCATGGAAGCGGGCTGTGGTATCTACCGCCAAGAAGACCTGATGCAGGCAACTATCGACAAGCTGGCCGAACTGCGTGCTCGCTTCAAGAACATCAGCATCAAAGACAAAGGCAAGGTCTTCAACACTGACTTGCTATACGCAATCGAAGTAGGTTACGGCCTTGAAGTTGCAGAAGCGATGGCTCACTCTGCGATTCAGCGTAAAGAGTCTCGCGGTGCTCACCAGCGTCTTGACGATGGCTGCACTGAGCGTGACGACGTGAACTTCCTGAAACACACACTGGCGTTCTACAACGGTGACGACGCACCTCGTATCGAGTACAGCGACGTAACAATCACCAAGTCTCAGCCAAAAGCCCGTCTATACGGTGCAGCGGCAGAAGAAGCGGCAGCGAAAGAAGCAGCCGAAGCGGCAGCGAAGAAAGGGGAGCAGGCGTAATGTCAGACAATCGCATCCAAAAAGTAGAAATTCTGCGTTATGACCCAGCGAAAGATGCAGAACCATACTTCGAAATGTTCGAAGTACCGTTTAACGAAACTATGTCTGTGCTTGATGCCCTGGGTTACATCAAGGACAACCTAGACAAAGATCTGGCTTACCGCTGGTCTTGCCGTATGGCAATCTGTGGTTCTTGCGGCATGATGGTCAACAAGGTGCCAAAACTGGCCTGTAAGACCTTCCTGCGTGACTACCCGAACGGCCTGAAAATCGAGGCGCTGTCTAACTTCGCTATCGAGAAAGATCTTGTGGTAGACATGACGCCGTTCATCGAGCGCCTAGAAGCTATCAAGCCATACATCATCGGCAACGATCGCAAGCCAGAAGACGGTCCAAACAACCAGACGCCAGAGCAAATGGCGAAGTACAAGCAGTTTGCAGGTTGTATCAACTGTGGCCTTTGCTACGCAGCATGTCCTCAGTTCGGTCTGAACCCTGAGTTCATCGGCCCTGCAGCACTTACCCTGGCACACCGCTACAACCTAGACAGCCGTGACAACGGTTCTGATGAGCGTATGAAGCTGATCAACGGTGAAAACGGTGCATGGGGCTGTACGTTTGTTGGCTACTGTTCTGAGGTTTGTCCGAAGAGCGTAGACCCAGCAGCAGCGGTTAACCAAGGCAAAGTGGAATCTTCTAAAGATTTCGTTATCGCCATGATGAAACCTCAGGAGGCATAAGGATGAGCAATCGTAAACCTTACGTTCGCGAAATGAAGCGCACTTGGTGGAAGGATCATCCTTTCTACCGCTTCTACATGGTTCGTGAAGCAACTGTACTACCACTGATCTTCTTCACTATCTGCCTGACTTTCGGTCTAGGTAGCCTAGTGAAAGGCCCTGAAGCATGGGCCGGCTGGCTTGAGTTCATGGCGAACCCAGTCGTTGTTATCCTGAACGTGCTGGCACTGTTGGGTAGCCTGTTCCACGCTCAGACTTTCTTCAGCATGATGCCTCAGGTGATGCCTATCAAACTGAAAGGCAAAACGCTGGATAAGAAAGTTGTTGTTCTATCTCAGTGGGCTGCGGTTGCTGCAATTTCACTGTTCGTACTAGTTCTAGTTTAAGGAGAGCCACGTGGTTAATCTAAATCCTAAACGTTCTGACGAACCAGTATGGTGGGGTCTGTTCGGTGCTGGCGGTACTTGGTTTGCAATGCTAACACCTGTGACCGTACTGGTACTGGGTATCATGGTCCCACTGGGTATGCTAGACGCTGAAGCAATGAGCTACGAGCGCGTTTCTGGCTTCGTAACCAGCTTCATCGGTGCACTGTTTACTATCGCGACCCTGGCTCTGCCAATGTGGCACGCGATGCACCGTCTGCACCACGGTATGCACGACCTGAAATTCCACACGGGTGTGGCAGGTAAAGTAGCATGCTACGCAGCGGCATTCCTAGTGTCTGCGCTAGCTGTGATTTTCGTTTTCATGATCTAATCGTGATGCGAAACGAAAAAAGCACCGCCTAGCGGTGCTTTTTTTATGCCTATAGAAAGAGTCCGTTATGGCTTAGCTTGGTTTGCCAGCTTCTCGCTCTGCTCCAAAATTCCCAACGCGCCAAAGCCGGTGATCACATCCAGATTCGTGGTCATCTTGCCGCCCTCACCGCCGAAATAGTTTTTCGGCATCTCCACCTGGTAGTTCTTCAGGTTATTGTACAAGGCAGTTGAGACGTCACGGTTCAGCTCAGCCAAATAAACATCACGGTTGGCGCCATAGGCATCGTATTTGGCTTTGAGGATTTCGGCTTCCGCCCGTCCTTTGGCCAAAATCGCCTTGGCTTCGTACTCTGCCGACAGGGCATTGGCTTTCTGGATAGCCAGGTTTGCCTCGGCAATCGCCAGCTCTTTTTCCTTGTCCACTTCCGCTAATCGCTTATTCTTCTCGACCTCGACAATCTCCCGCTCAGCGATCTGGCGGGCGACCTCGACCTCCTTCTGCTGGGCAATAATCGCCAGCTCCTTGTTGCGCTGGGCATCCTGTACTTCACGGGTACGCTGGATTTCCTTGCGCAGCTGCTCGGTCTCCGCCTGTGCCTTCGAGGTCTCCTGCTCCTGGATAGCACGGATACGGTCTGCAACCAAACGCTTCTTGTCGGTCAGCAGCTTGTCCAGCTGCCCCTCGGGTTTGGGATCGCCAATCGTTACCTGGGTCACGGCAATACCGTACTGGCGCAATGGGTTGTCCTGACGCTTCGGGTTACCCTGGGCATCGAGCATCGGCACCGTCTTCCATACCAGCTGCTGGGTGCGCTGAAGTTGATTGGAGTTATTCTGGTTCACCCCGACCGGCGCCAGATCAATCTGCTCGACCTCGACCTGGCGGCGCTCGGTCATGTAAATGCCGTCACGCAGCTGGTCGCCCAACTTGGACTTAAACTGGTTCAATCCGCCCTGGAAAAACTCCTCACCGGTGTATTGGGTGGCAGTAATGACGGTCACATTACGGGCGTTTTTCACCAGCAGGGCATCAATCAGGTTGCTGTTGTTGCGGAACTCCCGGTGCATCTTGATAATCGATTCCGGATCTTGCGATAACTTGAAGCGGAAAGTCACCGGGATTTCACCGACATAGGTATCGGCAAAGCGCACTTGGATAGCCGGTAGGCGCTGGTAGAAATCCTCGCCGGTGGTATTGCCGTAGGAGACGGTGATCACCTGATCATACTTAGTGATTTTCGACAAGAACGGCATCCTAAAATGGATACCGGGCTGGTTGAACACATCCAGATCCCCGGTCAGGTTGTTCTGGTGCACATAGGTGTACCCTGCGTCCGTCATCAGCACGGAGTTATTGACCAGGCCGAACAACGCAGCGGCCCCGAGGATGCCGCCAACCACGGGCAATGACACTTTTTTCTTGAGCGCACTCTGCGCCTCAGGCTTAAAATCCATATTCCCTAAACCAACTTGTTATTATTCCACTGTATGGTTCAGGGTATGAAATAGCAGGCACAAATAAAAGCAAAACAATGCACTTACCGCATTGAATCCAACGCAGGTCAAAAAGCGCGCTGAAATTTACACAAAGTGTTTGTTTAAAAAATAAAAAAGGCCGCCTAGGCGACCTCTTTATACAACCGAAAGCGAATTACTTCACACGGCCAACATATTCAGCTGAACGAGTGTCAACCTTGATCACTTCACCGATAGCGATGAACAGAGGTACACGTACTACCGCACCGGTTGATAGCGTTGCCGGCTTACCACCTGTGCCCTGGGTATCACCCTTCAGGCCAGGATCGGTTTCAGTCACTTCAAGCTCAACGAAGTTCGGTGGCGTCACGGCGATTGGGTTGCCGTTCCAAAGTGTTAGCGTGCACGAGTCGTTTTCTACCAACCACTTCGCGTTGTCACCTACCGCTTTTGCGTCTGCAGCGATCTGCTCGAACGTCTCGCTGTTCATGAAGTGGTAGAACTCACCGTCGTTGTATAGGTAATCAAGATCAGTATCGATTACGTCTGCAGCTTCAACGCTTTCACCAGACTTGAAAGTCTTCTCCAGTACCTTGCCTGAAAGCAGCTTACGGATTTTAACGCGGTTGAACGCCTGGCCTTTGCCTGGCTTAACAAATTCGTTTTCGATAATGACACATGGTTCATTATCTAGCATAATTTTCATTCCGCCGCGGAATTCATTGGTGCTGAAAGACGCCATTTTTATCCTCTTAACATCTTCGAGTTGTATTTAATGCCGCACATAATAACCCGAAACGCCTCATCTGTTGAGCAAAACTGGCTGAATGATCTTGCTAATGCGATTTCTGATCCGATTCAACTGCTAAATAGCCTGAAAATCGATCCCACCCCGTGGGCAGAAGGCTTGGCGGCCCGGAAGTTATTTGCGCTGCGTGTCCCTTTGAGCTTTGTCGAAAGAATGGAAGTTGGCAACCCCCACGACCCGTTATTGCGACAGGTATTGCCACTAGCTGAAGAGTTCGAGGTTCACCCGGGCTACTCGCAAGATCCGCTCGAGGAGCAGGACAACGCCATTCCCGGCCTGCTGCACAAGTACCAGAACCGGGCACTGATGATTGTCAAAGGCGGCTGTGCGGTCAATTGCCGCTATTGCTTCCGCCGCCACTTCCCCTATCAGGATAACCAGGGCGGCAAGCGCAACTGGCAAGTCGCGCTGGACTATGTTGCCGCCCAACCGAAAATCAACGAAATCATTCTGTCTGGCGGCGATCCGCTAATGGCTAAAGACAGCGAAATGGCCTGGCTGATCGATGCCATCAGTGCCATTCCGCATATCAAGCGGCTACGTATCCACTCCCGCCTGCCGGTGGTACTGCCATCACGCATCACCCCAGAGCTATGCCAAATGCTGGCTCAGAGCCGCCTACAGACCGTACTGGTAACGCACATCAACCATGCCAACGAGATCAATAGGGAATTAAAGCAGGCGATGCAGGGGCTCAAGCAGGCCGATGTCACGCTGCTCAATCAAGGGGTGCTGCTAAAAGGTGTCAACGACAACGTCGAAGCCCTGACCCTGCTCAGCGAGGCGCTGTTTGATGCGGGTATCCTGCCCTACTACCTCCATGTATTAGATAGAGTCCAGGGTGCGGCGCACTTCATGGTCGACGACCACGCTGCTCGCCAGCTGATGGCTGGCCTGATGGAGAATGTGTCGGGCTATATGGTGCCGAAACTGACCCGCGAAATCGGCGGCCGCCGCAGCAAGACCCCGTTGGATTTGCACCTCGAGTAACCCTTAGCGCAGCACATACTTTTCTGTCACCTACTGCAGTGCCGTTGTGTACTGCAGTCGTCCCTCACGTTGCTAACCGCCCAAACCGTACAGCAAAACAACAAACATCCACCTTTTAGGTGCTCAAAACCAACCTTCAAGACAGTGCTCACCATAAACATTGTAAGCTGTTGTTTTTAAAGAGTTTAATTATGTACAGCTTTTCTGGCTTTTTTACCGGCAAGCTCACAACAACCAAAAAGGTCTCATTTTCGGTCAAAACCCGCAAAGCGTACAGCAAACCCTGTCATGTGCAGATAAAACATGAGCAAGTATTTGACCAGCCATGTTAAAATCAAAGGCAAGCAGATAAGTAACTGATATTAAATAACTTATTATCATGTACAGCTTTTCGCGCTTTCTGCCAGGAAAACCCACGCAACAAAAACGAACACAGTAGGTAAATTAGTATCGGATTGAGAAAATTATTTGATGGATGCGATTAAAAAAGATCATCGTCAAATCGCTCGCTTTTTAAACCAAGTAAGCGCATAGTCGCGCTCCAATCTGCTGGCGAGGAAGGCAGCCAAACTTCACGCCCTGCAGGCAATCCATCACCTTATTAATGAGTAACGCAATGAAAATTGGCATTCTCTCCCAGAACGAAAACCTGTACTCAACCCGCCGCCTGCGGGAAGCCATTGAACAGCGCGGCCACGAAGCTGTGATCATCAACGCGCTGCGTTGTTATATGAATATCAACTCGGTCAAGCCGTCGATTCACTTCGAAGGCCAAGATCTGACGGGCTTTGACGCCATTATTCCGCGTATCGGTGCGGATATTACCTTTTACGGCTGTTCGGTACTGCGTCAGTTCGAAATGATGGATGTGTTCTCGGTGAACCCATCGATTGCGATTTCGCGTTCTCGGGACAAGCTGCGCTCGCTGCAGTTACTCAGCCGCAAGGGCGTCGGCATGCCAATTACCGGCTTTGCCAGCAAACCCGACGATGTGCCGGATCTGATCAAAATGGTCGGCGGTGCGCCGCTGGTGATCAAACTGCTGGAAGGCACCCAGGGCATTGGTGTGGTATTGGCCGAGACGCAAAAGGCCGCCGAGAGTGTGATTGAAGCCTTTATGGGGCTCAAAGCCAATATCATGGTGCAGGAGTTCATCGAGGAAGCCGGTGGTGCCGACATCCGCTGTTTTGTTATCGGCGACAAGGTGATTGCCGCAATGAAGCGCCAGGGCGCAGAAGGCGAGTTCCGCTCCAACCTACACCGCGGTGGCAGTGCATCATTAATCCGCATTACCCCGGAAGAGCGCAAAACCGCCGTGGCGGCCGCCAAAGCCATGGGACTCAGCGTTGCCGGTGTTGACTTGCTGCGCTCCAACCGCGGGCCATTGGTGATGGAAGTCAACTCCTCTCCGGGCCTGGAAGGTATTGAAGGGGCGACCGGCAAAGACATCGCCGGGATGATTGTGGAATACATCGAGAAAAATGCCGGCAAAAAAAGCCGCCGCAATTCTCACCAGTAATTCCCTCTCGCCTGCGGCATACAGAGAACTCAGATGAAAAGCAGCTCCCGGGCTGCTTTTTTCATCAGCCAACACATTCAAAGACAGGAGCGACAACGGTTATGTGGCTTGATATTACGCCCTTTGCCTGGCCAGCCCTTTTGCAATGCGCCATTTGCGGTACGGTGATTGGGGTGGAACGCCAGATCAGGGGCAAACCGGTCGGGATCCGCACCTCAACCTTAATCATCATGGGAACCTATTTTTTCATCACCCTGGGTGAGACGTTATCGACCAACAACGCCGACATTTCCCGGGTCATGGCACAGGTGATCACCGGTATCGGCTTTTTGGGCGCCGGTGTGATGATGACCCGGGACGGGCAAATCCATGGCGTCACCTCGGCGGCCGTGGTATGGATGCTGGCCGCCCTCGGGATCACCATTGGTCTGGGCTACGGCCAGACGGCAGTGCTCATGACCGGTATCGTGGTGGCGATTTTGCTCGGCGTCGATAAGCTGGAAAATAGCCTGCGTGTATTACGCAAAGGTGTCCACGCCCACCTGAGCGACCGGCGCCAACTGAAGAGGGTCAAACGCCACCGCCAGGAAGGAGATGACAGGCAGGATGTGGCGAAGAGCGCAGCCGAGGCCATAGCGGCAACGGGAGAGCCCAGCCCAGAGGAACATGTTTTAGAAAAATCCAATCGCAATCGGCAAGAGGCAGCAGCCAACCAGGATGTACAGCAATAGGGCTCTCAAACTGCTTTTTTGTGAGCGGTTTGACCACCTGTATCCCCAACCTCTTAATTTGAGCTCAAACGCTTGATTGTAAAGACATAAATAATTGTTCAGCTTTTTCGGCTTTTTCCCTGACAAACTCATTTCTGCTGTTTTCGCCATTTTCCAGCAGAAAGACGGGAAAAAGCCGCTTTCACTCGTACAGCTTTTTGCCAAAACAACAGCCAAAAGCAGCTCAAAATCAGGCGCCATAAAATCCCGCCAATAATCAAACGTAAGCTGTTGATATGAAGGGTTTTATTTTGCGTACAGCTTCCCTGGCTTTTTGCCAAGTGAACCTAGGCAGGCCATTTGCTTTGCCTTTCAGCGTCAAGCACTCACGCTCAAGAAGCCTCAGCGATCCCCTCCCTTAAGTCTCACGCGTTCAGCTTTTTGCGTGCTGGACACCAAAAAGCAAAGCAATCTCAACCCTGTTCACCCAAGATAAACCCAACGCTCATAAGCTATTGATATTATACAATATATACTATGTACAGCTTTCTGAGCTTTTTTCCTGACAAGCCCGTCATGGGAAAAATACGTCCCTACAAGATGATATTGCCTTTTCCAGCCATAAAAAAACGGAGGCTTTCGCCTCCGTTTTCAAATTTTATATCTATCTCAGTGAGATAGGGGTATGTCGGGTAGCAGCGACGCATTACTGCGCCACCGCCCCCTAAGAACCGTACGTGCGAGTTTCCCCGCATACGGCTCAAGCCTTTATAAGTTCACAGGTGTGAACCAGCAACTAATCACGAGCCAAGTACTTTGCATCATGCCTAGAACCATTTTTTATCACTAAGCCTCGATTAACTAGATTGCCAAGAATTGACCAAGATAGGTAATTCTTATGCTTCCCCGCTATATCGGACTGTAATCCCAATTCATCAGCAATAGTTGCATTGCTAACCCCGTTAGGGTGTTCTGCGATGAACTGCAAAACGGCTTCTTCTATCAGCTTAAGTCCTTGTTGTGATTTATTTTTAGCTTCCATAGTTAACTTCTAGGGCTCATAGGTGTTATGAACTAAGTTATACCATGGATCTGCCTATGACAATTAATATGCAACATCATGAGGTTCGAGCTATTATCAGACCCGCCGTCCACTCGTCGGATAATATGGTGTACATCCCAATTATCTTCCCAATGAAATGACTGATTACATATCGCACATTTGTAATCTTGCCTGATTGCAATCTTCCAGAGCTTCATGTTGCCCGCCAAGGATTTTTTCAATCTTTGCACCTTCAAACGCTCAAAGTATTGTTCGTCTTCTGGTAGGTAACAATTCGCTAGTGCCCGAATTTTCACATGCTTATCGACTTTCACCCTCGCAGCACTCAGCAAGCGATAGTGTCCGCCTTCCCCATTTGGTTTCGGTGCGCTAAATACCCAGTTTCTATCACCTACTGTTTTAAAGTATTTCTCTTTAATCCAGCGTTTTCTGCGATTTAAGTGGATTCGCTTGCACCATTGCCAAAGCATTTTCCAGATTCTGTAATCAATATATTTGAATGTCTCGCTAGCACATATCCACCGATGGTAGTTACACCATCCTCGGATCATCGGGTTTAGCTTGGCAATGACTGCCCTAGCTGGCACCGTTTTATGGCTATTGAGGTACTCTCGTATACTTTGCAGAAAGGTCTTAACGTTTTTATTCGATGGTTTGATTAACATCTTGCCATCGTATTTACGTACATTCTGCCCCAGAAAATCAAAGCCCTTTTCTATGTTTGTTATCAACGTCTTCTCTTCAGAAAGTTGAAGCCCTCGCTCGGCCATAAAGGCTTTCACTAATGGCAATACTTCTGTCTCTAGTAACTCTTTCGAGATCCCAGTGATAATGAAGTCGTCGGCATAACGTACGTAGTTAACTTTAGTTTTATAACTAGCTTTGGTGTTTTTCTTCCCGAAGCGGGATTCCAACACTGTTTCTAGTCCATCCAAAGCCATATTCGCTAGTACGGGTGAAATAATTCCCCCTTGAGGTGTACCAGCGTCAGTCGGACTAAGTTTTCCTGATTCCATGAACCCAGCTTTCAGCCACTTTCTGAGTATCGATTTATCCATAGGGATATTATCGATAAGCCAGTTATGACTGATATGGTCAAAACACCCTTTGATATCCCCTTCCAGTACCCATTGAGCACTTGATTTCCGGCTGAGGTTTACGAAGCATTGTTCGATAGCATCAGCACAAGAACGATGAGGACGAAAGCCGTAGCTATTCCTGTCCGCTGTAGATTCTGAAACAGGCTCAAGTGCTAGCAGGTATAGTGCCTGCATCGCTCTGTCGCGCATTGTCGGAATCCCCAGCGGCCTCAGTTTGCCATTGGCTTTGGGAATATAAACTCGCTTGAGAGGTTTAGGCTTATAGCCTTTTCGCTTTAGCGTGTTTATTGCATCCCACTTCAAGGCAGGTGTATTCCAGATTTCTCCATCTACACCAGTAGTGCTCTTTCCACGGTTCTCTGTGACTCGCCTAATGGCGAGCACTTTGGCAGCGAACGAATGAGTTAACATGCGTTGTAATTGCTTTACTTGTCTCCAATTTGATTTCAGCGTTGCTTTCGCGATCCTTACCTGTAGCCCCTTCACTCTCTGATTCATTAGCTCCCAGTTGATACTGTGCCAATCATCCGCCGAGTGGGAGAACGCAGGTATTACCGAAGTTTTACTCATCTTGCTTTTCTCCATGTAGGTATAACCAATCCCACAGAAAGAAGGCACAATGATCCCTTACGGGATAAAGTACTCTTCATCCCATAAGGGTTTGATTAGTTTTAGGCGCCTAGGCGCTTGTTAGCGGCTTTACATGCTTTCACACGATTAAAGACCAGAAAGAAGTCTGCCCGTTTTCACGTGAGGCAAATTTTGAACCTCTATTTTTACCATTACAGTAAAACATTCGCTTTTTCTTTCCTCCTTTACCCTCTTGCTCATCAGGTTGCCTTGCGACTTCCCTGCCATTTCTGGCAAACAGTAGGGCTTACCAAGTTCTTATATTCATACAAACAGCTAGTTAGGTTCTGTCTATTCAACGGTGGCACTACAGTAGCGTTTTCCCAGATGTAAAAGGAAAAACCTGTCCACATACCTTTTGGTTAGAGCGTATCAAAGACGTTTCGCTCATTGCGGCTGACGTTGTTTATCAACAGTTCACTTACGTTAACCGTATAGCTGAGCCTAGCCCCTCAATCGATTGTCATTATCGATATCTACTATTCTGCTCACGCAGGAATAGCACCTTTGCAGGGGGTACATTGTCAGGATGCTTCACACCAGTCCGTTACCAGACTCGCACTATCCCTAGGCTACAACTTGCTACAAAGTTGGTCTTATCAACTCAAAATTAATGAGAGTAAGACAATACGAATACAAGCTTTAGTCGGATGACCGTTATTATTGATGGGTTTCTTGCTTTTCGTAGGCAATAGAGTACCTACTTCCGAGAAAGAAGTTTTTGAGAGGATGCTCAAGATAGGCTCTTGAACACTTTGGGATTAAACGAGCCAGTTGGACTGGCTCGTTCAATTAGTGGTGATTTCTCACCGGGTGTAAATTATCGAGGAGCTCTTGGGAAGAGCGTTGCCGTTACATCCTCGTGGAGCAAACTAGAGTGGTTATATATAAACAATATTTCCACTCACCTTGGCACTGTATGCCAAGGAACGGTCAGCGCGACGCTTGTCGCACTACATCATACCGCCCATGCCACCCATGCCGCCCATGCCGCCCATATCAGGCATTGCAGGAGCGTCTTTCTGTGGTAGGTCTGTTACCATCGCTTCAGTAGTGATCATCAGGCCAGCAACAGAAGCCGCGAACTGCAGCGCAGAACGGGTGACTTTTGTTGGGTCTAGGATACCCATTTCAATCATGTCGCCGTATTCGCCAGTCGCAGCGTTGTAGCCGTAGTTACCTTCACCCGCTTTCACGTTGTTTGCCACTACAGACTCTTCGTCGCCGGCGTTCTTGGTGATTTGACGGATAGGCGCTTCCATGGCACGTAGTGCAACACGGATACCTACGTTCTGCTCTTCGTTGTCACCCTGTAGGTCTACAACTTTAGATGCCGCACGGATAAGGGCAACACCACCACCAGCCACTACGCCTTCTTCTACCGCAGCACGGGTTGCGTGCAGGGCATCTTCAACGCGGTCTTTCTTCTCTTTCATTTCAACTTCAGTCGCAGCACCGACTTTGATCACTGCAACACCGCCTGCTAGCTTAGCAACGCGCTCTTGTAGTTTCTCTTTGTCGTAGTCTGAAGTGGCTTCTTCGATTTGCTGGCGGATTTGAGCAACGCGGCCGGCAATCATTTCTTCTTCGCCAGTACCGTCGATGATAGTGGTGTTTTCTTTAGTGATAGAAATACGTTTTGCCTGACCAAGATCTTCAAGCTGAACTTTTTCTAGCTCAAGGCCGATTTCTTCAGAAATCACTGTACCAGCAGTTAGTACCGCGATGTCTTGTAGCATGGCTTTACGGCGGTCACCGAAACCAGGTGCTTTAACCGCAGCGACTTTCACGATACCGCGCATGTTGTTCACAACTAGCGTTGCCAGTGCTTCACCTTCAACGTCTTCTGCAATGATAAGCAGTGGACGAGACGCCTTAGCTACACCTTCAAGTGCTGGTAGCAGCTCGCGGATATTCGATACTTTCTTGTCGATTAGCAGGATGAATGGGTTTTCCAGATCAACGCTGCCCGCTTCCTGGTTGTTGATGAAGTAAGGAGACAGATAGCCACGGTCGAACTGCATACCTTCAACTACGTCTAGCTCATCGTGTAGCGCCTGGCCTTCTTCAACCGTGATAACGCCATCACGGCCTACTTTTTCCATCGCTTCAGCAATGATGTTACCCACAGTCGCGTCAGAGTTAGCAGAGATAGTACCAACCTGAGCAATCGCTTTGGTGTCTGCACATGGCACAGACAGCGCTTTTAGCTCTTCAACCGCAGCAACAACGGCTTTGTCGATACCGCGCTTCAGATCCATTGGGTTCATGCCCGCAGCCACGGCTTTAAGGCCTTCGTTGACGATAGCTTGCGCCAGAACGGTTGCCGTTGTAGTACCGTCACCCGCCGCGTCGTTCGCTTGCGAAGCCACTTCTTTAACCATTTGTGCGCCCATGTTCTGGAACTTGTCTTCCAGCTCAATTTCACGCGCAACTGATACACCATCTTTAGTGATAGTCGGAGCACCGAATGACTTGTCCAGTACCACGTTACGGCCTTTAGGGCCCAGGGTTACTTTTACTGCGTCAGCCAGAACGTTGACACCTTCTAGCATTTTGATACGTGCGTCGTTACCAAATTTAACGTCTTTTGCAGCCATGTCTTTCTTCCTTTCTTAATTCTATATTCGAGGTGAACGGATTATTCAACGATTGCCATGATGTCGTTTTCAGACATGATCAGGACTTCTTTACCGTCGATCTTTTCAGTCTTCGTGCCGTAGCCTTCAGCAAAGATCACAGTATCACCAACTTTAACGTCCAACGGCTGAACCGTGCCGTTCTCTAGAATGCGGCCATTGCCTACAGCCAGTACTTTACCGCGAGTTGATTTTTCAGCAGCAGAGCCTGTTAGCACGATGCCACCAGCAGACTTAGATTCAACTTCTTGGCGCTCAACGATAACTCGGTCATGTAAAGGACGAATGTTCATCGGTCGTCTCTCCTGATTTTGGTAATATCCATACGATTAACAAAGTAAATGGAAAGGCCATTTACTTTTTCTGATACATAGACATGTTGGGTCTTTTTTTGAGAACCCAAGCCCTGCGACGCTATTTTTTCAAAATTTTCTGACAGTTTTTTTGCCCGATCACACTCTTTGCATTAGGGTAGGCGGGCATTCTTTTCCCGAGACGACCATGGCAGATCACAACAAGCCAGAGATAACCAAGGCTGGCGACAGCCGGCCGGACAAGCACGGGCTGCTGTCCGAGCCTATCCCAGATGTACTTAAGCGCCTGACCGTACCGATGATTTTCGGCATGGTGGCGATTTTGATGTTCAACCTGGTCGATACTTTTTTTATATCCCTGCTCGGTACCGAAGCGCTGGCAGCAGTAAGCTTTACCTTCCCGATCACTTTTGCCATTAACTGCATCACCATGGGGATCAGTGTCGGCATCTCCACCAGCATCGGTCGCCTGCTCGGTAGCGGCGATACCCGCAGCGCAGCCCGGCTGACCACCCACGGCCTGCTGCTGGCGGTGATGATGATGGTGTTAGCCTCTACCCTGGGCGTGCTGACTATCGAGCCGCTGTTCAGCCTGATAGGCGCGCGGGCGGACTTGCTGCCTATCATCAGCGATTATATGTCTATCTGGTACTTGGCGATCCCACTGCTGGTGATCCCAATGGCAGGCAACAGTGCCATCCGCGCTACCGGCGATGCCAAAACCCCGGCCAAGATCATGATCCTTGCTGGCGCGATCAACGGCGCGCTGGATCCCTTATTGATCTTCGGTATTGGACCGTTTCCTGAACTCGGAGTGAAAGGCGCTGCTATTGCCAGCGGGATCAGCTGGGCCTTTGCCCTAGCCGGCTCGCTCCATGTGCTTATCAAACGCGAGAAGCTGGTCGCGCCACCACAGTTATCTCGCCTAGTAGGCGACTGGCGCCAAATCCTGCAAATAGGTACCCCGGCCGGGCTATCCAACGCCCTCAACCCGCTATCAGGCGCCTTGCTAATGGCACTGCTGGCTATCCAGGGCACGGCGTCGGTCGCCGCCTACGGGGCGGCAATGCGGATCGAGTCGATTCTAATCACCGTGATGATGGCGCTGGGATCGGCACTGATGCCGTTCATGGCACAAAATCTCGGGGCCGATAAACCCCAGCGCGCGTTTGCCGCTTTGTTTACCGCCATGCGCTTTGCCATCCTATTTCAGTTGCTGATCTTTATTATGATGGTACCGCTGAGTTGGCCACTGTCTTCGCTGTTCAGCCAAGACCCGGCGGTTCAGTCACAGCTGTGGCACTATCTAGTGTTGGTCCCGGCCAGCTATGGCCTGCAAGCGGTCTGCATGCTATTGATCAGTGCCCTCAACGCCATGCACCGCCCGGTTGATGCCCTGATCTGGAACCTGCTGCGCCTGTTTGCCCTGCTGCTACCGCTGGCTTGGCTGGGCAGTACCCTTCACGGCACCAAAGGCCTATTTGTCGGTATTGCCGTGGCCAATGCAGTGAGCGGATTGACTGCCTACCTGTATGCAGTTCGGCTGCGTCGGCGCTGGCATGCAGAACCCATTTCCTAGTTCACTTTGTAGCGCATTTACATGCCGCAACAAATATGAACAGCATTAACAAAAAAAGACAGCCGAGGCTGTCTTTTTTATGTCTATTATTGCTATGCGTTATCGCGCTTAATGAAGACGTGGTGAGTCGTCGTCATTCTTCTTGTCGTCTTTGCGTTCGAACTCGCCGTCAAACACATCACCACCCTGCTGGCGATCTTGCTCACTACCACTAAACGGGTCACGTTGCTGGTTGAACGGGTCATGTTGTTCGAACCCTTGGCCCGGACCGAAGCCAGCACTGAATCCGGCACCGGATGACACCCCGTGCACCTTGACCCGGCTCATCAATTGCTTGGCCAGCCAGGCACGCGGGCCCGGCAGCAGTACCGCCATGCCCATGGCATCGGTCATGAATCCCGGGGTCAGCAGCAACACGCCCGATACCGCCAGCATCACCCCTTCTACGATTTGCTGGGCAGGCAACTCACCTTGCTGCAACCGATTTTGCACCGACATCAGCGTGGCAATACCCTGGCTGCGGACCAACGAAGCCCCCACTACCGCCGTGACCAGCACCAGCCCCATGGTCGGCCACAGGCCGAGGAAGCCGCCGACCTGGATGAACAGCGCTATTTCAACAATCGGCACAACGATAAACAAAAAAAGTAAAATCGGAAACACGGTTTTCCCCTTGCTGGTGAGCAATAATGAGAGCCTGAGTGTGGCACGTTTTGACCACACCACAAAATATCTCTCGCTTCTAGATAATATTGGGAGCTGATAGGCGTTTTTCAACTCTTTTCTGTGGGGTTTCAGTGTAACGATTGATTACAATAAGACGACTGCGGTTGATCCAACACTGATTTCACATTTTGTCATATTTGGTCATCTTTAATCATAAAGCACAGAATAGTTATTAACAGTATTTGTGAGCAAGATCTCATTCCTGTGCAAATGTTTTCAGTCCATTTAAAAAAGTGATCTGGGTTATGTTTTTACCCCTAAAGGGGAGTATTATCGGCAGCAGACAATAGGTGTCAGGTACGATCATCTAGCCAAACTCTCTGCGGAATGGATTCTAAAGTTTCAGAATTGGCTCAATATTTGAATTTAATTAGCAGATTCCACTAAGGCTACGTCATGTCTCAGATGATTGATCTAGAAAAAAATGAAGCAATGGCAAACAACGTTGCTACTCGTATCGAAGAAGATCTACTAGGCGAACGCCAAGTTCCAGCCGACGCTTACTGGGGTATCCACACCCTACGCGCAGTAGAAAACTTCAATATCTCTAACACGACTATCTCTGACGTTCCAGAGTTCGTTCGCGGTATGGTTTTCACCAAGAAAGCAGCGGCAATGGCGAACAAAGAGCTGGGCGTGATCCCATCAGAAGTGGGCGAATACATCATCAAGGCGTGTGATGTGATCCTTGAAACAGGTAAGTGCATGGATCAATTCCCGTCAGATGTTTACCAGGGCGGTGCCGGTACTTCTGTCAACATGAACACCAACGAAGTTATTGCCAACCTTGCTCTTGAGCTAATGGGCAAAGAAAAAGGCGAATATGACATCGTTAACCCGAACGACCACGTTAACAAGTCTCAGTCTACTAACTGTGCTTACCCTACTGGTTTCCGTGTAGCGGTATACAACAGCATCATGACTATGCTTGAAGCACTTGAGTACCTGAAAGGTGCTTTCGATGCGAAAGACAAAGAGTTCGCTAATGTACTGAAAATGGGCCGTACCCAGCTTCAGGACGCAGTACCTATGACTGTAGGTCAGGAATTCCACGCGTTCGGCGTACTTATCAAAGAAGAAATCAAGAACCTTCAGTACACCGCTCAGCTACTTCTAGAAGTTAACCTAGGTGCCACAGCTATCGGTACAGGCCTTAACGCGGCGACAGGTTACCAGGAGCTGGCCGTTCAGCGTCTAGCTGAAGTAACTGGCCTACCATGTGTACCAGCAGAAGACCTAATCGAAGCAACCTCTGACTGTGGTGCTTACGTCATGGTTCACGGTGCACTTAAGCGTACCGCGGTTAAACTGTCTAAGATCTGTAACGACCTGCGCCTTCTTTCTTCAGGTCCTCGTGCTGGTCTTAACGAAATTAACCTACCAGAAATGCAAGCTGGCTCTTCTATCATGCCAGCAAAAGTAAACCCAGTTGTGCCAGAAGTGGTTAACCAGGTTTGCTTCAAAGTCATCGGTAACGATACAACCATCACTTTCGCGGCAGAAGCGGGCCAGCTACAGCTGAACGTTATGGAGCCAGTGATCGGCCAGGCACTGTTCGAGTCTATCGACATCCTGAAGAATGCGTGTATCAACCTACGTGACAAGTGTATCGACGGCATCACAGTGAACAAAGAAGTCTGTGAAAGCTTCGTGTTCAACTCTATCGGTATCGTTACTTACCTAAACCCATTCATTGGCCACCACGAAGGTGACATCGTAGGTAAGATCTGTGCTGAAACTGGTAAGAGCGTCCGTGAAGTCGTTCTAGAGCGTGGCCTTCTAACTGAAGAGCAGCTAGACGACATCTTCTCGGTACAGAACCTGATGCACCCAGAATACAAGGCTAAGCGTTACAACTAAGTCTTAACCAAGAAACAACCCGGCGGATTTTCAGGATGAGGATCCGCCTTTTTTGCTACAGATTTCCCCCTTTTATTTTTTAACTTTAAGACAGGACAATCATATGGTTGGTGTAGAACTATTAGTCGTTCTCGCGTTCATTTTCTTGGGCGCCCGAATTGGTGGTATTGGTATTGGTCTGGCAGGTGGCGCCGGTGTTATCGTGCTTTCCCTGCTGTTGGGTATGCCAACAAGCCAAAGCTATATCCCAATTGACGTAATCCTTATCATCATGTCTGTTATCACTGCGATCGCTGCTATGCAGGTTGCCGGTGGTATGGACTGGCTGGTTGAACTAGCCGAAAACTTCCTGCGTAAGAACCCTAAGCGTATTACTTTCTACGCACCTATCGTGACTTACCTGATGACCCTAATGGCAGGTACTGGTCACACGGCGTTCTCAACGCTTCCAGTTATCGCTGAAGTAGCTAAAGAGCAAGGTATCCGTCCTTCGCGTCCGCTATCTATCGCTGTTGTTGCTTCTCAAATCGCGATCACCGCATCGCCTATCTCCGCAGCGGTTGTCTTCTTCTCTGGCATTCTAGAACCGCTCGGAGTGGGCTACCTAACCCTGCTGGCTATCTGTATCCCAACAACCTTCATTGCTTGTATGGTGGGTGCATTCGTCGCTAACTTCCTAGGCTGTGAGCTAAAAGATGACGTTGTTTACCAAGAGCGTCTGGAAAAAGGCCTGATCAAGCTACAGGGTTCAACCAAGCGTGAAATCCCAGCGTCAGCGAAGAAAGCCACCTTCATCTTCTTGGGTGCAATCCTGATCGTTGTTGCTTACGCTGCAGCTATCTCAAGCTCTGTTGGCCTGATCGAGAACCCAGCGCTTGGTCGTAACGAAGCGATCATGACCTTCATGCTAGCGGCAGCAGCGGCTATCGTGTTCACTACCGGTATCGATGCAGCGAAAATCCCAGCGGCTCCAACATTCCGCTCAGGTATGACTGCATGTGTGTGTGTACTGGGTGTGGCATGGCTTGGTTCTACGTTCGTTAACGGCCACGTTGACGGCATCAAAGAAGTGGCAGGCTCTCTACTGAGCGACTACCCATGGATGCTAGCACTGGTTCTGTTCTTTGCTTCTATGCTGCTTTACTCTCAGGGCGCAACCACTACCGCGCTAATGCCTGCTGCATTGGCTATCGGTGTTGCTCCGCTGACCGCTATCGCTTCTTTCGCGGCAGTAAGTGCGCTATTCGTACTACCGACTTACCCAACGCTACTTGCAGCCGTTGAGATGGATGACACAGGCTCTACCCGTATCGGTAACCTAGTCTTCAACCACCCATTCTTCATCCCGGGTGTGGTAACTATCGCAACGTCTGTGGCGCTAGGTTTCGTATTCGGTGGCATCATCCTGTAATTAAGGATAATTGCTCCCTATCAAGGTCGCCTACGGGCGGCCTTTTTTATTGGCTTGAGGCTTGAGGCTTGAGGCTTGAGGCTTGAGGCTTGAGGCTTGAGGCTTGAGGCTTGAGGCTTGAGGCTTGAGGCTTGAGGCTTGAGGCTTGAGGCTTGAGGCAGAAAGTAAATAGTTACTTACGCTGACACGCAATAGATTCGCTAACAATGCGTCACTTTGCAGTGAATAGATTTAGGTATACGAAAGCAACTCGGCACCAATAGCCAAGACAAATGATATAAATAACAATATGCGATGTTTGGTTCAGGGTTTGAACCGAGAAGAAGCGTTAGAATGGTAATTAATGTCTCCGCCCCGTCCTAGGGCGAAGACTCAGAGCAGATACGGATTCCCGACGTATTTGCTCATTCCGGTAGTGACGTCAATCCCAACATCCCGACCGGATTCATGTCTCATTTTGCTACAGAGCAGGCCAAGACAGGAAAGCCTGCCCGCTAATAGTAGCCATTGAGGCCACTTGGTGATAGAGGTAAAAGTGTTATGCAGCGATGCAAAAATGGTATGAAGCTAGATGACCTGCGCACCCTGATAGCGATTGCCCAACACGGAAGTTTCAGAGCAGCCGCCAGTGCATTAGATATTCCCCCCACCACCCTGAGCCGGCGGCTCCAGCGGTTGGAAGATACCCTCGGCAGCCAATTGGTGATCCGAGACAGCCGCAATGTGTCGCTGACCCCGCTCGGCCGGGACTACTTCGAACGGTGCCAGCCGCTGCTGGCACAACTCGAGTCCGCGACTGCCGAGTTACACGACAGCAGCCACAACCAACCACAGGGCGCGCTGCGTGTCTCTGCACCGGTCGGCCTGCTGACCTACCGGCTGATGCCGCTGTTCAACCAGTTCCTGGCCCAATACCCAGAGATCACCCTGTCGCTGACCCACCTGTCCAACCAGCACCATGACTACAGCCCTGAACAGTACGACGTAGTCTTCCGGGTCGGCCAGCAGCCGGATTCCAGTTTCGCCGCCGCCAATATCGGCGAGTCGCAGCGGGTGCTAGTCGCCAGCCCGGCCTACCTCGCCAGCCAAGGCGCACCGGCCCATCCCGACGAGCTCAACGACCATGCCCGCCTCGCCAGCGTGCCAGAATTCGAGTGGGCACTAACTAACAAGCGAAATAGTCAGGAAACCATCTGGATTAACTCCCCGGTCAGAATGGCGATTGCCGATCTCAATAGCATCAAGCAAGCCGCCATCCAAGGCTTGGGGATTGCCAGCCTGCCCAACTATGTGGTGGCCGACGCCTTTTCCTCCGGGCAACTCTCGCCCATGATGGAAAGCTGGTACTCGCCACCACGCCCGATATACATGCTCTACCAGCGCTTGGGCTATGTTCCCGCCCACATCCAGATCTTCACCGATTTCATGCGTGATGCACTCGGGCACACTCAACAAGCAACCAAGTGAAACCAAACACTGATTAACTCGGTCTGACAGAGTATAGTTACTTTACGGCGCACGATTTCACTGCGCCAAACTTGCTATTCTTTCCCTGCCACCCTATTTGGCCGGGCAACTCATCGACGAGCCAGAATCTATGACACGATTACGACAACAACTCCATCGCGCGGCAGGTCGGTTAGCTTCAGCTTGGAGCCTGTCGCTACTGGCCTTGCTCAGCCTGCTGGTGCTCAGCCTCCCCGCCTCAGCGTTCAAGTTGACAGGCTTTAACAGCGCCCCCAACACCTTTGTGACCGTCGATGAAGCCTTCCGCTTCAACTTCACCCAGCAGGGAGACCGGGTCTACCTCGACTGGCAGATCAAACCCGGTTACTACCTCTACCAGCACCAGCTCTCGGTGAGCTCGGACGCGGCCTCGCTTGGCCGCATCGACATCCCTGCCGGCAAACCCTACCACGATGAGTTCTTCGGTGAGGTCAACATCTACACCGAGCCGCTGACCCTGACCGTCCCCGTGCAGCAAGCCAACGACAACGATACCCTGACCGTGCGCTACCAGGGCTGTGCCGAAGCCGGCTTCTGCTACCCGCCGGAGATCCGCCAAGTGCCGCTCAGCGCTGTCGCCGCGGGCGCGAACACAGCCCTGCAGGTGCCAGCAAGCCAGCCGGCCGCCTCGGTAGCCGACGAAAACATAGTAAGTACTGACTCCTCACCGGCAACCGTCGCACCTGTGTCAACGCAGGACAGGCTCGCCAGCGATTTGGCTGAGCGGTGGTGGACGCCGCTGGTGTTCCTGGCATTGGGGATCGGTCTGGCCTTCACCCCCTGCGTGCTACCGATGTACCCGATCCTGAGCGGTATCGTGCTTGGCAACGGCCAGCTCAGCCACGGCCGCGCCTTCCGCCTCGCCTTTATCTACGTCCAGGGCATGGCGCTGACCTATACCCTGCTCGGCTTGGTGGTTGCCTCTGCCGGGATGCAGTTCCAAGCCGCCCTGCAGCACCCGTATATCCTGATCGGCCTGAGTGTGCTGTTCGTAACGCTGGCAATGTCGATGTTCGGCATGTACACCCTGCAACTGCCGAGCAGCATCCAAACCTGGCTCAACGGCCTGAGCAACAAGCAGCAAGGCGGTAGCTCTGGCGGCGTGTTCGCCATGGGGGCGATCTCCGGGCTGGTCTGCTCGCCATGCACCACCGCGCCGCTGTCCGGCGCCCTGATCTATGTTGCCCAGAGCGGCGACTTGCTGACCGGGGCCGTGACCCTTTACGCCCTAGCTATCGGTATGGGGATCCCGCTGATCCTCGCTGCGATGTTCGGCAACAAGCTGCTGCCCAAAGCCGGTAACTGGATGAACCATGTCAAAACCTTCTTCGGTTTTGTCCTGCTGGCGGTGCCGCTGTTCCTGCTTGAACGTATCTTGCCAGGCTACCTGATGCCCTACCTGTGGTCGCTGCTCGGTATTGCCGCCTTTGGCTGGCTCTACCATGTCAAAAATACCCTGGCGGTATCGTGGCGCAGCAGCACCCTGGCGGTCGTGGCGATTGTCGGCTTGTTTATCTCGGTCCAGCCGCTCTACCTCATGCTAAAAGGCTCCACGGCGCGCATGGCCACGGAGCAGGCCGTCAGCGTCGAATTCAAGCGCGTCAGCAGTATCGATGATCTGACTCTGGCGCTTGAAGAAGCCAAAGCCCAGCAACGGCCGGTGATGCTGGATTTCTACGCCGACTGGTGCGTGGCCTGCAAGGAATTCGAGAAGTACACTTTCCATGATCCGGCCGTGGCCAAACAGCTCGGTCACTTCATCCTGCTGCAGGCCGACGTCACCCAGAGCTCGCCGGCCGATATCGAGCTATTGCAAGCCATGGATGTGCTCGGCTTGCCGACCCTGGATTTCTGGGACAGCAATGGCAACCGGATGGAGGGCGCACGCCTGACCGGCTTTATGAAGGCCGAGCCTTTCCTTGCCCACCTGGTCAACCACCAGCTGACCCGTTAAGCGTGTCTGGCTAACGAGCCCTGTTGGCGATGCGGTTTTTGCTACCGGAGACCGCATCTCACCCCCTACCCCATCATATCGCAGGTACCATCCTCCGCCAGCTTACCCCTCCGATTTCACCACTCTCTCTCCCGCTATTGCTGCGCCGGTTGCACAACACTGACACACTGGTCTGATCCAGTTCAGATCTTGAGTGTTAACAAATTGATCTACTCTCAAGGCAGTGATAGCGTTATTAAAAACAACAAGATGTGATTGCCATGGACGCCCAGTACACGATAGTGATTGCCGATGACCACCCGCTGTTCCGTAATGCACTGTTTCAATCCGTGCATATGGCGTTCAGCGGGGCCAACCTGCTCGAAGCCGACTCGCTCGACAGCCTGCTCACCCTGCTCGATAAAGAAGACGATGTCGACCTGCTCCTGCTCGATCTCAAGATGCCCGGAGCCAACGGCATGTCGGGACTGATCCAGCTCCGCAGCCAATACCCTGATCTGCCGATCGTGGTAATTTCCGCCAGCGAAGAGGCCAGCGTGATCCGTCAGGTGCGCAGCCACGGCGCATTTGGCTTTATCCCCAAGTCCAGTGATATGCGGGCGCTGATCAGTTCGCTCAACCAGGTGCTTGATGGCGAGCCGGTGTTCCCGGAAGGGCTAGGAGAAGACAACGAAGAGTTGAGCGAGCTGACCGATAAAATCGCGGCCCTCACCCCACAGCAATACAAGGTATTGGGGATGCTCTCCGACGGCCTGCTCAACAAGCAGATCGCCTATGAACTCAATGTCTCCGAAGCCACGATAAAAGCCCATATGACCGCCATTTTCCGCAAGCTCGGGGTCAAGAACCGCACCCAGGCAGTCATTTTGCTGCAGCAAATGGATATCAACCCGTAATTTATTCATTGCCCCGTTAGACTTTCGGCTAACGTAACATTTTCTCAACATCCTCAATTTCCGCCTGAGTTCACAAAATCGCTGCCAAGTCAGCGATTTTGCCGTTTTCCGCTCGACTAAAGTTGCACTGTTTCCTTAGCCATTCATTGCTATTGTCAACACGTAACATTTCATTAACGTGATTTATGACGACGTGAAAGGAGAAGGCAATGGCGTTCGAATCAACAGAACATGCTCAAGCCTACTGGAAGGAAAACTTGGGAATTATGGGCGCGCTGCTGGCCATCTGGTTTGTAGTGTCTTACTGCGCAGGGATCTTATTTGTCGATGCGCTCAACACCATTCAACTGGGCGGTTTCAAGCTTGGGTTTTGGTTCGCTCAACAAGGGTCAATCTATACCTTTGTTGCCCTGATTTTTGTCTATGTAGCGCGTATGAATGCGCTCGACAAGAAATACAACGTACAGGAAGACTAGGGGTTTAGAACATGGATATTCAAACTTGGACGTTTATTCTCGTCGGCATCACATTCGCACTGTACATCGGTATCGCTGTCTGGGCCCGCGCCGGGTCTACCAGTGAATTCTACGTCGCCGGAGGCGGTGTCCATCCTGTCGCCAACGGCATGGCGACCGCGGCAGACTGGATGTCGGCGGCCTCATTTATCTCGATGGCCGGTATTATCTCATTCGTCGGTTACGACGGTGCGGTATACCTGATGGGCTGGACCGGGGGCTACGTGCTGCTGGCACTTTGCCTGGCACCTTACCTGCGTAAATTTGGCCAGTTCACCGTGCCTGATTTCATCGGTGAGCGCTACTACTCCAAAACCGCGCGTATGGTGGCGGTCTTCTGTGCCATCTTCGTTTCCTTTACCTATGTCGCGGGTCAGATGCGTGGGGTGGGCGTGGTGTTCTCCCGTTTCCTCGAGGTGGATATCAACCTGGGTATCATCATCGGTATGGGGATTGTGTTCTTCTACGCCGTACTGGGTGGCATGAAAGGCATCACTTATACGCAGGTTGCTCAATTCTGTGTGCTCATTTTCGCCTTCCTTGTCCCGGCTATCTTCACCTCAATCATGATGACCGGCAATCCGTTCCCGCAAATTGGTATGGGGTCGACCATCTCGGGCACCGACGTCTATCTGTTGGATAAACTCGATGGCTTAACCGAAGAGCTCGGATTTACCGCCTATACCGAAGGTAACAAGAGCATGGTGGATGTCTTCTTCATCTGTGCCGCCCTGATGGTCGGTACTGCAGGCCTGCCGCACGTTATCATCCGTTTCTTCACCGTGCCTAAAGTGCGTGATGCTCGTATCTCTGCTGGCTGGGCACTGCTGTTTATCTCTTTGCTATACACCACAGCACCGGGTGTGGCCGCGTTTGCCCGTGTCAACATGATTGAGACCATCAATGGTCCGGACATGCAGGGGGTTGCTGCGGCAGATGCACCAAGCTGGTATAAAAACTGGGAAAGTACTGGCCTAGTCGGCTGGGAAGACAAGAACGGCGACGGCAAGATGTTCTACTCGGGCGATGAGCGCAACGAGATGACCATTAACCGTGACATCATCGTACTGGCTTCTCCCGAGCTGGCGAAACTACCGAACTGGGTGGTTGCCTTACTGGCAGCCGGTGGTCTGGCAGCAGCGCTATCGACTGCGGCAGGTCTGCTACTGGTGATCTCGACCTCGATATCCCATGACTTGCTGAAAAAAGGCTTCAAGCCCAATATGACCGACAAACAGGAGCTGCTCGCCGCCCGTGTCGCTGCCATTGTCGCCATCGTGGGGGCAGGTTACCTGGGTATCAATCCGCCGGGCTTCGTGGCACAGGTTGTGGCCTTCGCCTTCGGCTTGGCAGCCGCTTCCTTCTTCCCAGCGATTATCCTGGGTATCTTCTACAAGAAAATGAACAAGGAAGGGGCGATTGCCGGTATGCTGACAGGTATTGCCTTCACCGCCAGCTACATCATTTACTTCAAGTTCATTAACCCAGCGGCAAGCACCCCTGAAAACTGGTGGTTCGGTATCAGCCCTGAGGGTATCGGTACACTAGGTATGTGTGTGAACTTCGTAGTCTCGATTGTCGTGAACAAGTTCACCGCTGAAGTACCGAAAGACGTGCAGGATATGGTGGAGTCCATCCGCTATCCGAAAGGTGCCGGTGCTGCGCACGATCACTAATCAAACGTCCTGAAAAGCAAATAAAAACGGAACCTTCATGGCTCCGTTTTTTCTTTTCCTACATTTTAGCGCTCGCCTTCTGGTGCTGGTTAAGCAGCGCCCTCAGCTTAAGCGGTTTGACCGGCTTGCTGATAAAACTAAAACCGTGCCCCTCAATCATCGCCTTGGTCTCCTCGGTTCTATCGGCACTGATCACCGCACCACGGAAACACTTACCGAGTTTCAGGGTGCACTGCTGCAAGACCTGCAAGCCGGTTTCACCTCCGGTGAGATGGTAATCGCTCAAGACAAAATCGGGCTGCCAGCCATCGGCCAACTGCTGCATCGCGGCGGTGACCGTTTCGGCCAGGCGGGTTTCGCAGCCCCAGCGAGCCAGCAAGGTTTCCATCCCCAGCAAAATATCCGGCTCGTTATCGACGCACAGCACTTTGAGCTCAGCCAGTGGGGCTGGGGGCTTGTCTGTCGCCACCGGTTTCTTCGCCGCCTTGGCCTCAACCAACACCCCCCGGCGTACCCCGAGGGAAAACACCGTGCCCTTGCCCGGCCATGAACGCAGAGACAAGGTATGCTCCAACACCCGGCTGATCCCGCGGGCAATGGCAAGGCCCAGCCCCAGACCGTGATCGACCCCGCTGCGTTCGATACGGGTAAATTCATCGAAAATATGAGCTTGTTTCTCCTCGGGGATACCCGGGCCGTTGTCCCATACCTCGACCTGAAGCTCACTACCACGGCGGCGAACGCCCAGCACCACCTTACCCTTCGGGTTATAGCGAAACGCATTGGTGAGAAAGTTCTGCAGTGCCCGGCGCAACAATTTGGGGTCTGAATGGATCACCGCATTACAGGGCACGACCTCGAACGTGATCTCCTGCTCGCGGGCCAAGGCGCCAAACTCGGCACTCAGGGTATCAAGCACCTCACAGATCCGGAACGCATGGACATTGACCTGCAGCTTGCCGGACTCCAACCGTGACACATCCAGCAAATCGCCAATCAAATCTTCCGCCGCGCCGAGCGCACTCTCGATATGGCGGGCCAACTTGGCAGCTTCTTGTTCTTTCGCGACTTCCGCCAGCGAGGAAGAAAACAACCTGGCGGCATTGAGCGGCTGCATCAAGTCATGACTCACCGCAGCCAAAAACCGCCCTTTGGAATGGGCCTGAAGCTCTGCCTGCTGAGTGGCACTGACCAATTGACGGTTAAGACGCTCAAGCTCACTGGTTCGTTGCCTGACCCGCTCTTCCAGGGTTTCATTGGCTTCCTGCAAGGCTTTCTCGGCATTGCGGAACTCGGTGATATCGGTAAAGCTCATCACAAAACCACCACCGGGCATCGGGTTGCCCTGTACCTCAATCACCTGGCCATCGGGACGGATGCGCGAAGAGGTATGTGCCGTGCCGCGCTGCAGGTGCTCGACCCGCTTGGCGACATGGCTTTCCGGATCGCCCGGGCCGCACAGCCCCAGTTCGGCATTGTGGCGGATCACATCGGCAATCGGCCTGCCGACCTGGATCAAGCCTGGCGGGAAGGTAAACAGTTCGGTATAACGCTGATTCCAGGCCACCAGCCGCAGCTGCTTGTCGACCACGGCAATGCCCTGGCTGATATGCTCAATTGCCCCCTGCAGCAGACCGCGGCTGAAATCAAACAGCTCTGAGGCTTCATCGACAATCGTCGCCACCTCCTCCAGTTGCATTTTGCGTCCCTGTAACGCCGATGTCAGGACCAAGCGGGCAGAAGAAGCCCCGAACACCCCCGCCAATACCCGTTCGGTATGGCGGATCAGGGTGGAAGGTGCTTGCTGCTGCGGCAGGAGGGCTTCATGGCGCTGCTCACCAAACTGACGGAAGGCATGACGAATACGCTTGCGACCAACAAACCTCGCCGCCAGCATCTCCAACTCGGCCACGGTTACCCGGGTCTGGTACAAACTGCTGTCACCACTCTCCGGCAGCGGCGCACCGACAAACGAGGCCGCCTGCAGTCTTTCTGTCAGGGTTGAACGAGAAAGTAAGGACACACTAACATAAAGACCGATATTAACCAGCAGGCTCAGCAGCATGCCCCAGTCAACACTGGACAGCTCGCCAAGCAGCGGCCAGTTCGGCGGTGCGAGCAGCCACAGCAAGATATTGGTCTGCGCCGTACCTGCCAGCATATTGGTCTGGCCCATCATGGTCACCCCCCAAATGGCGATGCCGCCGAGCAGGCCTGCATAGACACCATTGCGGTTACCTTCGCGCCAATAAATCCCGCCGAGCAGCGCCGGGGCAAACTGGGCAATCGCCGCGAATGACAGCAAGCCAATGGCCGACAGCGATGGGATTTCGCCCAATATCTGGTAGAAGCCCCATGCCGCCAACAACAGAAGCAAGATCAAACCACGGCGGATATTGAGCAGGATCCCCGAAAAGGCGTGGTGGTTACGGCCGGAGATACGCATACGGCGAAGCAGCATCGGCAGCACCAGATCGTTCGAGACCATAATCGCAAGAGCGATGGTCGAGACAATCACCATCCCGCTCGCGGCCGAGGTTCCGCCGAGGAAGGCCAGCAAGGCGATGCCTTCAGCGCCATGCAGCAGCGGCAAGTTAATCACATAGGTATCGGCGGCGATATGGGGCAGCCAAACCTGCCCGGCCAGCGCCAGCGGAATGACAAAAATCCCCATCAGCAGCAAGTAGCCTGGGAACACCCAGCGTGCCCGGTGCAAGTCCTGCGCTCTTTCGTTCTCGACCACCGTGGTATGGAACTGGCGCGGCAGACAGATAATAGCAGCCATGGTGAACAAGGTATGGATCAGCAAACTGCCGACATGAGGGGCCACCGGTTGGATCAACTCGCGGCTGGCCGCTGTCAGATCCGGAATATCAAACAGCAATACAACCGCGAACACCCCGACCACCAAAAACGCCACCAGCTTGATAATGGATTCGAACGCGACCGCCATCATCATGCCACGGTGGTGCTCGGTACTGTCGATATGGCGGGTCCCGAACAACACGGTAAAGACCGCCAACGCCAGCGTTACCACCCAGGCCGTATCGACGGAGTGATTCCCACCGCGAACACCCACATCCTGGCCCAGTCCCGGTGCAACCAACTCCAGCCCCATGGTGATCCCACGCAGCTGCAGGGCGATATACGGTAATATCCCGACAACGGCAATCAGCGTGACCAATACCGCAAGGCCTTGCGATTTACCGTAACGGGCCGCAATAAAGTCAGCAATGGAAGTGATATGTTCGCGCTTGGCAATCAGTATTAGCCTAGCGAGTACCCGCCAGAAGAAAGTGAACACCAAAATCGGTGCAATATAGATTGGAAGGAAGGACCAGATATTCTGGCTGGCTTGGCCAACCGTGCCGTAGAAGGTCCAGGAAGTACAATACACGGCAATCGACAGGCAGTAAATCCACGGCCGCCAGCGTGACATCCACTGTTTTTTTCGGTCTCCGTACCAAGCTATCCAGAACAACAGCCCCAGATAAGCCAAAGTGACCGGCACGACAATCCATCCCTGTGCCATGTGTTATCTCCAACTAATTGATAATACCCAAATGATTTGAATATATTGTGAGCACCAGTGTAACCAAACCACCGGCACTCACCAATCAGCAGGATCACAGTTCTTGGTTGCAGCGTGCTACAACCAAGCCCGGATTACTGGTTATCGGCCACTTCACCCGCTTGGGCAAACTGGCATCTAGCCTTGGGCTCGACTTTCATCAGCAGCGCCGGGATCCCCATCGCCGCCATCAGCCAGAAGATATTGGCTCCCCAAAGGCCGTACAACCAGCCGCTCAACGCGGTCATCAGGGCCATGAAAGCGCCCATCGGCAAGGCGTTATACAATGCCTGCAAGGCAACCATCTGGTTGCTCTGTGCTTTCTGGATATAACGGATAGTGGCCAGGTGACAAGCGGCGAACGTCACACCGTGCAGGGCCTGAGCTGCGATCAGCAAAGGTAATTCGGTCATACTGGCAGTGATCCCCCAGCGGATCAGTACGCCGACAGCGGCCAGGCGGAACATCCCCGCCACTGACCAACCGGCAAAAAGGCGTTTGCTCATGGCAAATACCGCCACTTCCGCCACCACCGAGAAGCTCCACAGATAACCAATCACATCTTCGCTGTAGCCGACTTCCTTCCAGTAAATAGCACTGAAACTGTAGTAGGCGGCATGGCTACCCTGCAGCAAGGCAATAATGGTCAGGAAACGAAGTACCGCCGGATCACGCAAGAGCTGCATCAGTGCCGGACGCGGCTGGTCGTGGCTACCCGGCTCAGAAACTGGCAGGATAGTCGGCTGGCGCATCCCCAGCAGTAGAGACCCGACCAAACCCGCGGCCGCCACCCAAGGGATCACATCCGGGCTGTACTGTGCCGCCAATAATCCCACCACGGTAGAGCCAGCAATAAAGGCAATCGAGCCCCACAGGCGGGTTCGACCATAGTCGAGGTGGCCTTCTTTGGCGTAGTGGTTAGCCAAGGCATCAGAGAGCGGAACAATCGGCCCGACCATCATGTTATAAATCACTGTTATGATGGTAAGTGCCCACAAACTTCCGCCACAATAGATATAGGCAATACAGCTGATCAACGCCGCCAAACTAAAGCCGCGCAGGGCAGGAATAAGATGCTCGACTTTATGGATACGCGGGGTAAGCACCAGATTAGCCAAGCAACGGACACCAAAGCCCAGTCCCAGCAACAGGCCAATATTGGAGGCACTGACCTCAAGGTACGCCAACCACAACGCCCAGAACGGAAGATAAACACCATAATTAAAGAAAAACCCCAGCAGGTACTGCGAGGTCCAACCGTAAGGGCTACTACGAAACATGCCTTGTCCTATCGTACTGAAAATAATCTGGGCGTTATTATGCCTTTAATGGAACATCGCCCCAATGAAATTCTCCCCCCTTTTTCTTTCCCCCATTTCGCCCCTGCTGCCCACCCTTTTTACCGATAGTAGACTAAAGTCGTCTGGAGCTTTTGCGCCATCAGGCAGACACTGCATACAGTGCCAATCGTTCCGGAGAGCGCCATGTCAGACAGCTTTGATACCTCCCTGCCCCCTTTTGACCGCCTCAGCAGCGCGCAGCAGCAGCGTCTGATCGACTCGCTCGATGTAGCCTATTACCGCCACGGGGATATCCTGATCGAAGCCGGCAAACCGAGCGAGCAGCTTTACATCATCATCAAAGGAAGCGTCGAGGAAAGTGCCGCTGACGGCCGTGAAATCTATGCCCATTACACCAGCGATGATCTGTTCGATGTCCGCTCCCAGCTGGAATCTTGTTGCCGCCACCGCTATACCGCGCTAGAAGATACCTTGTGCTACCTGCTTCCCAAGCCGCTGTTTCTCGATCTCTACCGCAGCAACAGTCAGTTTGCCGCCTACTTCGATACCAGCCTGGCCCGCCGCCAGCAGTTGCTGGAAGAGGCGCAGCGCCAGCAGAACTTGGCTGAATTCATCCTGACTCGGGTCGACAACAGCAATATCCAACCTTGCCTGATCCTGCCGCGCAGCTGTGATTTGCACGCCGCGACAGTGAAACTGCAGCAGCAGGGCATGGATGCCGCCTTGGTCGAAGCCGGTGACACACAGCCCTACGGCATAATTACCCGCACCAATTTGCTCCATGCGGTGATGCTGGACAATCTGCCAGCCACCACCGCGATTGGCGAGGTGGCCACCAGCCCGGTAGTCAGCATCAGCAAGGGCGACTACCTGTTCAATGCGATGCTGGCGATGACCCGGCACAAGGTAAAGCGGGTATCCGTCACCGACGGCGAAGCACTGGTGGGCATGCTGGATCTCACCCAGGTGCTGAGCCTATTTTCCACCCATTCCCATGTCCTGACATTGCGGATCGCCCGCGCGACAACGGTCGAGGAGCTCTCGCTGGCGGCCAGCAGCCAATCACGGCTGGTGGCGACCCTGTTCAACAACGGCATCCATACCCGTTTCGTGATGGAGCTGATCGCGGCGGTCAATGAGCAAATTATCGAAAAAGCCTTCCGCCTGGTGGTGCCGCAGGCACTGCAGAACCACTGCTGCTTAGTCGTTATGGGCTCGGAAGGGCGCGGCGAGCAAATTCTCAAGACCGACCAGGACAATGCCCTGATCATCGAAGACGGTGTCGAATGGCCGGGGCTGGGTGACACCATGGAAGCCCTGACCCACACCCTGCACCAGCTGGGCTACCCGCTCTGCCCGGGCAAGGTGATGGTCAATAACCCCAAATGGGTCAAACACCAAAGTGAGTGGTTACATACCCTAAAAGACTTTGCCCGCAAGGGAACCGAGAATGAAATGATGGACTTGGCGATCCTCGCCGACAGCCATGCCGTCGCCGGCAACCCCGAACTGCTACGCCCTATCAAACAACAACTGCATCAGCAAATGGCCGAGCAGGAATTACTGCTGGCCACCTTCACCCGCCCCGCCATGCGCTTTAGCGTCCCGCTATCCTTGTTCGGCAAGTTGAAATCCGGCAAGGATGGGCTGGATATCAAGCGTGGCGGTATTTTCCCGATTGTGCACGGTGTGAGGGCGCTGGCGCTGGAGCACGGTATCGAGGACAACAACACCTTCACCCGCCTCGAGCAGCTGGCACAGCACAAGGTATTGGAAACAGAGACCGCCTCCAACCTCAGCGAGGCGCTGAAGCTGTTCATCAAATTGCGGCTGCGCCAGCAGCTGGATATTCCTGCCGGTGGCTTGCAACAGCACCTCAATGTCGAGCGGCTCAACCGTGCCGACCGTGACTTGCTGCGCCATAGCCTGCATGTGGTGAAAAAATTCAAGGAATGGCTCGGGTACCACTACCAGATCCGTGATTAGCACCGGCCAAGGAGCAGAATGATGATCAATACCCTCAAACGCTGGTGGTACCGCCATAAATTCAAGGACAGTGAGTACCGCGACCTATTTTCCCGCTACCGCGGCACCGAGCTGGTCTCGCTCGACTGCGAAACCACCAGCTTAGATCCGCACAGTGCCGAGCTGGTCACCATCGCGGCGACCCGGATCCAGGATAACCGCATCCTGACCAGCCAGTCTATCCACCTGACCCTGCGCGCACCGGCCAGCCTCGATGCCGGCTCGGTGGCCATCCACCGCATCCGCCACCAGGATCTCAACCAGGGCATGGAAGAAAGCCAGGCGCTGGAAAAGCTGCTGGCCTTTATCGGCAACCGCCCGTTGGTCGGCTACCATATCCGCTATGACAAAACGATCCTTGACCGCTATTTCCGCCGCCACTTCGGTTTCCCGCTGCCCAACAAGACCGTCGAGGTCAGCCACCTCTACCACGAGCAGCTCGAGCGCCAACTGCCCAATGCCTATTTTGACCTTAGCCTCGAGGCCATCAGCCGCCACCTCGACCTGCCGGTACCGCCGCGCCACGATGCCCTGCAGGATGCCATTGCCGCTGCAATGATCTACGTTCGGCTAAAACACGGTGATCTACCTCACCCTGTTGCCAGACAAGCCTGACAGGCCGACAAAGAAATCTGACTAATCAACACCTTATAAAGTTAATCTCTTGCGCTTTATCAGCGATAAAGCGCAAGTTTTTGACTGCAACAGCGCTGCAAAACCGGCCTTTTCCCCGCATTCCGCCCACTCTCATCCTAAAGTCTAATTGAGACCTGCGGCGATCTGTCGGAAGTTATTAACCACGCAAGCCAAAACCTGCATACAGAATAATCCGGTCCAGTACGGACATTAACGGAACACAAGGAGAAAAGAATGAGTGAGGTTCATGTGTATCCAGTAAACCAGGACATCGCAGCCAACGCCCATATTACCGATGAGCAGTACCGTGAAATGTACCAGCAGTCTGTGATCAACCCGGAAGGCTTCTGGCGCGAGCACGGCCAGATTGTTGACTGGATCAAGCCATTCAGCCAGGTCAAGAACACCTCGTTCGATACCGGCCATGTCAGCATCAACTGGTTCGCAGACGGCACCCTCAACGTGTCAGCCAACTGTATTGACCGCCACCTGGCGACCCGCGGCGACCAGCCAGCCATTATCTGGGAAGGCGATGACCCGGCTGATGATGCCACCCTCACCTATAACGAACTGCACGAGCAAGTGTGCCAGTTTGCCAATGCCCTGAAGAGCCAAGGCGTACGCAAAGGTGATGTGGTTTGCCTTTACATGCCAATGGTTGCCGAAGCCGCGGTTGCCATGCTGGCCTGTACCCGCATCGGTGCGGTCCACACCATTGTATTCGGTGGCTTCTCGCCAGAAGCCCTAGCCGGCCGTATTACCGACTCCAATGCCAAGGTCGTGGTCACGGCCGATGAGGGGATCCGCGGCGGCCGTGCGGTACCGCTGAAGAAAAATGTCGATGATGCGCTGGCCAACGACGAAGTCACCAGCGTCGAGAAAGTGATTGTGTTCAAGCGCACCGGCGGCAGCGTTGAGTGGGACAGCAGCCGCGATGTCTGGTGGCATGAAGCGACAGCCGTTGCCTCTTCCCACTGTGAACCAGAAGAAATGAATGCCGAAGACCCGCTGTTCATCCTCTACACCTCGGGTTCAACCGGTAAGCCGAAAGGCGTACTGCACACCACCGGCGGCTACCTCGTATACGCCACCATGACCTTCAAATATGTTTTCGACTACCAAGAAGGCGATATCTACTGGTGTACCGCCGATGTGGGCTGGATCACCGGACACAGTTATCTTGTCTATGGCCCGCTGGCCAACGGTGCGACTACCCTGCTGTTTGAAGGTGTACCGAACTACCCATCGACCAGCCGCATGAGCGAAGTGGTCGACAAACACAGCGTCAACATCCTTTATACCGCACCGACCGCTATCCGTGCCCTGATGGCAAAAGGCGATGAAGCCATTGCTGGCACCAAACGTTCATCGCTGCGTATCATGGGATCAGTCGGCGAGCCTATCAATCCTGAAGCGTGGGAGTGGTACCACCGCACCATCGGTGACAGCCGCTGCCCGATTGTCGACACCTGGTGGCAGACCGAAACCGGCGGTATTCTGATCACGCCACTACCGGGCGCAACCGCCCTTAAACCAGGTTCGGCAACCCGTCCGTTCTTCGGTGTTCAGCCGGCATTGGTCGATAACATGGGTAACATCCTTGATGGTGCTACCGAGGGTAACCTGGTGATGATCGACTCCTGGCCAGGCCAAATGCGCACCCTGTGGGGCGATCATGACCGCTTCGAGCAAACCTACTTCTCGACCTTCAAAGGCATGTACTTTACCGGTGACGGCGCCCGCCGCGATGAAGACGGTTACTACTGGATCACCGGTCGTGTCGATGACGTACTGAACATTTCCGGTCACCGCATGGGGACGGCTGAAATCGAATCGGCACTGGTGGCCTTCGACAAGATTGCCGAAGCGGCGATTGTCGGGGTACCGCACGATATCAAGGGCCAGGCTATCTACGCCTATATCACCCTCAACGATGGCGAAATCCCATCGGCGGAGCTGCACAAAGAAGTCAAAGACTGGGTGCGCAAGGAAATCGGCCCAATCGCGACACCGGACTTCCTGCACTGGACCGATGCACTACCGAAGACCCGCTCGGGCAAAATCATGCGCCGTATCCTGCGCAAGATTGCCACCGGCGACACGGCAACCCTGGGTGATACGTCCACCCTGGCCGACCCAAGCGTGGTGGAGAAACTGATCGCAGAAAAGCAAAAAGTGCTATAAGTCCTCTGTAAATGAATCAAAGCCGCCCAAGCTCAGCTTGCCGGCGGCTTTTTTGATCCAGTGCTAAAAGTTACACTTCTGTCGCAACTAGCTGTTGTCTCCTGCCCATAGGTCACGCATAGTGTCAGCTGCGACAAATTCCATTCACCCCCCTCGAGCGCCAAGCAGCGTACACGTGTACAAATTAAAATGTGGTGATTAGACCAGTATTTTGCTGCGATTTGCGGTGAATTCTCTATAATTGCACATCAAGCATGTTTTGGCAGATAACATCGGAACACAGGGAAGCAACTTTTCAGATTTTTGCACGTTGCTAGAGTAAAACCTCAAATACAAGTGATATAACGTCAAGATGTCGACCGTTCAACGAATTATACTGATCAATGGCCCGAACCTGAACCTACTGGGTTTACGCGAGCCGGGGCATTACGGCCAGCAGTCACTGGCACAGATCGTAACGCACTTAACTGCCAAAGCTACCGAGTTAGGCGTGACGCTAGACCACATCCAATCGAACGCGGAGCACGAGATTATCGAAGCGATCCACCAGGCCCACGGCACGGTCGATTTCATCCTGATCAATCCGGCTGCCTTTACCCACACCAGCGTTGCTATCCGCGATGCCCTGTTGGGGGTCAGCATCCCGTTCATTGAAATACACCTGTCTAATGTTCATGCCCGGGAACCATTCCGCCACCACTCCTACCTGTCAGATAAGGCTGTTGGGGTGATCTGCGGTTTGGGCCCAGATGGTTATGAATTCGCCCTGCAAGCTGCGGTTCGCCGCCTGCAAGCAGACGCCAACTGAACATAAAAGAGAAAGATAAATGGATATTCGTAAAATCAAAAAACTGATTGAGCTAGTAGAAGAGTCTGGTATTGCCGAGCTGGAAATCTCTGAAGGTGAAGAGTCCGTTCGCATCAGCCGTGCCACTGCCCCAGTAGCAGCGCCGACTCAGGTGATCGCCGCTCCAGCACCGGTTGCCGCTCCAGCTGCTGCCGCTCCAGCCGCAGCTCCTGCTGCCGAAGCACCGGCCGCTGCTGCCGCGCCTGCTGGCCACCAGGTCCTATCGCCAATGGTAGGTAGCTTCTACCGTGCGCCTAGCCCTGATGCGAAACCATTTGTTGAAGTCGGCCAGACTGTCAATGCCGGTGATACTCTATGTATCGTCGAAGCGATGAAGATGATGAACCAGATCGAAGCTGACAAAGCCGGTACGGTTGTAGCTATCCTGGCAGAAGACGGCGATGCCGTTGAGTTCGACCAGCCGCTAGTTATCATCGAGTAACCGGGGCCTTTTATGCTAGATAAAATTGTAATTGCTAACCGAGGCGAGATTGCGCTGCGTATCCTGCGCGCATGTAAAGAGCTCGGTATCAAGACGGTCGCGGTGCACTCCACGGCTGACCGCGATCTCAAACACGTACTGCTGGCTGACGAGGCGATCTGCATCGGTCCGGCCAAGAGTACCGAGAGCTACCTGAACATTCCGCGCATCATCAGTGCGGCAGAAATCACCGGTGCGGTGGCAATCCACCCGGGTTACGGTTTCCTGTCTGAAAACGCTGATTTTGCCGAGCAGGTAGAGCGCTCTGGCTTTATTTTCGTTGGCCCGAAAGCCGAGACCATCCGCCTAATGGGTGACAAGGTTTCTGCGATCACCTCGATGAAAAAAGCCGGCGTTCCTTGTGTACCAGGCTCTGACGGTCCACTGGATAACGATGAAGCCAAGAACAAAGCCTTTGCCAAGCGCATCGGCTACCCGGTGATCATCAAGGCATCAGGCGGCGGCGGTGGCCGTGGTATGCGTGTGGTACGCAGCGAAGCTGAGCTGATCGAAGCTATCCAGATGACCCGTGCCGAAGCCAAGGCAGCTTTCAACAACGATATGGTTTACATGGAGAAATTCCTGGAAAACCCACGCCATATCGAAGTTCAGGTACTGGCTGACGGCCAGGGCGGTGCCATCCACCTGGGTGAGCGTGACTGTTCAATGCAGCGCCGCCACCAGAAAGTGGTAGAAGAAGCCCCGGCTCCGGGCATCACCGAGGAAATGCGCAAGTACATCGGTGAGCGCTGTACCCGCGCCTGTATCGAAATCGGCTACCGCGGTGCCGGTACCTTCGAGTTCCTTTACGAGAACGGTGAATTCTACTTCATCGAAATGAACACCCGTATCCAGGTTGAGCACCCAGTGACCGAGATGGTCACCGGCGTTGACCTGATCAAAGAGCAGCTGCGCATCGCCGCGGGTCAGCCACTGTCATACACTCAGGATGACATCAAGATCAAAGGCCACGCGGTTGAGTGCCGTATCAACGCCGAAGATCCTGAGCGCTTCCTGCCTTGCCCAGGCAAAATCGAACGTTTTCACGCGCCTGGCGGCATGGGCGTACGCTGGGAGTCGCACATCTACACCGGCTACAGTGTACCGCCATTCTACGATTCAATGATCGGCAAGCTGATCACCTTCGGTGAGAACCGTGACGTGGCGATTGCCCGCATGAAGAACGCGCTGGGTGAGATGATCATCGACGGTATCAAGACCAACGTTCCCCTTCAGCAGGAAATCATGGCAGACGAGAACTTCCAGCACGGTGGTGCCAATATCCACTACCTCGAGAAGAAACTCGGCCTGCAATAAGGTTGACACCTTCAAGGAAAAAGCTGCTTCGGCAGCTTTTTTTATCTCTTTGTATCGCATTTTCGCTCACTTCCTAGCGCTCCCTGCTAACTTTTGCCACAATAGCCTCCTTAAATTTGTATGAAGAATGAGCAAAGGCGCATCCTTTGATTGCCCCTTCGCTGCCCATCAACCGGAAACAACACCATGAAAACGCTGTCTGCGCGCTATCGCCAGGCCCACAAGGAAGCCAAATGGGCAGTCGGCCTCGCTTTGGCCTACTTCGCCTGGTGGTATATCTCGGCCTATGCTTTTGCCCCTAGCGGCATAGACGAAAGCCTGCCTACCCTGTACTGGGGATTTCCTTTATGGTTCCTCCTGGCCTGTATCATCGGCCCTGTCCTGTTCACCGTGCTCTGTGGCCTGATGGTGAAATATCTCTACCGCGACATGTCGCTTGAAGTCGAACAGGAGGCGGATGATGAATAGCCAACTGCTGATCCCCCTCGTCTTATATCTGATGGCCGTGTTCGGCCTTGCGATCTACACCCGCCGCCACCGCGGCAGTGGCAGCGGCTTTCTCAACGAATACCTGGTCGGCAACCGCAGCATGGGCGGCTTTGTCCTGGCGATGACGCTAGCAGCGACGTATGCCAGTGCCAGCTCGTTCATCGGCGGACCGGGTGCGGCCTACAAAATGGGCCTCGGCTGGGTACTGCTGGCAATGATCCAGCTACCGGCCGCCTGGCTGACCCTCGGAGTACTGGGCAAGAAATTTGCCATCGAGGCGCGCCGCCACAACGCCCTGACGCTGAACGATATTCTCTATGCCCGCTATAAAAACCGGGCCGTGGTGATCTTTGCCTCACTAGCACTATTGCTGGCGTTCTTCGGCACCATGGTGGTGCAGTTTGTCGGCGGTGCGCGCCTGCTGCAAACCGTCACAGGCCTGTCCTACCACCACGGTTTGATCTTGTTTGCCGCCACCGTCGGCCTCTACACCACTATCGGGGGCTTTCGCGCCGTGGTCATGACCGATACCGTGCAGGGGATCATGATGATCATCGGCACCATTGCGCTGCTGGTTGGTATCGTCCACGCCGGGGGCAGCATTGGCGAAATGATGGGCGAGCTCCACCGTATCGATCCGGCTCTGATCACCCCATTCGGCCCTGACAACTTCCTCAGCCAACCTTTCATGCTCAGTTTCTGGGTGCTGGTGTGTTTCGGCGTCATCGGCCTGCCCCATGCGGCGGTGCGCTGCATGTCCTATAAATCGACCGACTCCCTGCACAAGGGCATGGTGATCAGTACCGCCATGGTGGCCTTCCTGATGCTCGGCATGCACCTCGCCGGCGCGCTGGGCCGAGCCATCGTGCCGGATATTGCCAGCCCGGATCAGATCATGCCGACATTGATGATAACGGTGCTGCCGCCTGTGGTCGCCGGCGTCTTCCTCGCCGGGCCGATGGCAGCCATTATGTCGACTATTGACTCCCAGCTGATCCAGGCCTCGGCCACCCTGCTCAAGGATCTGTACCTCAACTACATCAACCCGAAAGCCGCTCACGGACCAGAAGCGGAAAGCCGACTCCCGAAGCTATCGCTATGGGTCACCGGCATTTTCTCACTGCTGGTCTTCGTCGCTGCCACCAATCCGCCGGATATGATCATCTGGCTCAACCTGCTCGCCTTTGGCGGCATGCAGGCAGTTTTCCTATGGCCGCTGGTCCTGGGCCTCTATTGGAAAAGGGCCTCAGCGACTGGAGCCTTCGCCTCAATGGTCAGCGGATTGGCCTGTTATATTGCCCTATCGCTGCTTAAGCCCGACTTAGGCGGTATCCATGCCATCGTGCCAACGCTAGCAATTAGCCTTGTCACCTTCGTTGGGGGGAGCCTGGCGAGGCCAGTACCGCAGCAGACCCTGCAACAGGTCTAAAACAGCCTACTGATAGCACCTTCGGGTGCTATCTTTTTTTTAACTGGCTAAAAATCATGCTAGACTCCGCATCCTTGAATTTAGCTAACCTAAAAGCGAAATAACCATGCCTTGGATTCAAATCAAACTGAACGCGACGGCTGAGAATGCTGAAGCTATCGGCGACATGCTGATGGAAGAGACGGGCGCAGTCTCGGTAACCTTCCTTGATGCTCAGGACACGCCGGTATTCGAACCTCTGCCGGGTGAAACCCGCTTGTGGGGCGATACCGATGTGGTCGGCCTGTACGATGCAGAAACGGATATGAACTTTGTCCTGGAGATGCTAAACAACAGCCCGCTGATTGCCGACGATTTTGCTCACAAGATCGAGCAGTTGGAAGACAAGGACTGGGAGCGCGAGTGGATGGACAACTTCCACCCAATGCGCTTTGGCCGTCGCCTGTGGATTTGCCCAAGCTGGCGTGAAGTCCCAGAGCCAGATGCAGTAAACGTGATGCTGGATCCGGGCCTGGCGTTCGGGACCGGTACCCACCCGACCACCTCGCTTTGCCTTGAGTGGCTGGACGGCCAGGATCTGGCAGGCAAAACCATTATCGACTTCGGCTGTGGCTCGGGCATCCTGGCGATTGCCGCTCTGAAGCTGGGTGCCAAGAAGGTGATCGGTATTGACATCGATCCGCAGGCAATCCAAGCCTCCCGCGACAATGCCGAACGCAATGGCGTGGCAGATAACCTCGAGCTTTACCTGCCTCAGGATCAGCCAGAAGGTATCCAGGCTGACGTGGTTGTCGCCAACATCTTGGCTGGCCCGCTGCGCGAGCTATCGCCGGTGATCAAGAGCCTGGTCAAAGACAACGGCCTGCTGGCTATCTCCGGCGTGCTTGAGAGCCAGGCAGAAGATGTCGCGACCTATTACAGCGACGAGCTATCGCTTGACCCAATTGCCGCCCGCGAAGAGTGGTGCCGCATCTCTGGGCGCAAAGCATAATCGACTTTTTCCTCTTCGATTAACAGTCAATTGATTGAAAAAAGTACAGTTTTGAAAGTCAAAACCTAAATGCTCAATTATTGGCCTTTTCAGAAGGGGAAAAAATGCGTAAAATGCGCGCCCTTACTGGCATAGTCAGGAATAGACGTTTGAAGATCGGTCCTTATCAACTTAACAACCAGCTGATAGTCGCCCCAATGGCAGGTGTGACCGATCGGCCATTTCGTGAACTATGCCTGCGCTACGGGGCAGGCATGGCTGTAAGCGAAATGATGTCGTCTAACCCAGACCTGTGGAAAACGTCCAAGTCCCAGAACCGCATGGTACATGAAGGCGAGTCGGGGATCCGCTCGGTGCAAATCGCTGGCGCTGATCCCAAACTGATGGCCGAGGCGGCACAGTTCAGTGTTGAAAACGGTGCGCAAATCATCGATATCAACATGGGCTGTCCAGCCAAGAAGGTCAACAAACGCCTAGCAGGCTCAGCCCTGCTGCAGTATCCCGAACTGATCGAAGATATCCTTCGCACCGTCGTCGAGGCGGTTGATGTTCCGGTGACGCTCAAAACCCGTACTGGCTGGGATCTTGAAAACCGAAACTGTGTCGATATTGCCAAACGTGCCGAACAATGTGGCATCCAGGCGCTGGCTCTGCACGGCCGGACCAAAGCCTGTATGTACAAAGGCGAGGCAGAATACGATTACATCAAGGCAGTGAAAGAAGCGATCTCGATTCCGGTGATTGCGAACGGTGATATCGACTCACCGGAGAAGGCACGCTTTGTACTGGATTACACCGGTGCCGATGGCTTGATGATTGGCCGCCCTGCGCAAGGTCGGCCGTGGATTTTCCAGGAAATCCACCATTACTTAACAACTGGCGAACACCTGCCGGCTCCATCATTCGATGAAGTTGGTAGCATCATGCTGGGCCATGTTCAGGAACTCCACCGCTTCTACGGCGAGTACCTAGGCTTGCGTATCGCACGCAAGCACGTGGGCTGGTATTTGAAAGAGCATGCCCCAGCAGGTGATTTCCGCCGGACCTTCAACGCAATCGAGGATGCCCAACAGCAACTCGATGCGCTGCAAGGCTACTTCGACAACGTTGCATAAATACGAGAAGAGCTTACAGAATATGTTCGAACAAAATCTGACTTCCGAAGCATTGACAGTAACTACTGTTACTTCACAGGACCAAATCACACAGAAGCCACTTCGTGACTCTGTTAAGGCGTCACTGAAAAACTACCTGGCTCAACTAAACGGTCAGGAAGTCGATGATCTGTACGAGCTAGTGCTTGCTGAAGTTGAGCAGCCACTACTGGACACCATCATGCAGTACACCCGCGGTAACCAAACGCGCGCGGCAACCATGATGGGTATCAACCGCGGTACTCTTCGCAAGAAACTGAAAAAATACGGCATGAACTGATAGTTCTATCGTAAACAATTGAAAAACCGTGAATTCAATACTTTTGAGTTCGCGGTTTTTTTATACATGTACCCCCACATGTACCCCAACTCTCAAATCGCATTGGATTAGTAGCATTTTGAAACCAGTGATCATTCAGCTCGACAAAGAAACACTTGCAGGACACGAAGGAAAGGTTCAGCCATTAGGCGGCCTCCAGAAAATAATGGAAGGGCTGGATACTTTACATTCAACCGAACTTTCTCAGCTCACTGACATTTTCCCACTAAATGCAGTAGCCAAGGCTGTGAACAAGGCAGTTCAAGAGATTGCTAGCCAAGAATCCAAGGAATATCTAGAAAGATTGATCAAAGCGGCCTTGGATAACTGTCATATAAAGCAACTGGAACAGTGCGATATCGCTGAAGGCCTCCTAAACGATATAGTCAAAGATCGAGTAGCCAAAATCCATGGGGGAATGAAGAGTAAGCGCCAAACCAATGCAGCAATAGACTGGATAATAAGGGCGGTAAAAACCTTCTATGAGGTAGTTAGACACAAAGAGTGTCAGATCGGAGCATTAGTCAACAAAATTTTAAATCGTGACGCATTCAAAGACAAGCTCAAGCCAGCGTTCAATACCATCATGAAATATACAGCAGGCTTTGCACCCAAAACGGCATTCAGAAAGGGGCGAGCACGACAAGCCGAACATGAAGCTATTGAGGTATTCATCTCTCAGCTTGTTTAAACCACCAATAAACTAGCAGCCAATTTATTGAGGTATCCCAATCAGACAGAATGAGGTCAATTCAAGACAACATTCTGGAAAGATTGATGGCAAAAGCACTTCAACACCTGCCCGCTGCACCCACAAACCAAATAGTGCAAACCGATCGGCTCATTCGAGAGCGCGAGCGGCGACTGATCACGTCTATTAGTCGGAGCCATTGCTACAAGCTTGAACAAGATGACCGATTCCCTAAGCGCGTGGTTCTAGGCCCAAGATCTGTTGCGTGGAAATTGAGCGAAATTCTGACGTGGCTGGACAATAGTTAGTGAACCATCGCAGAAAGACAAACAGTAAGGGCATGCGGCCAAATGGTCGCGGTCCCAAAGGAGGATTTGTAATGGCACTGCACGCAATTATTGACCACAAAGACTACCAATCTTTATCTGCCCCTGCACAGTCATTGTTGTGGACTATAGCACGCCAGTACAACGGCTATAACAATGGATGGTTGAAAGGAACATTAGAGATTCTAAAACCATGGGGATGGAAGAAAGACCGACTGAAAGCATGCTTAAAAGAACTAAAAGACAAAGATTGGTTAAGAGTCACTCGTGTCCCACGATACCCCAAAGATCCTTATCGATATGCTTTATCTTGGGAAGAAATCAACTCCGATAAAGATGGTATGGACGAAGGTGCTAAAGCTTATCCAAAACGCTCACTAAAATAATCAGGGTAAGAAAAAACACCATTAAAAACACTTTAAGGGCGGTAAAACCAACCTTAAAACATCAAACACCTTTCCTTTTAGTCATTTAATGGCGAAAAAACCGCTATTAAACGACCTTATAGCACCAATTTAAGGGCGGAAAATCCGCCTCATCTATAGAAATTTACCATCACAAGTATCACAAAAGGAGTAAAGAAGTGATGCACAAATATGGAAAAGCATTCCTTGATGAGAAAACAACATACCCTAAACTCACAAAAAAATCGTTCTGTGAAAGGGAACAAATCACACTAGGTACACTGAACAAGTCAATAAAATACTACCTAAGCCCTGTAGATACGAAAGTCATAGAAGAGTCCAGAGTCAAAGATAAGGTTATCAAAACACTAAAAGAGCGCATTAGCAGCCTCCAAGCTGAACTCGAATCCACTCAGCAGGCAAAGGTGCTGGTAGAAGGGCAACTAGATATCATGGTGACAGAACTAGTAAACCGTCTACCTCACCGATAAAGAATGTCGCTATTGCGCAGAAATCCTCTCGGGGCTGAAACCAACCCCATGAACCGAAAAGTGCGCAATTCTTGAAAAAGACATTAAAGCCATAGTTAACAAGATATTAGCTGCGGTTTTGAGTAAAGGGTAATTTCTTACATGTCGCACTAATGGATCATCTTGAACAAGTTACGCAACGTGATAGACAAAACTAAATGACCAGATTCAACCTAGACACTCTGCCCCTCTGTGGGGCAAAAACTCGCAGTGGTTCACCTTGCAATCGTAGAGGTAACAAACATAACGGACGTTGCAAACTACACGGAGGTGGCTCTACGGGGCCAAGAACCAAAGAAGGAAAGCTAGCCTCACGGCAAAATGCTCGAAAAGAGCCGCCAATGACGATGTTTGAGGTTCGGCATGATATGCGGATAGTAGAGCAAGCAAGAGCCGCTTACTTTTCTATCAAACGCTTGATGCTAGAGCCGAAAATAGAATGGAACAAGGTATTTCGTGTCATAGAGCGAGATCGGATGGCCTTGGAATCTGTTAAGTACTCAATCTTTGAAATCGAAGACCAAGACGCATTATTAATAATCCAGAGCGCCCTTGACGAGTATTACAAAGAAACGGCTAGCCAGCATCTGAAATTTCATATTCACCAGCTTGTAATGCCCTATTCGAAGTTTGCACGTGGCTACACAAAAACACAAAGCGACCATTTGACCGAGTGGCTGATGAAACGCCCCGCCCCTTGGGAAGGTTAGTAATACTACACTACCAACCCATGCCCGCGCTGCTTGAGCCACTCCCGGTGCTCTTTGTAGTCGGGCATAACTCTTTCAACTTCCTTCCAGAACTGCGTTGAGTGGTCATGGTGCAGCAAGTGACACAGCTCATGGACAACAACGTAGTCCACCACTCGGTTGGGTGCCATCACAATCACCCAGTTGAACTCCAAGTCGCCATACGGCGTGCAACTGCCCCAGCGGCTTTTGAAATCCTTAATGCGAACCACACCAGTTTCAACTCCCACCAGCTTGCGATAGCGGCGAACTTTCTCTCGGATCTTACGGTCTGCATTGCGCTTGTACCAGCTTTGCAGCAAGCGCCGAATGTAGTGAGGTTGCTGTTTAGGGGCTGGTACGGTAACCGTAATTCTGCCGTTTACCAGTTTTGGCGCAATCAAATCGCCTGTAAGGACTTTTAAGCGATAGTTACGCCCTAAGTAAGGGTAAGCCTCCCCAGATACGAATTGATTGCTACTAGCAGGCTTGGCGAGAGCCGCATGAGCCAGCTTCTCGATTATCCAGCGATGTTTATCCGCCACCAGCTGCTCGATACGCTCTATCGGCAACTGACGGGGAGCTACTAATGTCACCAAACCACCGTCAATCTTCAAAGCAGCCGTTTTGCGACGAGATGAACGCTCGATAACCACATCATATCCATCGCCCTGCACTACCTGCGTTAGCCTATCTGATGATTTTGTATTCACGCTCATTGATTACAAGCCTGCCGCCTGATGACTGAACTTGATTTTCGCCAAGTCCATAAAACGCTCTTGTAACACACTAACCAGTTCTCTTTTGCCGAAAGACTGATCGAGCACGGTGCGTTTAATCTCTTTCTTCATCCGCTTTATCTCGTCTGGCTTATTGAAAAAGTCGATTATCTTAGTCGCTTCATCCAGCATCTGCACCAAGGTTTGCGTCGTATCTTTGATAGACTCATGCGTGGCTTCATCAATCACATCGCCATCGCTAACCTGCACTACCTCAGCCATTAGAATGTTGTAGAAGGCAAACTCCGTTTCAGATAGTCCAACATCCTGCGCGGCTTGCTGGTGGCCGGTTTTAATGTCATCGGTCATCTCCAGCAGTAACTCAAGCTGTTGCTCCCATTGGCCGTGAGTCTTCTCGATAATGTCGCGCAGGCGCAAGCTCAGTGAACGGTAATACTCCGGATCTTCATCAATGTTGATGGTGATATGGTGCTTGATGGCACTCTCAATCTCCGATGCTTTGGACTCATCAGATTTGGCAGGCTTGATGCTCTCTTTGAAATTGGCTGCCAGCAGGTCAATTGGCGGGATTTTTGGGTCTACCCCTGTGCTGAGGATATGCTCATCCACCAGCTGGCGCACCTTCTCGCCGATATCACGCATGTCCAGCCCTTCGTCGCGGTACTTAGTCTTTGCTGCATTGTGGATTTTACCCAGCAGCTTCATATCCGGGATATAAGGGGCAACGGAAGGGTCTGGCAGAATCACGTTGAACTGTTTGGCGAACTGCTTGAACGCCATATCAAACTGCGCCCGTACCGTTTCACTTTTCAGAGCCAGCACATAGTCATCAATATCATCACTTTTGACGTGCTTGAAGAATGACATGGCCAAAGTGTGTTTGGCTTTCAGCTTAGGCAATTCGTCTTTAAGGCTTTGGTAAGTACCATCTACATCTTCACTACTAAACAGCTCCAACGCTTCAGTGAGATGGGTAGCCAAACCGTAGTAATCCACCACATAACCACAACGCTTGCCCTTGTAGGTACGGTTTACCCGTGCAATCGCCTGCATCAAAGTATGGTCTTGCAACTTACGGTCGATATACATCACCTGTGCGATTGGTGCATCAAAGCCTGTCAATAGCATATCTTTGACGATCAAAAAGGCAGTATTGTCGAACTTCTTGTCTTTATCGGCCGTGCCTTGCTCGTCGATACCAAATGGCTTTTTGAAGTTGCTGATAACCTTCTTATGATGAGTTTTGTCTGTGTACTGCGCGATATATTTTTCATCATTGTGATCACCGGAGATAATCACCTCTGATGGTGGCGCATCGAGCTCATCCAGCGTCTTCTTAAATAGCGCGGCCACATGACGACTGCCGACCACAATCATCGCTTTAAAACCATCAGGGCGGATGGTTTCCTTATAGTGTTTAAGCAGATCCAAGCAGACCCAGCGCACACGAGCAGGCGCTTCACGCACAGCTCGCTCTACGCCGTACTTTTTCTTTATCTCGCGCTGCTCTTCAGCGCTGTAATCACCAAAGTACTCTTCAAACAGCTTATCCAGTGACTCACCCGCCACCTCGGAGCGCACTTCACGGCCTTCATACAGTAGGCGTACAGTCGCACCATCTTCCACCGCCTGGTTAATCTTGTACTCATCGATATAACCACCAAACGCCTGACCCATCTTCTGGGTTTTCAGTAGTGGTGTGCCTGTAAAACCAATTTTCGGCGCATTGGGCAGCGCAGCATTGATGGTCATCGCTAAGCCACCAAACTGAGTACGATGCGCCTCGTCAGCTAATACTATGATCTTCTCGCTGGGGTTGAGATCGGCAAAGCCCTCGGCCACCTTGCTGCCAGCCCCTTGTTTCTCCTGCTCTTTTTCAAGGTCGGAAAACTTCTGCACCATGGCCGTGACCAGATCGGAACTGTCTTTTTTCAGCAGCTCTTTCAGCTCAGCCACCGAGCCCGCGTTGTAGACGGTTTCGCCTTGGGCATCGCGGAAGGTATTGGATAGCTGCTCGTCGAGCTGAGTACGGTCAGTGATAAACACCAGTTTGTACTGTTGTAGCTCGGGATCGCGGCGCATCTTCACCGCCAGCATTACCATGGTCAGTGACTTACCACTGCCTTGGGTATGCCATACCACGCCAGATTTAGCCTTGCGGTCACTGCCGTTTTTCAGTCGGGCTATCACCTTATTCACTGCGCGGTACTGCTGGTAACGGGCAACCTTTTTGATCATCCTGCCGTCGTCAGTTTCAAACAGAATGAAGTTTTGCAGGATATCGAGAAAACTGCTGATGCTGAACATCCCAGCCAACAGGCGTTGCTGGGCGGTAACCTCGGTAAGTACCTCATAGCTGGCTGGTGGCTCTGCTGCCATACGCAAATCAGCAAGACTGGCATCTTCGAGCGGCACTTCCTGTAACAGCCCATCCTCTAGGGCATCGTCTGGCTGCTGCAACTCCACTGCCGAGCGGAAAGAGAGAACATTATCCTCTAACGATTGCTGTGCTAACTGTTGCTCTGTAAACGGATAAGCATCTTTCCAGTCGCCATAGTGCTGGCTGCTAGAGCTGATGGTGCCCACCTTAGCCTGATCGCGACAGGTCGAAACCATCAGTTGGTTATACCAAAACAGCTTCTCTGCCCCTTCGTGATCTTCGCTGCGGCGCAGGTTGGCATAACGGCGCAGTTGATTGATACCGTTGCTCATCGGGTCTGAAATGTACGGCGACTTGCACTCAATCACCGCCAGCGGAAGACCATTCACAAAGCAGACAATATCGGGGATGATTTTCTGGTTTACCCCTTCGACCTTAAACTGGTTGGTACAGAGAAACTCGTTGTTATCTGGATTATCGAAGTCGATAAGTTTTACCGTCTGCCCTTTTCGTCCTTTGCCAAGATCTTGCTCAACAGAGAGGTAGTTCACCATCATCTGATAGAAGGCATGGTTGTACTCCATCAAAGCGGCAAAATTGGGGTGAGTCACCTCGCGCATCACCTTGCGCAGATTCTCATCGCTGATCCAAGGGTTAATCCGTTTTATCGCAGATTCTAGGCGCTTCACCAAAACCACATCACGCAGATAGGCGCGCTCTTGATTTGGATGCTCGGGAGCGAGGGTTTTGCCCTGCACGTACCGCCAGCCCTGTTTGACCAACTGGGCAATGGCGGGGGCTTCTACTTTATCGAATTCGTTGTTTGCCATTTATGCCTCACATTCCTTTGTGTGCGAGAAAGCGGCTTGCTCGGTTAGCGTCAGGTATTCAGCAATCTTCTCATTTGCTGCATTGAAACCTTCCTCCGTCATTAGCTGTGCAATTGGCACCTCGAAACCTATAGTGACAAAGCCCTTATCACGCTGATAAGCATCACTGTCGGCATAGCTTGGATAGGCAAGGCTGTTCCACTCTGCGTAATAGTCTTTGCTGCTTTCCTCGCAAGCACGGTAGATGCCCACTCGCAAAAGACTTTGCGCACTCTCTACATCTTGCGGCAGCTTTAACGCATCTGGCTGGCCTTTGCCTTTCTCCTTAACAATCCCCGTGTCATTGATGACAATCAGCTCTAGGGTATAGTCCCCTTGTGTCACCTTGCTTGTATCCACCACCCGTTTAAACACATAGCGGGTGACAGCGGCTGGCAGCAAATCCCATTGCCACTTTTTGAATGGATTCGCTCTGGCGGGTTTATCAAACAGCTGTGGTGTCCAAAAATCAAAGGTCGCATCCGCTTGTGTCGCTAAAGCATTAAGTTTTGGATGCAAGCGCTGGTAGTAGGCAGCCAATAAGCGATGTGCAGTACGCACCTGAAGAAAAAGATCGCCCGTTGATGTGGTCATTATTGTTCCTTTAAAGCTGATTGAAAACGGGGTAAGTCGAGCGATGTGAAGGCTTGTGTAAGTTCATCCAGATCTGTACTGGAATCGTCTTCATGCTCTGTTATTGGGTTAACCTCGGTTCTAAGTAGCGGGTGATTGAGTGACAAGGTAGGCAAATTAGAGCGGGTCAGCTCTGCCCATTTGAACGGTGAGGTTTGTTGACCATAAAGACTTAGCCCATCCAGCATATCCTGAATAATACGAGCGTCCTGTTTGGACAGCTCGCACTCGGACGGCTCACCAACGAGTTGCAACAACTGAGTGGTAACGGCATCCCATTTTAATGCCGCAATCCCCTTCAACTGCTGTTGCTTAGAGAGCAGACGCTTTGCCCACCGCGCTGCGTCTGCTTGCTCGATCCGCCCTATCGCCAAAAAGTACAATGATTTATGACTATCTTCCTCAGCTTGCAGGAAGGACTCTATTTCTTTGTGCCATTGACCGAAGTACTGATTGCCGCCCGCTGGTGGCTTGACCTCTACGATAATGTCGCACACATCAAAATGGAGGATGAGATCAGGCTCAACTTGATTCGAGCCCTCATCATGTTCATGGCTAAAGCGTTGCCAATAGGTGATATCAACAAACTCACCGAAGCTGGCTGGAATGGTGCCGTGATGCAGTTGAAACCAGTGGTTCAGCAAGGTGTGCTGAACCCCATCTGAAAGGTAGGCAAAACGCTCAAAGATAGTCGAAGTCAGCAGGTCTTCACGGGCTTTAAACAGTTGTGACCAACTGACCGACTCATCCTTGTTGTGCTCTATACGTCCTGCTTTACCGTGAAGAATTGCTTTTAGCATTAGCTGTCCACCTTCACACGTACTTTGCCAGTGAGGAGGTCTTGCATCAGGGCTTTTTTGGTATTAATCAATTGCAGATGTTTTCGCTCTAGCGCAAATATCTTCCCATCAACACTTTTCAACGAATTTGATATAAGTTGCTGCTCTTCCATTTTTGGTAATGGGACTTGAAGCTTCTTGAAATACGGTAAGCCAATGGTCTTAATCGTACTCCCCATAGCTATAGCTTCAAATTTAGGCTTCCAGTATTGAAGCAAGTAATATAGATAGTAGTTATCCAATCGGTCACCACAAACCCACGCCATAAAGTGTTGACTTACAGCCATAGGGCTTCTTGTGATTGCACTTTTCCCTATACCTGCGTCTCTTGCCATCACAACTGTACCTGTTGGGTGCAACGTGGCAGACGAGTTCTCTATGCCAAGCTGGCTAATCTTTTTAGATGTATCTGTAATGTATAGCTTATCTAAGCTAGATGAATCAGTGAGTGAAACCCATTTGATACCGTCATTCCAATACTCTGGTTTTTTCTTATCCGGTGTATGCCCACTACCTCGCTTTGCCACCTTGTCAAGTAAGCAAACATCCCACCCCTTCGGAATCCTACCCACTGGCGAGTCTTTAAACTCCGTATGCGGCTTACCATCCACACCGACACCACGGGTGAGCAGCTCTTGCATCATGCCTGTTTTCAGGTCTTTGAGCTTGCCGATTTGTGCCTGTGTTTTTTCAATCACGTCATCGACAGAGGTAAGGGTGGAGGCGATTTTCTTTTGTTCAAGAAGCGGAGGTAGAGGTACATAGTGCTTCTTCAATGTAGTGATGCTAATAGCTGGCTGAGCCGTTTCTGTTAACAACTTACGTATTTCGCCGCTTTGCTGCATGAAATGTAAATGATGAACCAAATAACAATTTGATGCGATATCCTCATTTACAGACATCTTCAAAGAATTGCCAGCTAAAAGGCCAATAGGGTGACCGTCAGGAATTATTGCACATGCCCCAGCGTTCATACCTATTTTTGCCATCAATATATCGCCAGGACCAGCTGAACTCCGAATTTGCTCTTCGTATTTTTCCTTATCTACATAAACATAGTTCTTTTTCACAAATCGATTTGAAGTAACAAAACCGCTTTGAAAAACAGGAATTCCACTTTCTCTATAATGCTCTGATTTTAAATTACTTCCGAATGGGCCATCGACAACACCATACCTACCATTGCAAATGTCAGAAATACTGAATAAAAGCCAATCATTAGGCACAGAATCACTCATAGCCCAACTCCTTCAGGTATCCCTGCATCTCCTGCTCGGCATCCAATACTTGCAGATCAAGCTCATGCAGCGACACTTGGTACTTATCCCACCAGTGTTCAAGTTGAGTGATAACCTTGGCTTCTGCCTCACCTGCCACTTCACGGATCTGCTCTTTTCTAGCAATGCTTGGTTTAAAGGCGTAATAGTCGTTGTCTGTTTTATCGAACACCAAAGAGGCATCAAACCCTGCAAGAACCTCTTCTTCAATGTACTCATTATGTACTTCACGAATTGGCACACCACCGTGCAGAATCGCTCGCACATCGAAGATTTCGGCTGGGGGTGAGGTATCGGCATAACGACGGATGTTAAGGTTAAAGTCGTTCTCAGCAATCTCAGAGTACTTCACCACCTTGGCGTAACGCTTCACATCGACATAGTTATTGAAGGTCTCCACAATCTTGCTAATGTCCTGCTCACGCAGTTTGTTCTGGTTCTTGCCCTCTTCAAACTCCAGCTCGGCATTGATAAACAGCACCTTGCCACGGCGATCCGCAGGCTTGTTCTTGTTGATGATCAGCAAACAGGCTGGAATACCCGTGCCATAGAACAGCCCTGATGGCAGACCGACGACCACTTCTAGCAAATCATCCTCCAAAATACCTTGGCGAATTGCTTTTTCACTGGAGCCTCGGAACAGCACACCGTGGGGCATAACCACACCCACCATACCTTCGGCATTGGTACTGGCGATCATATGCTGTACAAATGCCAAATCACCTGCATCTTTTGGCGGTGTGCCATACGGAAAGCGACCAAAGCCATCGTTATCACACTCGTCTTTACCCCACTTCTTGAGCGAGAAAGGCGGGTTGGCGATAACACGGTCAAAGCTCATAAGCTCACCACCTTGGGTGTGCTTTGGCTCGCGCAGTGTATCGCCCTTACGGATATCGGCACTCTGCACCCCATGCAGGAACATGTTCATCTTACAGATAGCCCAGGTGTTGAGGTTCATTTCCTGCCCAAACAGCGACAGGTTGGCAGGGTTCTCGCCGTGCTCTTTGAGGTAATTACGGGTTTGCACCAACATACCGCCCGACCCCGTTGTTGGATCGTAGATACGCATCCCCGCATGAGGCTCAAGCAGTGCCACCAGCAGTTGTACCACTTCACTTGGGGTATAGAATTCTCCCCCCTTCTTGCCTGCACTGTCGGCAAACATCTTGATCAAGTACTCGTAAGCCGTACCCAGCATATCAGGACGTTCAAAGTCTTCATTCCGCAAACGGTGCTGGCTGAAATGCGACAGTAGATCACGTAACTTGGCATCAGAGAGCTTGTTCTTGATGTTGAAGTCGATGGTGACCAATACCCCTTCCAGCGATGAGTTGTGCTCTTCAATCGCTTCGGTGGCTTTGTTTAGGCTCTTGCGTATTCCGGCGAAGTTGAACACCGATTCCGGCTGAACGTGAACACTTAACTTTTCAACGTATCACGACAGTTGTTTTTTAGCTTAAGTGTTCATCTTCCGTCAACGTTCCGAGCTTTTTCCTCATTGATTCTCCCTTTAGTTGCAGCCTGTGAGCATTGTGCATCAGGCGATCCAAGATAGCGTCTGCCAGCGTGTTGTCACCGATTTGTGCGTACCATTGATCAGTCGGTAACTGGCTGATTAGCACAGTTGAGGCCTGAGCATAACGATCATCCATGATTTCCATCAGGTCGTTACGGTGCGCGGCTTTCAGCGGTTCAAGTCCCCAGTCATCCAAGATCAGCAAGCGGACTTTGGCAAGCTGGGCCAGTAGCTTATGGTATGTGCCGTCAGCTTTTGACTGGGTCAGGGCCAGCAGTAGCCTTGAAGTCCGGTAATAACGAACGCTATAGCCTTGCAGGCAGGCGTTATGGCCAAGAGCGCAGCCGAGATAAGTCTTACCACTGCCACATGGCCCGGTGATCAGCAGGTTCTGCCCCCGGTCAAGCCAGTCCCGTTGCGCCAACCGGGCGATGCGTGAACGTTCGATATTGCGTGGGTGCTGGTAGTCGATCTCCTGAACGGTGGCATTAAGTTTGAACTTGGCTTGCCGGATCAACCGGTCATGCTTGCGTTGCTGCCGGACTGACTGCTCTTGTTCGACCAACAAGCTCAGCCGCTCGGTGAACGAGAGTTCCTCATAAGTGCCAGGCTGTTCTTGCTGCCGCTCCAGTGCCTCTGCCATCCCGCTGAGCTTTAGCTCCCGTAACCGGTTGAGTGTTTGCTGTGTCATGGCATTCTCCTAGTGGAAGGTATGGGGCCCGCGGATATTTTCGTGATCTTGGGGCAAGCATGGGTTGCCATCTTCCTGCTCGGATAGCTGATCACGGTTGCTCGCCAGGATTGATTTGATTTGCCGGAGCTTGACCAGACCTTCCTGGTTGGCAAGTTTACAGCTGGTATTGAGCCTCTGGGCTGGATACTGTCGGCTCAGGCTGAGTAGCCCGAGGCACAGACGGTAGGCTTGTTCCGGGTGGGCTTTTTCTTCCATACGTTCGCTGACCCATTGCAGGGTATCTGGCCCGATGGCGCTAGCCCACCGCTTGAGGCGACCGGGCGTCCATTGCTGATGTTTCTGATGGCGTTTCGGCATGTGGCTTTCATCGGTTGTTATGCCGGGATAGCGTTTCCGGGGATGGGAAGCGACGAGCTGTTGGCGGTAATAGAGCTGGATTAGCCGTTCTCCGGCATGCAGCTCCAGCCTCTCACCAACATACTGGTGCGGAACTGAGTAGTGGTGATGTTCATACTGGATATGATAGTCGATATTCACCTTTACCTGTTTGATCGCAACATAGCGGTAAGGCGTGCACGGTAAGGGCTTGAGGGCTGGCCGGTCTAACTTTTCGAAGGCCTCTTTGCGGTTGCCGGGTAACTGTTTGAACGGCTTCTGGTTCAGCTCTTCAAGCAAAGCCCTGATGCACTGGTTTAACTCAGCCAGTGAGAAGAAGCTGTGGTGGCGCAGGCGTGCCAGGATCCAGCGTTCGACGACTTGCACACCCACTTCAGCCTTGGCTTTATCCTTGGGCTTATAAGGGCGAGCTGGCATGACGGCTACCTGATAATGTTCAGCAACCTGCTGATAACTCGGGTTGAGTTCCGGATCATAACGACATGCTTTGCTGACGCCACTGCGCAGGTTGTCGGGGATCAACATCTCCGGTGTACCACCGAAGAACTCGAATGCCCGAACATGGCTTTGCAGCCAGTCCGGTAATGACTGGGACTCTGTGGCTTCCGCATAGGTATAGTTGGATGCGCCGAGAACCGCAACGAACACCTGGGCATGCCGGACTTCACCGGTGCTCTGGCAGATAATGGGAACCGTCTGGCCGCAGTAGTCGATAAAGCACTTTTCCCCGGCCTTATGCAGCTGTCTCATGGAGCGTCTTTGCTGTTTATTCCAGTGAAGGTAACGGTCACAGAACTGCGAGTAGCTGTAGCAGCGGTTGGGGTATTGCTGGGTATATTCTTCCCACAGCAGTTGCTTGGTGATCCCCTTGCGTTTCAGCTCTTGATGGACAGCAGCCCAGTCGGGAACCTGATATCGGCTCGAGGCCCGCGTATCGGCTTCGGGGTAAAACAGTTGGGCCAGTTGCTCATCTGTCAGTGAATCAGGAAGCGGCCAAGTCAAATTCAGTGCTTGTGCTTTCTGGAGCAGTTTCTGGATAGCACCAACGCTGACTTTTGTGCTTGCGCTGATTTGCCGAATCGACAACCTGGCATCCAGTTTCAGCCTGAGTACGTCTCGAATTTTACGCATTGCAATCCTCTTTGCTGGCATAGTCCTGCTCCAAATAGGAAACAGGTTACCAAATAAGTTGAAGATCAATACGTTGAAAGGGATTCCGGAAATGTGGGTAAAAGTGTTCACATTGAGTCCGGAATGGGTGTTCATGTTAAACCAGAATAGGTGTTCACATTGAACCGGAATGAGTGTTCAGCATGGGCCGGAATACGCAGCTCTCACCGATATTGTGCTTGAGGTCTTTCAGTGCAGACCAACGTGCAGTCTCTGGCACAAAGAAGGTGTTGTCGTACTCGTCTTCATCATCCGCTAAATCTTCAGCCTGCGCCTGCGTTTTGCCTTTATCAAGGTAGTACGCAATCACCTTCTCACGCTCTTCCTCAAACGCATCCGACATGCGTTTTAGGAACATCATCCCGAAGATATAGTCTTTGAATTCAGAGGCATCCATGTTGCCACGAAGGATATCAGCCGTTTCCCATAGGAAGGATTCAAGCTGTTGGAGGGTGAGTTTTGGGGTCATTGAGCTACCTACACAAATAAGGGCAAAACCGTTGTGAGTTGAACGACATCGTACTCAAACGGATTGATATTAGTGTAGATTTTACGGGGATGGCGCTGGTGGAGCAATGCGGTTATGTGGATAATGCGAGCCCAAAACACAAGGCATCAATGCCGACTAAAAAACCTCATAAACGATATAATTACCGACGGCTTTTACTTTGAACTTATCAATACAATACAGCTACCTAAATACAGCCCCCGCTTACGACTCTGTCACTGTCGTACTAACAGTTGTAATCACTGTCTTGCTTACATTAGCTTTTATATATAGTGCTTTTTCGATTTATACCATTTTTCTTTTCTTGAATAGCCGAAGCTCTGAGCTAAGAAAGAGGGTGCAAGCCCATGGGGGGCTATGGCTTATTATTCATTCAGGGTGTTTATATGGAGTTGGGCAAATTTTTAGCAAGCTAAACTTCGGTCCGATAATGGAGTATATCAATATCAAAATAATCCCAGCGTTAGACCAAATTGGACTGATTGATGCTGTTTGGTCGACTCTTTTTACCGTTTTTGGTTGGATGATACCTTTTGGAACCGCAGCAGTTGGAACCAACCTGCTCTTTGAAGCGTTGCGTCAAAGAACAGGCAAGGAAAACCCAGATAAAAAAACACCTTACAAGCCAAAGTGCCTTGATAAGTTGATTAGAAAGAAACTAGCAAAATACAAGCTTTGGTCGCCTTCGAAAACCAAAGAAGATGGAAACAACCAGAGCTAAGCATTAACATGCATATAAAGACATTACTCTAAATCAGAAGGTTAAGGACAACAATGCCAGCAACTATAGAACTTTCCGACAGCGCTATGTTTGAGCTATTAACGAGCGCGTTAGAAGCCTACACAGTTAAACATCAAGAAAGTGAAGATGTAGCCATCGAAACAGTTTCGCACTTGTGGGGGCGAGTAAACAAACGTGCACCTTTTAAGTGTACGATTAATCATGTCTCAACAGAAACATCCGCAATCAGAGCACGAAGTAGTGTAAGAGAACTCCAAAGCTCACTTGCAATCAAACGTGATATTGCTAATGTTTTTGGTGAAGATTTCCGACATATCGGCACGTTTCACACACACCCTTGGTTGAAGAACGAAGATCCTAAAAAAGCTGGCAGTATTGAAGCTGTAAGAAAAAACAAATTATACAACCTAAGCCCAGCGGATCACCGTTGTGAAATAGGCAAACCAACTGTAACTGTATCTGGCGTTGGTTATTCAGTTGCCCTCGTAATGACAATGTTCCCTATGGAAAGAGCTAATGATAGCCGTATGCCTAATGAGCCGGACGGTCTTCATGAGTTCAGTTTAGGGAACATTAAAGTTTGGCTGAAAGGGCAAGTGTTCATTCATAAACTGAAATCTGAGATGTCAGGTGAGGAGCTGGTGGCTTTTGAGTCCTATAGATTAAAAGTAGATACATATAGCGAAGACGAAATGCTTGCTGTACCTATCAACACCCGAATTGAGTCCAATTTCATAAATACCCTTGGGTACTACTTGAAGAGCTTTGGCCGAATCGATCTTGATGAATTAACGGTAAATGAGTACACCTCAGCTAAACTTGTGGAAAAAAGAGAACTCCACAAAATCTAGCGGTTAAGGGTAGTCTTGACCTATATCAAATCAAGGCTACCTCAATACATTGCTATTTCAACAAAACCACATTTGCAGGAGGATTAGACAGCAACTGTAAATGTTCAACCCACAACTTCAAAGCATGCTCTTTTTCCCCTAAATACTGGCTATGATTATAAACAGCCATCACACCACCCAACGAATGCCCTAGCAACTTTTCAACCACATGCGGTAGCACACCCAAATCGTTGAGCTTTGTCGCCATAGTTCGGCGCAAATCATGTAAAGTCCACTTTTCTATATGATCCAACCGTTTCCACATTAGGCCACCATATGAGCTGACTGCCTCTGGTCTCTTCAATTCTCCAAGGATGTAATTGGATTTGTTAGCTTCTCCTTTCAAAGTCAGCAACCAGTCTTTCAACGCTTGTGGAATAGGGCGAACAATCTTCTCAGCTGTCTTGCTGTTCATCACCGGAACTGTCCACAACATTGAGTCAAAATCCCATTCTTGCCATTGGGATAGCCGAATCTCTTGAGTTCTAGCTCCAAAGACCATCAACAAGTAAAACATATTACGGTAATAAGGCATCAGCTTCTTTGAGTGGCATAACTCCCAAACGTCGACTAATTCAACATCCGATAGCACCCGATCCCGCTTGGCTTGTCGCTCGCCCACATCAGTTGTGGTCAAATCATCAAGCTCGCGGCTAAATGCATACTGCCGCACTCGACAGAAACGCAATGCTTGCTTTGCGTTTTGCAGCACATAGCCAGCAGCCTTTGGGGCTGGACGTTGTTTACCAGGGATACCATTACTAATTCGATCAAAACACTCCACCCAGTGACGAGTCAGAGTTTGCTCCAAGGGGTAACTACCTATATAAGGATAAATATGCTTATTAAACTGCGCTCGATGCTTGTCGGAGTTTTTACGGTTCTTATCGGCATACTCCACTAACCAGTACTCTAGAGCTTGTTGGACAGTTACAGGTGCAAGGTTAGCTTCACGCGCCATGGCCAGCATATGTTTGGGGTCATGCCCTTCCTGCCACCACTGGCGACACTGTGCAGCACGCTTTCGTGCAGCCACCAGCGAAAGCTCTGGATAATCGCCTAAATCTACTCGCTTGTTAGCGCCGTTAATCTTGTAGCGAAACTGCCAACGTATCTTACCGAGCTTGGATACCCTTGCTCCTAAGCCATCACCGTCAGTTAAAGTGACCACTTTGTCTTGTGGTTTGCCAAATTTGGCTTTTAGATGAGTATCGTACAGCTTTCCCATGCGCCCCTCGTGTACCCTTATGTGTACCCCTATAAGAGCATTAGAACCAGATCATTTGAAGACTAACAAGGACAAAAAAGAGTAACCAACCTTTACAAAGCAATAAGTTAGATGGAGCTAACAATACAACAAAAACAAATAAAGACACTAATCTAGACAATACGGCATGAACTAAGCCGCTTTCGGTTATCCTGATTGCACAAAGCCCAATCCAGTCATCTGGATTGGGCTTTTTCTTTATTCATCATATTAATAATCACCAGCTTGGCCGCACCATCTCCCGCAGTCTCGAAAATAAGACCTACCACTTTGTTGGGTGAACCATACTGCTTGCTTGTACGTTATAAGCTCGATGACAACCACAATGAGGCTGCAGCAATGAATCACATACTCCGTATCTTCAACCGCTCTTTAGTTGTTTTTGCTCTTTGCTTCACCGGTCAGGCCTTGGCCGAGCACCATGAAGCCAGCGAGGTGGAAAAGAACCTGGTCCAGGTCGCGGCCAGCAATGACGATTTCCAAACCTTAGTGATGGCGATCAAAGCCGCCGAACTGGTGGGAACATTGGAAGGGAAAGGCCCGTTTACGGTTTTGGCACCAACCGATGATGCCTTTGCTAAACTGCCCGAAGGTACGCTAGCCGAGCTGCTTGAACCGGATAACAAAGAAAAACTCCAGGCGGTACTGACCTACCATGTCTTGCCCGGCGCGATCTCTTCTGAAGAAGTGGCCAAGCTCAAGTTGCCGGAAACAGTCCAAGGCGGAACGGTGGCCATCGAAACCGATGACGAGGGCAAGGTTACCATCAACGGTGCCAGTGTTATTACCGCGGATATACCGGCCAGCAACGGGGTGATCCATGTTATCGACACGGTGCTTATCCCAGAATAAAGCCAGCCGGCAATGACAGCGCCAAGGCGCTCAGAAAGCACAGCGCTTCACTCTCGGTGAAGCGCTTTTCTATTAAAGGTAATCACACAGGTAGGCGGTCGGCTCAGCAACCTTCACCTCAAACGAGGAGTCACCAGGGACTTCAAAGTCGTCACCGGCATAATAGGTTTCCCACTCGATATGGCCCGGCAGTTTCACGGTCAAGGCGCCCTTGACCACGCTCATCTTTTCTGGCGCCGCCGTACCGAAGGTATATTCTCCCGGAGCCATGACTCCCACGCTGGCACGCTCGCCAGAGGTCTCAAATCCCAGGGACTTAACCTGGCCATCAAAATACTCATTCACATTCAACATGACTTTCCCTATCAATAACAAAGCGATACTTCGACGCTACCACAACTTCAACGCCTGCCCAATATAATTTCTCGATTTCCTGCCTTTTTCAGGCTATTGCTCGGAACAGTGGGTCCGCCTACTACAGCACTGGCTGTCTACCTCCCTGGCGGGCTCCGGCTCTTCTTCACCCAGCGCCTCGAGGATCGAGCAGTGACTGGCATCATCATCAACATGGCCACAGCAGGCATCATTAATTTTCTTCAGGGCCTTACGGATCCGCGACAGCTCCGCCATCTTGCGGTCCACCTCATCCAGCTTAGCCTGAGTGATCGCCTTAACCTCGGCACAGCTGTGCTGGCTAGCTTCGAGGCGAATATCCAGCAACTCCCTGATTTCATCCAGACTCAGGCCAATCGCCTTGGCCCGAAGGATGAAACGGATCCGCGACAGGTCATCTTCGCTGTAGAGCCGATAACCGCTCTCACTGCGACCTGCCGGGACCAGCAGACCGTTCTTCTCGTAAAACCGCAACGTATCACTGCTGACCCCACAGTGCTTAGCCAATTGGCCAATCAAATACATACCGCCCCTATACCTTAGGTGATGAGCAAACAACAAAAAGCAAACGTTTGCGTAGTGATGGAATTAATGTAAAATATGCTGCGTTGATCACACCCCCAACAACAGCACTGTGTATCTTCGATTCTAGCCGAGGGTATTTACCAAAATCCAGCCACCTCGCCTGCTGGATTTTGGCAAATAGTCCTCCGTGTTTACAAAGAGATGGTTGCAATGGAAAACGCTCGTCCTATCCGCCGTGCGCTAATTAGCGTGTCAGACAAAACTGGTATTGTTGAGTTCGCCCAGGCGCTTGCCGATCGTGGTGTCGACATCCTGTCCACAGGTGGCACTGCCAGCCTGCTTGCCGAGCAGGGTATCAAGGTAACTGAAGTTTCCGATCACACCGGCTTCCCTGAAATGATGGACGGTCGCGTCAAGACCCTACACCCGAAAATCCACGGTGGGGTACTGGGCCGTCGCGGTACTGACGATGCAGTGATGAACGAGCATGGCATTGCCCCGATCGACATGGTTGTGGTCAACCTATACCCGTTCGCAGCGACAGTGGCCAACCCAGATTGCACCCTGGAAGATGCGGTTGAGAACATCGATATCGGTGGCCCGACGATGGTTCGCTCTGCCGCGAAAAACCACAAAGACGTAACCATTATCGTCAATGCCCACGACTACGATCGCGTGCTGACAGAAATGGCAGCCAATGACGGTTCACTGACCCATGCAACCCGTTTCGACCTGGCTATCGCAGCTTTCGAGCACACCGCTGCTTACGACGGTATGATTGCCAACTACTTCGGTACCATGGTGCCGTCTTACGGTGACAACAAGGAAGGCGACGAAGAGTCTAAATTCCCTCGCACTTTCAACCAGCAGTTCGAGAAGAAGCAGGACATGCGCTACGGTGAGAACAGCCACCAGGCTGCCGCTTTCTACGTTGAGAGCAACCCGGAAGAAGCATCGGTTGCGACGGCTCGCCAGATCCAAGGCAAAGCCCTGTCTTACAACAACATCGCTGATACCGATGCCGCACTTGAGTGTGTGAAAGAGTTCGACCAACCAGCCTGTGTCATTGTGAAGCACGCCAACCCTTGTGGTGTCGCGCTGGGTGACAACATCTTTGAAGCCTACGACCGTGCGTTCAAAACTGACCCAACCTCTGCCTTTGGCGGCATCATCGCATTCAACCGTGAACTGGATGCCGCAACGGCAACGGCTATTACAGAGCGTCAATTCGTTGAAGTGATCATTGCACCTTCTGTTTCAGCTGAAGCGGTAGAAATTGTCGCGGCCAAGAAAAATGTTCGCCTGCTAGAGTGCGGTGAGTGGAGCAGCAAGACCACTGGCTTTGACGTGAAACGCGTCAACGGCGGCCTGTTGGTTCAGGACCGTGACCAAGGCATGGTGTCTGAGGCTGATCTTAAAGTTGTTTCTAAGCGCCAGCCAACACAAGAAGAGCTAAAAGATGCCCTATTCTGCTGGAAAGTCGCTAAATACGTGAAGTCTAACGCGATTGTTTACGCCAAAGGCGATATGACCATCGGTGTGGGCGCTGGCCAGATGAGCCGTGTTTACTCCGCGAAAATTGCCGGTATCAAAGCGGCTGACGAGAATTTGGAAGTTGCGGGTAGCGTGATGGCTTCTGATGCCTTCTTCCCGTTCCGCGACGGTATCGACGCGGCGGCTGAAGCGGGTATCAAGTGTGTGATCCAGCCAGGTGGCTCGATGCGCGACCAGGAAGTGATTGACGCTGCCGACGAGCACGGCATGGCGATGATCTTTACGGGCATGCGCCACTTCCGCCACTAATCACTACAGGCTCCGGGGAAACCCGGAGCCTTATTCGATTTTAAGAACCCAGACTGTTGTAGAGTCAGCTCTATAACAAAGCTTAAAAATTTTTAATTTTAGAGCAAAGCCATAAAGCCTAGTTCAAGGAACGCACGCGGAGCTTATGGACATAAGTGAGCATGCGTGACACAGAAATTGGCTTTGTGGCGAAGCTATCAAAGGTAAAATGATGAATGTATTGATTATTGGTGCTGGCGGCCGCGAACACGCACTGGGCTGGAAAGCCGCACAAAACCCAAATGTTGAGACTGTTTTCGTTGCCCCGGGTAACGCTGGTACTGCGCTTGAGCCTAAGCTGGAAAACGTTGCGATTGGCGTTGAAGACATCGAGGCCCTGGTTGCCTTTGCCAAGGAAAAAGCCATTGAGCTGACCATTGTTGGCCCTGAAGCACCATTGGTGATCGGCGTGGTTGATGCTTTCCGCGCTGCTGGCCTGCCAATTTTCGGCCCAACTGAAGCCGCAGCCCAGCTGGAGGGCTCTAAAGCCTTCACCAAGGACTTCCTGGCTCGCCACCAGATCCCGACCGGTGCCTACGCTAACTTCACTGAGATCGAGCCTGCTCTGGCCTACGTACGCGAGCAGGGTGCACCGATTGTGGTTAAGGCTGACGGCCTTGCTGCCGGTAAAGGGGTGATCGTCGCGATGACCCTTGAAGAAGCAGAAGATGCCATCAAGGACATGCTAGCTGGCAATGCCTTCGGCGCAGCCGGTAGCCGCGTGGTGATCGAAGAGTTCCTGGAAGGCGAAGAAGCAAGCTTTATCGTGATGGTTGACGGCGAGAACGTCTTGCCAATGGCCACCAGCCAGGATCACAAGCGTGTCGGCGACAAAGACACCGGACCGAATACCGGCGGGATGGGTGCTTACTCACCAGCGCCTGTCGTCACGCCAGAAATCCACAACCGCATCATGGAAGAGGTGATCTACCCGACGGTACGCGGTATGGCCGCAGAAGGTCACCCTTACACCGGCTTCCTGTACGCTGGCCTGATGATTGCCGCAGATGGCACGCCGAAAGTGATCGAGTACAACTGCCGCTTCGGCGATCCTGAAACCCAGCCAATCATGATGCGCATGGAATCGGATCTGGTTGAGCTTTGCCTGATGGCAATTGACGAGAAGCTGGATCAAGCTGAATCCAAGTGGGATCAGCGCGCCTCAATTGGTGTGGTACTGGCCGCAGGCGGCTACCCGGCCAGCTATGCCAAAGGCGATGTGATCAGCCTGCCTAGCACCGACGTTGAAGGCCAGAAAATCTTCCACGCCGGTACGGCAACCAACGCCGAAGGCGAAATCGTGACTAACGGTGGCCGCGTACTGTGTGCGACAGCACTTGGCAACTCGGTCTCTGAAGCCCAGCAGCGTGCCTACGAGTTGACCAAGCAGGTAAGCTGGAACGGTATGTTCCACCGCAACGATATCGGCTACCGTGCCGTTGCCCGCGAGCAGCAAGAGAGCTAATCGCCGTTTGGTAAACTGATAGCCATTCTAAAAACGCGCCCTCGGGCGCGTTTTTTTATTGTCATTCTCGCTCTGGAAAGCGCGATCAATTCGTCAACAGAACCGGCGCGGTCAGGCAGGCTGGCTGATCGTCGGCCAACATCAACAGCGTCTTGGCGGTCAGGGTGCTGCGACGGACCTGGCCAATGACCGCCATATACCCGTCCTGCTGATGTTCCTGCACTTGCTGCTGCACATAATCGGGCAACACCGGGGTAAAGTTGACCTGGAGCGGACGCTGATCAGCACAGCGGTAGAACTGCCCCTGCTTCCAAAAACCTTGTACCAAGGACTGATCATCCTTGCGCTGCTGCTTAACCACATCCGTGCCGTGCTCGGCTTCCTCGAGCAGTTGCTGCAGTTGTCTGCTACCAAGCGGGATCAGCTCATCTCCCAGGGTATAGCGCTGGAACACCGCATTGCCCAGGGTATCGTAGCGCACATGCAGGGAGAAGGGCTTGAGCTGCTGCTCGTCGAGCTGCCGCCCCTCACGTTTTATTTCGCGTAGTTTGCCATCGCGCCAACGGTAATCAGTACGGTAGTCACCATAGTCACCAGCCATCACCCGATCAGCCAAGCTTACAGGGCGGTTCTGCTGTGAGGTAAACCAATAGATGGACGTGCTGTCACCGAGACTCTGACCACCGGTATGGGTCAAGACTGGCGTTATATTGTTTTCAGGGACTGTGGGATTGGAGGCGCATCCCGCTAACAGCGAGACGGTGAGAAAAGTCAGTAGTCGCTTCATGGAAAAACTCCGCCAGATAGATACCTGGCGGAGTATAGATTATTTCACTGAGTCTTTCAGTGCTTTACCTGCAACGAAAGCAGGTACGTTGGCCGCTGCGATCTGGATTTCCTGACCCGTTTGTGGGTTACGGCCAGTACGCGCTGCACGGTGGTTTACTTTGAAAGTACCAAAGCCGATTAGTTGAACCTGGTCACCTTCTTTAAGCGCATCAGTAATGCCGTCTAGGGTAGACTCTAGAGCAACTTTAGCTTGAGCTTTAGAAAGATCTGCTTTTTCAGCGATCAGGTCAATCAGTTGGGTCTTGTTCATTAGGTTTCCCTTCTAAGGTTTTTTCTTAAGACGCATCAACTCTAATTCAAAAGAAGCCCGTGTGGCAAAGGTTTGTCAGCCTTGATGTGGTTAGGTGCGGGCTCTTTAACCATAAACTGAGCGCAAGTTCACAAAATGTTACTAATATGAAGACTGAAATAGTTGTATTTATTCGCTTCAACACCGATTAATATAGGCGTTATCCGTTATTTTTTACCAAGGTAAGCATGATACTCCTTACGATTTACATCGCTGTTGCGATTGGTGTTTCGTTTATTTGTTCAGTCCTGGAAGCTGTTCTGCTCAGCATCTCCCCTAGCTATATCGGTACTCTGCGTCAGCAGGGCCACCCTGCCGCCGATCGCCTCGCGGCTCTAAAAGACAATATCGACCGCCCACTGGCTTCGATCCTAACCCTCAATACCATTGCCCATACCATAGGTGCGGCAACCGCCGGCGCACAAGCCGCGGTGGTATTTGGCAGCCAATGGCTAGGTGTATTCTCCGGCGTACTGACGATTGGTATTTTGCTATTCTCAGAAATTATTCCGAAGACTATCGGTGCCACCTACTGGCGCCAGCTGGCACCCGCCTCGGCATCGACCCTGCGCTGGATGGTCTGGGCCCTGACGCCATTCGTATGGGTGTCAGAACAAATCACCCGCCGCCTGTCACGAGGCCATGAAGCGCCGAAACTGCGTGATGAACTATCGGCGATGGCCATGCTGGCCCAGGAATCGGGGGAGCTGGCTGAAGGCGAGTCAAAGATCATGACAAACCTGCTGCAGTTCCGTGATGTCAGCGTCACCAAGATCATGACACCACGACCGGTCCTGTTCCGTGTTGACGCCGAGCAGCCAATCAACGAGTTTCTGTCGCAGCACAAAGACAGCCCGTTCTCGCGCCCGCTGGTCTACAGCGAGCAGAAAGACAATATCCTTGGCTTCGTCCACCGCCTTGAGCTGTTTGCCGAAAGCCAGGCAGGCCGCGGCCAGAAAGAGCTGGGTACCCTGATGCGTCCGCTGCCGGTCGTCATGAACAATGCCAGCGTCCCCAAGGCCTTCGAGCAGCTAATGAAAGAGCGCTCCCAGCTGGTACTGGTGGTCGATGAATACGGTACGGTCCAGGGGCTGGTAACCATGGAAGACATCTTCGAACACCTGGTCGGCGAAGAAATTGTCGACGAGGCCGACAAGAATACCGACATGCAGCAGCTGGCCTACCAGCGCTGGGAAAAGTGGAAGAAAACCCACGGCGTGATCGAAAGCAAAGACGACGAGTAACCACATTATGACGAAAGGGGCCAAATGGCCCCTTTTCCTTATCTTAACGTTTCACCCTTTCATTGATGGCTGCAGTGCCAACACTGAACGCGTAGCCCGGCTAACCACTGCGCCCATCGCGATCACCAGCAAGCTTGGCACCACCCAACCGGCATAGTCGCTATAAAGGGGCAGGTATTGCGCCAACCAACTGTCGAGCGCAGTCGGCATTTTGCCCAAGATATGCAACGCATCAACACTGCCGAAGACCAATGCCGTCATTACTGCCGCCATCACGGCCGGTGTCGTCAAGCGACGGCGCAGCGGAGCAATCACCAGCAGAGCAATGGCGACCGGGTGCAAGACCACAACCACCGGCAGAGTGATCGCCAATAGCTGCTCCAATCCAAGATTGGCCACCAGTCCGGCCACGATCATCGTTACCCAGACACTGCGCGAGTAAGTCACCGGCTGGAATGTGCGGCTGTAAAACTCGCTGCCTGCGGTCGTCACACCGATCGCAGTAGTCAGGCAGGCCAAAATCATCACCACGCCCAACAAGACACTGCCCAAAGTACCGAAGTGGGCCAAGGTGAACGCTGTCAGGATCTCGCCGCCATTGCCGAATACCGAGCCCAGGCTAGCACTGGTCGCACCGATATAGGCCAACGACAGGTACACCAGAGCCATCGCCACCGCGTACATCACAGCAGCCATCAGGGTGTATTTTGCGGTCGCCCTCGGGCACTCCACCCCCATTTCGCGGATAGCACGGAAGATGATCCAGCCAAAGCCAATCGAACCCAGCGCATCCATGGTCATGTAGCCTTGGGTCAACCCTTCGGCAAATGCCTTGTCCTGATACGGCCCCACAGCTGCCAGTGCTTCACTGGCCGGGGACATAAAAGCAGTCACTGCCAGCACGGAAAGGATAACCACCAGCATCGGGGTCAGCCACTTGCCTAATGTATCGACCAGCTTGCCCGGGTAGAGTGCAAACACAATGGCAGCCAAGCAGAACACCACGGTGAAAGGAAGCAGTGCCGCCTCGCCGACAAAAGGGGCCAAACTAAACTGGTAGGCGACGGTGATGGCTCGGGGGATCACAAAGGCCGGGCCAATCACAATAAACACCATCACCCAAAACCCCGTCGCAACCGACTTGGGAAGGGCTGCGGTCAGGTTATCGGAGCCATGGACCAGTGCCACCATTACCAATGCCAATGCTGGCAGGCCAACACCAGTCAGCAGGAACCCGGCCATTCCGGAAGCAAAGTGTTCACCGGCCTGCAAGCCTAGGAACGGAGGGAAGATCAGGTTACCGGCACCAAGGTACATGGCGAAAGTCATAAAGCCCAAGGCGGCGATGTTGCGTGCACTTAACATAGTTATCCTCTACCGCGTCGGCTTGAAGGAAACTAAGGAGAATTCGGGTGGGAATATTGACCTGTCAGCTTCGCTTCAAGCTGACAGGAAAATTGAGATACGGCCTGTCAGCCCCGGATAAGACCCAGAGAGAGCAGGAGGAGCAGGCTAGCCGCAACGGCTTTGAAGCCCTTGCAGGAAACAGCAGTGTTGATAGCTGATACTGGCATAACTCGTCCTAGCTGACAGAAAATAAAAACCAGAAAACAAGACGTTTTCTGCGATACCTTTGTTATAAACGGCGGCAGCAGAGCAATACAAGCAGAAAAAACAAAATAAGTGGAATGAGTTAACTAGCCACCAAAAACCAGCACAAACCGCCAGAAATAGTCCAGATTGCCAAGATTTAAAACTTCACAGTATCGTTACATCTCTCTCGATCGCCGTTTTGTCTTTATCCTCGAAGTTTCTTTACCCTCTCAGAACAATGCAAAAAGCATCAAACACAAAAAAGGGCCCAAAAGGGCCCTTCTCGATCCAATACTGGTCGCTTACAGCTCGATACCAATATTGCTGACCGGCTCTTCGCGCAACTCCTGACGCAAACCTTTGATCAGCTCGATATCACGGCGCTCTGCTTCTTTAAGCGCCCGGAAAATCGCCCACTGCATGTCCCACTCGGCACATACCGCTTCGTTTTCTTTCTGGTTCTCGTTGGTGATCTCCACTCCGGTCTGGGCAAATTCAAGATCAGCTACAGTTGCGGCAGACAACGAGCTTAGCTTAGCCAGTGTTTCCAGCATCAGGTCACGGTCGAGCATCGCATGGAGCAAATCAGCCAGCGCCGCACAGGCATCAATAGCCGGATTTACCGCATACAGATCATAATCTTCGGCATTGGGTACCAACTCTTCGAGTTTCTCCAGCTGCTTCTCAAAGTTAATCTTGGCCGTTTTTACTGTCAAAATTTCCCAGATACTGTCCAGAATCGAACGGTACTTCTGCTCATCCGCGAACTCCGTTTGCTGACAGAAGAACGCATAGTTGGGATACATTCGTTCACACAGAGACACCATAAAGGTAATGTGTTGCCATGGTTCTAATTTTTCTAAACGGAGCTGAACTGGATTCTTTAGCATGGGATAATCCGCAATTGTGATTTGCCCCGGATCTTACTTGTATCCCCCTGCTACTGCAATACATGGAAAGCGGATAACCCCGTGCTACCGCCAAGGAGCGACGATGCATAAACTGATGATTGTTTCCCGCCAGCAAGCTGTCTATGAAGCCCTGCTAGCCGAGCAGCCGATAGCCGGGCTGACCCTGACCCAGCAGCCCAAAGAGGCGACTATCTTGCTGGCCGACCCACCGAAGATCGCCCCCTTGCTCGATGAGTTCCCGGCCCTTGAGTGGATCCAGTCCACCTTTGCCGGCATTGATGCTCTGACACAGCCCAGTTTGCGTCGGGACTATACCCTGAGCAATATCCGCGGTTGCTTCGGCCAGCTGATCAGCGAATACGTACTGGGGTTAGCCATCGCCTACCAACGCCACTTTGCGACCTACCAAACCCAGCAACAAGCCCGCCACTGGCACCCTAAACCATACAACACCCTTGCAGGCAAGACGATGGTGATACTGGGTACCGGCAGCATCGGCAGCCATCTCGCCCGTTCGGCCAAGGCATTGGGATTCCGCCTTGTCGGGGTCAATCGCTCTGGCACTGCCAATGAGCCGGCTTTCGATACCATTCTCCCACTGGCCGAGCTCAATTCAGCACTCGAGCAGGCAGACTTGGTGGTCTCCACCTTGCCGGCTACCGCTAATACCAACGATATCCTCAACGCCACCAGCCTAAGCCATTGCCGTAAGGCTTTGTTGTTCAACGTCGGCCGGGGCAACGCCCTGTGCGAAACCGGCCTGCTCAGCGCATTGGACCGAGGTGCAATCGCCCACGCTTTCCTGGATGTCTTCAAGCAGGAGCCGCTGCCCCAGAGTCACCCTTTCTGGCAACATCCGGCCATCACTATTACCCCGCACATTGCCGCTGAAAGCTTTCCCCATCAAGTCATGGCAATTTTCCGCGATAATGCACAACGCTGGCTCAACCACCAGCCATTACGCTATACCGTTGACTTTCAACGGGGCTACTAATTCACCCCGGAGTCAGGGAGCCCGCAGCATGAGTCCAAACAACGACCAGCAACATCTTGATAACCTGCTTGATCAAATCCGCCGCTGCACGATCTGCCGCGATCACCTACCGCTCGGCCCCCGGCCGGTCATTCAAGCTGCCAGCAGCGCCCGCTTGATGATCGTTGGCCAGGCTCCCGGTACCAAGGTGCATCAAACAGGGATCCCCTGGAATGATCCGAGTGGCGATCGTCTCCGTCGTTGGCTGGATCTTGACCGCGACTCTTTCTACAACCCCGAGCACATCGCCATCATGCCGATGGGACTGTGCTACCCCGGCCGGGGCAAGTCCGGCGATCTGCCGCCCCGTCCCGAGTGCGCCCCGCAATGGCACCCCCAAGTATGGCCGCTGCTGCCCAATATCGGCATGACCCTGCTGGTCGGCCAGTATGCCCAGCAGCGCTACCTCAAGGGCAAACCGAAGACGCTGACAGAGACGGTGAAGGCATGGCGCAACTGGGCGCCGCAGTACATCCCGATGCCACACCCTTCACCGCGCAACACCCTGTGGCTGAAGAAAAACCCATGGTTTGAAGAGGAAGTGGTGCCATATATCCGCGAATACGTCCACCAGCATCTTGGACTAGAAAGCGGCAAGGGGCGCTAGGCTATGGGTTTTTCAACAGGCTCACGGAGCCAAAATGATCTTCGACCGCCACTAGCCTATGGCCAATAGCCGCATATAAAAAAGCCCACACAGCAAGCTGTATGGGCTCTTAATGCTTTTTCCTAGGCTAGGGCCTAGCAACCTAGCACCCAGGATCCGCTTTTATTTGTGGTATGGCTTTGACAGCTCATGCACCGCTTCAACAAACACACCAGCATTCTCTGGCGGCACATCGAGGTGGATACCGTGGCCTAGGTTGAACACGTGGCCAGTACCACCGTCGCCGAAGCCTTCAAGGATAGTCGCGACTTCCTGACGAATACGCTCAGGCTGGGCGTACAGCATCGATGGATCCATGTTGCCCTGCAGCGCAACTTTGTCACCCACACGCTTCTTGGCATCAGCGATATTGATGGTCCAGTCAAGGCCGACTGCATCACAACCGGTTGCCGCGATTTGCTCCAGCCACATACCACCATTCTTGGTAAATAGCGTCACCGGTACGCGGCGGCCATCGTTTTCGCGGATCAGGCCATCAACAATCTTGTGCATGTAGCGCAGCGAAAACTCGTTGTAATCACGCGGAGTCAGCACGCCCCCCCAGGTATCGAACACCATCACCGACTGGGCACCCGCTTTAATTTGCGCGTTCAGGTACTCAACCACGCTGTCTGCCAGCTTATCGAGCAATAGGTGCAGGGTTTGTGGCTCGGCATACATCATCTTCTTGATCTTGGTGAATGCCTTCGAGCTCCCCCCTTCAACCATGTAAGTCGCCAGTGTCCAAGGGCTCCCCGAGAAACCGATCAGCGGTACTTCGCCTTGCAAGTCCTTGCGGATCTGACGTACGGCGTTCATCACGTACTGCAGTTCGCCTTCCGGATCCGGCAAACCAATTTTATCAACATCAGCCTTGCAGGTGATTGGACGTTCAAATTTCGGTCCCTCACCGGCTTCAAAGTACAGTCCCAAGCCCATCGCATCAGGGATAGTCAGGATATCTGAGAACAAGATTGCCGCATCAAGCGGGAAGCGGCGCAGAGGCTGTAGTGTCACCTCACTGGCAAGCTCAGCATTTTTACATAGCGACATGAAGTCACCGGCTACACTGCGAGTTGCACGATATTCAGGAAGGTAACGCCCTGCCTGACGCATCATCCATACCGGGGTGCAATCGACTGGCTGCTTCAATAAAGCGCGAAGGTAGCGGTCATTCTTTAGTTCGCTCATTTGGGACTCCATGGTTTTATTTGCGCGTATTGTATCACTCCGAGCTGTCAACAAAAGAGGCCATTTGTTAACCGGATCAAGTTTATAGTAACAATTTGCTCACTGGATTTGCGACACTCCGGGCTCTCATGGTACAAAATCTGCGCGCTAGCAATAATAACAATGACTTTGCTCGTAGAAGGCAAAATAACTGCACCTTACCCCTCCTCACGGAGGGTTTTTTTATTCTGTTTCCTCCCCCACCATCAGCGCTTTCCCATTCCCCCCAGAGTGTGGTCAATCAGCGCCCTGGCAATCGTGCCCGGCGGGGCGAGTTCAGGCAGGGTATTCGTCGATGCCCAGAGGGCATCGGTCAGCTCAGCGTAGTCCGGCTTTAGCTCGCCACTGTGGTAATCGGCCAGAAACCCCATCATCAGGTTAGACGGAAACGCCCAGGGCTGGCTGCCGAAATAGCGAATATTGGTCACCTGTATCCCGGTTTCTTCCAAGACTTCCCTGGCAACACACTGCTCGAGTGTCTCCCCAGCCTCAACGAAGCCGGCAATCACTGTGTACATGCCGTTCTTATGGCGGGGATGCTGGGCCAGCAAGATTTTGTCTTGCTTACGGACCGCGACAATGACACAAGGTGATAAGCGCGGATAATGGTGGCTGTGGCAGCCCTGGCAAGCCATAGCAAGCTCGGCACGGCTCAACTGGCACTCATTGCCACATTGCGGACAGAAGCGCTGAGAATGCAGCATATGCGACAACTGGATGGCCCTTCCGGCCAAGTTGAACAACTCACCGTCAATCACCAGCAGGCTGCGCAGACTATCAAAACCAGCCTCATCATGGTGCTCAGGGGCTTCAAGCCAGTAGACAGGAGCGTTTTGATATCGACCGATCTCAACCACGCCTTCTAAATCAACCTCTAGCTCACTTGGCGGCTTGAAGGGAAGTTGTTGATCCTCCAGGTATAGCTTGCGATCTTTGACTATACACCAATAGCTTTTTTCGTGTTTTTTTAACATTAACGTCACATCCATCCTTGCAGGGTATCGTTTTTACTGGCAATCTGTAGTTAATACGGAAAAGGCTCCGTAATTCAAGGTTATCTTTCTTAAGAGATTAACAGGTATTGTTTCCAGTACCCTGTCTCGGTACTGTAGATCATGAGGGCATGGTCATGTTGAGTAAATTCGAGCAAGTACAAAAACAATGGGGCGGCACCAGTGACGTTATCGATCACTGGCTCATGTCTCGGCAACAATTGCTGATCGATTACTGCAAGTTAGCTGGACTCCCCCCGTTCGAGAGTAATAGCCGCCAGCTCCCGACAACATCCCAACTGCAGCTGTTCAGCCAAGAGCTGGTCGACTATATCTCCGAAGGCCACTTTAAAATCTACGATATGGTCATGGAGCGCTGGAACGCAACAGGGTATTCCCCCACGGAAGAAATCTCCCAACTCTACGCCCAAATCACCCAGACCACCGATCCTATGCTGAACTTCAACGATAAATACACCGACATGGGTGAGGATGACGAGCTACCCGATTTCGACAGTGATCTCTCTGATATCGGCGAGCTGATAGAACTCCGCTTTGCCCTCGAGGATAAGTTAATCGAATTGATCAGTGAGAGCCTGGCTTGCCCACCGGGCGCCTAGGTCTCCGCCACACCTGTCCTCACCTGCCACCAGCCTGGTGACTCACCGGGCTGGTTATCCTTTTATACGCCTTATTCCCGCATCCTGCAAAATACCGCCTGCACGAGTGCCGTATCGGCACCGACATATCGCCTCCGCCCACCAGCATACTGCCGCCAACTCGCAGGCAATAAAAAAGGGCACCCGAAGGTACCCTTTTATTCAGTGCATTTTAGCTAGCTGACGATTAGTTTTCGTCGCTTAGGCCTGCATTCAGTAGCGCAGCAAGGTCTTGCGACGCCTGCTCTGCATCGACCTGAGGTGCAACTGGCTCTAGCTCTGCATCACGCTGACGCTGACGGTTCTGGTGGTACGCGAAACCGGTACCCGCAGGGATCAGACGACCAACGATTACGTTCTCTTTCAGGCCACGTAGCTCGTCACGCTTACCAGAAACTGCAGCTTCTGTTAGTACGCGCGTCGTTTCCTGGAACGATGCAGCTGAGATGAACGACTCAGTTGCAAGCGATGCTTTGGTGATACCCAGTAGGTCACGCTCAAACGTTGCTGGCAGCTTACCTTCAGCTTCAAGCTTACGGTTCGCAATCATGATGCGAGAGTACTCAACCTGCTCACCAGGTAGGAACTCAGAATCACCCGCAGACAGGATAGTTGCCTTACGAAGCATCTGACGAACGATAGTCTCGATGTGCTTATCGTTAATCTTAACGCCCTGTAGACGGTAAACTTCCTGAACCTCGTTCACGATGTACTCTGCAACGGCGTGAACACCACGCAGACGTAGGATATCGTGTGGAGCCTCTGGACCATCGGCGATTACATCACCCTTCTCAACCTTCTCACCTTCGAATACGTTCAGCTGGCGCCACTTAGGAACCATTTCTTCGTATGCGTTACCTTCTGCAGGCGTGATGATCAGACGACGCTTGCCTTTCGTCTCTTTACCGAACGATACGGTACCAGTGATTTCAGCAAGGATCGCAGGCTCTTTAGGCTTACGTGCTTCGAATAGGTCAGCAACTCGTGGTAGACCACCGGTGATATCTTTCGTACCGCCAGATGCCTGCGGGATACGTGCTAGCGTATCACCGATACCAACCATTGCACCGTCTTCAAGCTGGACGATTGCTTTACCCGGTAGGAAGTACTGAGCTGGCATTTCAGTGCCGGCGATCATTACATCGTTACCGTTTTCGTCAACCAACTTAACGGTTGGACGCATGTCTTTACCTGCACCGGTACGCTCAGCAGCGTCAAGTACGGTAATCATAGACAGACCCGTTAGCTCATCAGTCTGACGAGAAACTGTCACACCATCAATCAGGTCAACAAACTGAACACGACCTGCCACTTCGGTGATGATTGGCATTGTGTGCGGGTCCCAGTTAGCGATAACTTCGCCAGCTGCTACTTCTGCACCGTCACCTTTAGTCAGGTGAGAACCGTATGGCAGTTTGTAGTTCTCTTTAGTACGGCCGAACTCATCGATAACACTCATTTCTGAGGCACGAGACGTGATAACTAGCTTGCCTTCGTTGTTAGTAACAAACTTGGCATTATGCAGTTTCATCGAACCGTTGTTCTTAACCTGGATGCTGTTCTCAGCCGCTGCCGCAGATGCCGCACCACCGATGTGGAACGTACGCATCGTAAGCTGTGTACCCGGCTCACCGATTGACTGTGCTGCAACAACACCAACCGCTTCACCCTGGTTCACTAGGTGACCACGTGCTAGGTCACGACCGTAACAGTTCTTACAACAACCGAAGTCGTTCTGACAGGTTACTACCGAACGTACTTTCACCTGGTCAACAGAGTTCGCTTCCAGGATCTCACACCACTTCTCATCAAGAAGCGTGTTACGAGGAGCAAGAACTTCGTCGGTACCCGGCTTGATAACGTCTTCCGCTACCACACGACCAAGAACGCGATCACCAAGTTGCTCTTTAACGTCACCACCCTCGATCAGAGGCATCATGGTGATACCTTCGTGAGTGCCACAGTCATCAGACGTGATTACCACGTCCTGAGCAACGTCTACTAGACGACGTGTTAGGTAACCGGAGTTCGCAGTCTTAAGTGCGGTATCGGCTAGACCCTTACGAGCACCGTGAGTAGAGATGAAGTACTGAAGTACGTTCAGACCTTCACGGAAGTTCGCCGTGATCGGCGTTTCGATGATCGAGCCATCCGGCTTAGCCATCAGACCACGCATACCCGCTAGCTGACGAATCTGTGCGGCAGAACCACGAGCACCTGAGTCGGCCATCATGTATACGCTGTTGAACGATTTCTGCTGCTCTTCTTCGCCGTCACGGTTGATAACAGTGTCGAAAGACAGGTTATCCATCATCGCCTTGGCAACCTGCTCGTTGGCTGTTGCCCAGATATCGATAACTTTGTTGTAACGCTCGCCCGCGGTAACAAGACCTGACTGGAACTGCTCCTGGATTTCAGCAACTTCAGCTTCAGCTTCGGCGATCTTGGTGTATTTCGCTTCTGGTACAACCATATCGTCGATACCAACCGATACACCAGATAGTGCCGCGTAAGCAAAACCTGTGTACATGATCTGGTCAGCAAAGATAACAGTATCTTTCATGCCCAGCTCACGGTAACAGGTGTTAAGCAGTTTAGAGATCTGCTTCTTACCCAGAGCTTCGGTGTTTACAAGGCTGTATGGCAGACCTTTCGGTACGATTGTCCATAGCATTGCACGACCAACAGTCGTATCAACCAGCTTAGTATCAGCAACTAGGTTGCCTTGCTCGTCAGCGTGGTGTTCAGTGATACGAACCTTAACGCGAGCGTGTAGCTCAGCATTACCTGTACGGTAAGCTTTCTCAGCTTCAGCAGGACCTTCAAGGTACATGCCTTCGCCTTTCGCGTTGATCTTTTCACGAGTCATGTAGTAAAGACCCAATACAACGTCCTGAGAAGGTACGATGATTGGATCACCAGATGCTGGTGAAAGGATGTTGTTGGTAGACATCATCAGTGCACGCGCTTCTAGCTGTGCTTCCAGCGTTAGAGGTACGTGTACCGCCATCTGGTCACCATCGAAGTCGGCGTTATATGCCGCACACACTAGTGGGTGAAGCTGGATCGCTTTACCTTCGATCAGTACTGGTTCGAATGCCTGGATACCCAAACGGTGCAGTGTTGGTGCACGGTTAAGCATTACTGGGTGTTCGCGAATCACTTCGTCCAGGATATCCCAAACAACCGCTTCTTCACGCTCTACCATCTTCTTAGCCGCTTTGATCGTAGTCGCCAGACCACGAGTCTCTAGCTTGCCGTAGATAAATGGCTTGAATAGCTCAAGTGCCATCTTCTTAGGAAGACCACACTGGTGCAGACGTAGGTATGGACCTACGGTGATAACAGAACGACCTGAGTAGTCTACACGCTTACCAAGAAGGTTCTGACGGAAACGACCCTGCTTACCTTTGATCATGTCAGCCAAAGATTTCAGAGGACGCTTGTTCGAACCTGTGATAGCGCGGCCACGGCGACCGTTATCAAGCAATGCATCAACAGACTCCTGCAGCATACGTTTTTCGTTACGTACGATGATGTCAGGGGCTGCTAGATCCAGTAGACGCTTCAGACGGTTGTTACGGTTGATAACGCGACGGTACAGATCGTTCAGATCTGACGTTGCGAAACGACCACCATCTAGTGGTACCAACGGACGAAGATCCGGCGGTAGTACTGGCAGTACAGACAGGATCATCCACTCTGGGTTGTTGCCTGACTGTAGGAATGCTTCTACCAGCTTAAGACGCTTGGTCAGCTTCTTACGCTTGGTTTCAGAGTTAGTTTCTTCTAGCTCTTCGCGCATCAGCTCGATTTCAGCATTCAGGTCCATGTTGGCCAGAAGTGCCTGAACGGCTTCAGCACCCATCTTCGCGTCGAACTCGTCGCCCCACTCTTCAAGTGCATCCAGGTACTGTTCTTCAGACAGCAGCTGGCTACGCTCAAGGTTGGTCATACCCGGTTCGATTACCACGTAAGATTCAAAGTAAAGTACACGCTCGATATCACGCAGCGGCATGTCCATTAACAGACCGATACGAGATGGCAGTGACTTAAGGAACCAGATGTGGGCTACAGGAGAAGCTAGCTCAATGTGACCCATGCGCTCACGACGCACTTTAGTCTGAGTTACTTCTACGCCACATTTTTCACAGATAACACCACGGTGCTTCAGGCGCTTGTACTTGCCACAAAGACACTCGTAGTCTTTTACCGGGCCAAAGATACGTGCACAGAAAAGACCGTCACGCTCAGGCTTAAAAGTACGGTAGTTGATGGTTTCTGGTTTTTTAACTTCACCGAAAGACCATGAACGGATCATGTCTGGTGAAGCAAGACCGATTTTGATTGCATCAAATTCTTCAGTCTTGTGTTGTGCTTTCAGAAACTTAAGTAAGTCTTTCACATTCGGCTCCTGTGAGGAGTTGACCCATAAAGGCGCCAGTCTGCTGGCGCCTTCATATTTATACCGGAGTAACTAATAAATCTTGGTATGAACCGAGGCTTATTCGTCTTCCAGCTCGATGTTGATACCCAACGAGCGGATTTCTTTCAACAATACGTTGAACGATTCCGGCATACCAGGTTCCATACGATGGTCGCCATCGACGATGTTCTTATACATCTTCGTACGGCCGTTAACGTCATCCGACTTAACAGTTAGCATTTCCTGTAGGGTGTATGCGGCACCATATGCTTCTAGTGCCCACACTTCCATCTCACCGAAACGCTGACCACCGAACTGAGCTTTACCACCCAGCGGCTGCTGAGTAACAAGGCTGTAAGAACCGGTAGAACGGGCATGCATCTTGTCATCAACCAAGTGGTTCAGTTTCAGCATGTACATGTAACCCACGGTTACAGGACGCTCAAACTTGTCACCAGTACGGCCATCAAACAGAGTCAGCTGACCAGACTCAGGCAGATCACCCAATTTCAGAAGCTCTTTGATAGAGGATTCTGGCGCACCGTCGAAAACAGGTGTCGCGATTGGTAGACCGTTACGCAGGTTCTGGATCAGGGTACGTACTTCGTCGTCGCTTAGCGCGGCAATGTCTACGTTCTGACGCGTATCGCCCAGGTCGTACACTTTCTGCAGGAAGTTACGGAACTGGTGTAGTTCCTGCTGCTGCTTAAGCATCTCGTTGATCTTGTCACCGATACCTTTCGCTGCAAGACCCAAGTGAGTCTCCAGGATCTGACCGATGTTCATACGAGACGGTACACCCAGCGGGTTAAGTACGATGTCGACTGTCTGACCTTTTTCGTCGTACGGCATGTCTTCAACAGGACAAATCTTCGAGATTACACCCTTGTTACCGTGACGACCCGCCATCTTATCACCAGGCTGGATACGACGCTTAACCGCTAGGTAAACCTTAACAATCTTAAGGACACCCGGCGCTAGGTCATCACCCTGAGTGATCTTACGGCGCTTGGTTTCAAATTTCTTATCGAACTCAGCTTTCAGCTCGTCGTACTGCTCGGCTAGCTGCTCAAGCTGGTTCTGCTGTACTTCGTCATCAAGAGTCTGTGCGAACAGCTTCTCGCGGTCCATTGAAGACAGTTTGTCTTCGCTGTAACCCGCGGCAAGAAGAAGCGTACGAACACGAGCAAGAAGACCACCCTCAAGGATCTGGAATTCTTCAGTGATGTCTTTCTTCGCTTCTTTCAGCTGCATCTCTTCGATTTCTAGCGCACGCTTGTCTTTCTCAACGCCGTCACGGGTAAATACCTGAACGTCGATGATAGTACCAGACACAGAGTTAGGTACGCGTAGAGAAGAGTCTTTCACGTCAGACGCTTTCTCACCGAAGATAGCACGTAGTAGCTTCTCTTCAGGAGTTAGCTGAGTTTCACCCTTAGGTGTCACCTTACCAACTAGGATGTCGCCACCCTTAACTTCAGCACCGATGTAAACGATACCTGACTCATCCAGCTTAGATAGCGCTGCTTCACCCACGTTCGGGATATCAGCAGTGATTTCTTCCGCACCTAGCTTAGTATCACGCGCCACACAAGATAGCTCTTGGATGTGGATAGTTGTCAGGCGGTCTTCCTGTACAACACGCTCAGATACAAGGATGGAATCCTCGAAGTTATAACCGTTCCAAGGCATGAACGCGATACGCATGTTCTGGCCAAGGGCTAGTTCACCAAGGTCGGTAGATGGACCGTCAGCTAGCACGTCACCACGAGCTACAGGCTCACCCGGCATCACGGTTGGACGCTGGTTGATACATGTGTTCTGGTTTGAACGGGTGTACTTGGTCAGGTTGTAGATGTCGATACCCGCTTCGCCTGGTACCAACTCGTCTTCGTTAACTTTGATAACGATACGAGAAGCATCTACTGACTGAACCATACCGCCACGTTTAGCTACGGCTGTAACACCGGAGTCAACCGCTACGTTACGCTCGATACCTGTACCTACTAGCGGCTTGTCAGCACGAAGAGTAGGAACTGCCTGACGCTGCATGTTCGCACCCATAAGGGCACGGTTCGCATCATCGTGCTCTAGGAACGGGATCAGAGAAGCAGCCACCGATACAACCTGGTTAGTTGCAACGTCCATGTACTGGACATGGTCGCGTGGGTGCAGACCTGATTCACCTTTCTGGCGGGCAGTGATCAGTTCGTCAGCGAATGAGCCGTCTTCATTCAGAGCGGCGTTCGCCTGCGCGATAACGTATTGGCCTTCTTCGATAGCAGATAGGTAGTCGATTTCTTCGGTTACCTTGCCGTCGATCACTTTACGGTATGGCGTTTCCAGGAAACCGTAAGGGTTACACTGGGCAAACGCTGACAGTGAGTTAATCAGACCGATGTTTGGACCTTCCGGCGTTTCGATCGGACATAGACGACCGTAGTGGGTCGCGTGTACGTCTCGAACTTCAAAGCCAGCACGTTCACGAGTCAGACCACCTGGACCAAGCGCCGAGATACGGCGTTTGTGAGTAACTTCTGACAGTGGGTTGTTCTGGTCCATAAACTGAGACAGCTGAGAAGAGCCAAAGAACTCTTTCACTGCCGCAGAAATTGGCTTGGCATTGATTAGGTCTTGAGGCATCACTGCGTCTAGATCGCCAAGGCTTAGGCGCTCTTTCACAGCACGCTCAACACGTACCAGACCAACTCGGAATTGGTTTTCAGCCATTTCGCCTACAGAACGGATACGACGGTTGCCAAGGTGGTCGATATCATCCACTTCACCTTTACCGTTACGGATATCGATCAGACGACGCATTACATCGATGATGTCTGCGTGGTCTAGGGTACCCGGACCTGTAGAATCTTCACGACCTAGCGAGCTGTTGAACTTCATTCGGCCCACAGCAGATAGATCGTAACGCTCTTCAGTAAAGAACAGGCTTTCGAAAAGCTGCTCTGCTGCTTCGCGTGTTGGTGGCTCGCCCGGGCGCATCATACGGTAGATTTCTACCAGCGCGCTTAGACGGTCGGTCGTGCTGTCGACACGGATCGTGTCAGACATGTACGGACCGTAATCTAGATCGTTCGTAAACAGAACTTCTAGAGACTTGTAACCTGCCTGAGATAGCAGAGCCAATGTTTCCAGGCTTAGTTCCTGGTTAGCTGCTGCGATCAACTCGCCGGTTTCCTCGTTCACGTAATCACGTGATGCGATTTTACCCACGATGTATTCAACAGGGACTTCGATGTGGTCAACACCGTCTTTACCTAGCTGGCGGATATGGCGAGCGGTAATACGGCGGCCTTGCTCAACGTAAACCTTACCGTTGGCTTCGATATCGAAGCTGGCAGTTTCACCGCGTAGACGCTCAGGTACCAGTTCCATCACAAGAGACTTGCCCTGTACTTCGAAGTTTACTTTCTCGAAGAACATGTCAAGAATCTGCTCGGTGCTGTAGCCTAGCGCGCGCAGGATGATTGAAGCAGGAAGCTTACGACGACGGTCGATACGTACGAATACGTTATCCTTAGGATCAAATTCGAAATCCAACCATGAACCACGGTATGGGATTACGCGTGCGTTATAAAGCACTTTACCTGAGGAGTGGGTCTTACCCTTATCGCTGTCGAAGAAAACACCCGGGCTACGATGTAGCTGGGATACGATAACCCTCTCGGTACCGTTAATAACGAATGTACCGTTATCTGTCATGAGCGGAATTTCGCCCATGTAAACTTCTTGTTCTTTAATGTCTTTGACTGTGCCAGCTGGCGCGTCTTTATCGTACATGACAAGACGAAGCTTCACACGAAGTGGTGCAGAGTATGTTACGCCACGAATCTGACATTCTTTAACATCGAAGACCGGCTCACCGAGACGATAGCTAACGTATTGCAGCTCGGAATTGCCGTTATAGCTCTGAATTGGGAAAACAGAACGAAAGGCAGCTTCTAGACCGTAATGCCCTTCTGGATCCTGCTCGATGAACTTTTTAAAAGACTCAAGCTGGATCGACAGCAAGTATGGTACATCCAAAACTTGTGGACGCTTACCAAAATCCTTACGGATACGCTTTTTCTCGGTATAAGAGTAAACCATAGGTTCCTCAGATCGCTGATAAGTGATCCAAACTGCTCAAAACGAGGAGCAGTGACTAATAACACTGTTTATTGTAGGAACAGTTCTGGGAAACAGGACTGCTTTTTGCATGGACAGTGATCGCAAAACAATGTGAAAACACCACTACCCTACAGCGCAAAAAGGCCGGTGGCTTTTTAGCCACCAGCCATTAGCCAATTAAGGCTAAGAAATTAAGTAATTATTACTTAACTTCAACAGAAGCACCAGCTTCTTCTAGCTGAGCTTTAAGAGCTTCAGCTTCAGCTTTGTCAACACCTTCTTTCAGAGGTGCTGGAGCGCCGTCAACTAGAGCTTTAGCTTCTTTAAGACCTAGGCCAGTCGCGCCACGTACAGCTTTGATAGTTGCAACTTTGTTTGCGCCAGCGCCAGTTAGGATTACGTCGAATTCAGTCTGCTCTTCAGCTGCTTCTGCAGCTGCGCCGCCCGCTACTACTGCTGCTGCAGCTGTAACGCCGAATTTCTCTTCCATAGCTTCGATTAGCTCAACAACCTGCATTACAGACATTTCTGCAACTGCGTCTAGGATTTGCTCGTTAGTGATAGACATAACAATTCTCTTTTAAAGTCAACAATTAGTTTAAATAGCAACCAGATTAAAGCAAGGCCAATTAAGCCGCTGCTTCTTCTTTCTGATCGCGAACAGCTGCGATAGTACGTACCAGCTTGCCAGCAGACGCTTCTTTCATGCACATCATTAGGCGTGCAATCGCTTCGTCGTATGTTGGTAGAGTCGCTAGTACTTCAACGTCAGCAACAGCGCCTTCGAATGCAGCCGCTTTGATCTCGAATTCTTTGTTCTCTTTAGCGAAGTCTTTGAAAAGACGCGCTGCAGCACCTGGGTGCTCGTTAGAGAAACCAATCAGTGTAGGACCTACGAAAGTCTCAGTAAGACATTCGAAATCAGTACCTTCCACTGCACGACGAGCTAGTGTGTTACGAACAACTTTCAGGTAAACGCCGTTTTCACGAGCTAGTTTACGCAGAGAAGTCATCGCACCCACAGCAACGCCACGAGAGTCAGCAACAACTGCAGACAGGGCACCATTGGCAGCTTCGTTGACTTCAGCAACAATTGCTTTTTTGTCTTGAAGATTCAATGCCATTGGATTTGCTCCTGGATTAAGCCGGGTTCCCCCGGACATTACACCACTCACTGCCGGTATGGCAGGAGAGTTTTTACGGCGCAGATCCAAGAAAGACTTACATCAATCATGTTCTGGCACCGTCTACGTAGGTGATATTAAGTCAGCTCTAGGAGTTGACGCCTACGGTCTTTGACGAAGGCTGATGCCGAGGCAACAGCCTTAGCCACGAATTCGGAAGCGCAAATTATACACGAAATTTGCGCTTCTGCAAATTACTGTGCGTTAGTTTCCAGAGTATTCTGGTCTAGCGCTACACCTGCACCCATAGTGGTAGAGATGCTTACTTTCTTGATGAAAGTACCTTTAGCTGAAGAAGGCTTCGCTTTCTTCAGAGCAACTAGAAGAGACTCTAGGTTCTCTTTTAGTTGAGCAGCGTCGAAGTCCACTTTACCGATAGTAGTGTGGATGATGCCGTTCTTGTCGTTACGGTAACGAACCTGACCAGCTTTAGCGTTCTTAACAGCTTCAGCAACGTTAGGAGTTACAGTACCAACTTTAGGGTTTGGCATTAGACCGCGTGGACCAAGAATAGTACCAAGCTGACCTACAACGCGCATTGCATCTGGAGATGCGATAACTACGTCGAAGTTCATCTCGCCTTTCTTAACCTGAGCAGCAAGTTCTTCCATACCTACTAGGTCAGCGCCAGCTTCTTTAGCAGCTTCAGCGTTTGCACCCTGAGTGAATACCGCTACGCGGATTTCACGGCCAGTACCGTGTGGTAGTACAGTTGCACCACGAACGTTCTGGTCAGATTTACGTGCATCGATACCTAGGTTAACAGCAACGTCAACGCTTTCAGTAAATTTAGCAGTAGCTAGTTCTTTAAGAAGAGCAACAGCTTCGTTGATGTCGTACTCGCGATTAACATCAACTTTCTCGCGGATTACGCGCATACGTTTAGTAAGTTTTGCCATTGTCTTAACCCTCTACCACTAGACCCATTGAACGAGCAGTACCAGCAATCGAACGCTTCATAGCTTCGATGTCAGCACCAGTCATGTCCGCAGCTTTAGTTTCTGCGATCTCTTGGATCTGAGCGTCAGTTACAGTACCAACTTTCTCAGTGTTCGGACGGCCAGAACCAGACTTAACGCCAGCAGCTTTCTTCAGAAGAACAGCAGCAGGTGGAGTCTTAGTGATGAACGTGAAAGAACGGTCGTTGTATACTGTGATAACAACTGGAGTCGGTAGACCTTTCTCGATTGAGTCAGTCTTAGCGTTGAACGCTTTACAGAATTCCATGATGTTCACACCGTGCTGACCTAGTGCAGGACCAACCGGTGGACTTGGGTTTGCCATACCAGCTGCAACTTGCAGCTTGATGTAAGCTTCTACTTTTTTAGCCATTGCTATTTACCTTAATTTGGGTTCAAACGTCTACTCTCTAGAAGTAGACTCCCCGTCTAACGAAAGGGCGCGAAATTATAGTCCAATTTCACGCCCCTGACAACTAAAACTGATTATTTAATGATCAGCTTTTTTCGACCTGGCCAAACTCCAGTTCAACAGGAGTAGCACGGCCAAAAATAGATACAGATACCTTCAGGCGGCTCTTGTCGTAATCGACTTCTTCCACCACACCGTTGAAGTCTGCAAACGGGCCATCAGTAACACGGACCACTTCACCCGGCTCAAACACAGTCTTGTGAACCGGCGATTCGCTCGCCTTCTCAAGACGGTTAAGAATAGCATCTGCCTCTTTATCAGAGATCGGAGCCGGACGATCAGACGTACCGCCGATGAACCCCATTACACGAGGGATACTACGTACCAGATGCCATGTCTCATCGTTCATCACCATCTGTACAAGCACATAGCCAGGGAAGAACTTACGTTCGCTCTTACGGCGCTGACCTGCACGCACTTCTACAACTTCTTCAGTTGGGACAAGCACTTCTTCGAAGTACTCTTCCATGCCGTGCATTTTAATATGCTCACGTAGGGATTGTGCTACACGACCTTCAAAACCAGAGAAGGCCTGTACAACATACCATCGTTTTTTTGGAGCTTCGCTCATGAACTCTTACCTCACACACCGGTAACTAGGCGGACTAGACGGACCATGATGCCGTCGATGCCCCACAAGGCTAACGCCATAATGACAGTGACAGCTAAAACGATAAAGGTTGTCTGCGTAGCTTCCTGACGAGTAGGCCATACTACCTTGCGGACTTCCATGCGCGATTCGCGGGCAAACGCAATCGCGGTTTTACCTTTTGCTGTAAGTGCAGCAATACCACCCGCTGCTGCCACAAGGACAACAACCGCAGCAGCGCGTAGCACTACAGAAACATCACTGTACAGGTAATTACCAACCACAGCGGCAGCTAGCAGAGCAAATACAACGACCCACTTAAGGCCGTCCATACTGCTTGAGCTGCTTTGGTTTTCGGCATTCGCTTTCATACAACCAACCTGTAACTAGTCTCAATATAGACGAAAATAACCCCGCATTTGCGAGGCCAGTAATGAAGGAAAGCACTAAAGCTTTAATTACAAACAAAAAACTTCATCATAATAAAAAGTTTTTCTGCCGGCTTGAGCAAAAAACATGCAAAACCAAGCAACAGCGCAGAAAAAGGGCATCAAATGATGCCCTTTTTAGTACCTAGTCGTCAAATATTATTCAACGATCTTAGCTACAACACCAGCACCAACGGTACGGCCACCTTCACGGATTGCGAAGCGAAGACCTTCGTCCATCGCGATAGGAGCGATTAGAGTAACAACCATCTTGATGTTGTCGCCAGGCATAACCATTTCTACGCCTTCTGGTAGCTCGATAGTACCAGTTACGTCAGTTGTACGGAAGTAGAACTGTGGACGGTAGCCTTTGAAGAATGGCGTGTGACGGCCACCTTCGTCTTTAGACAGAACGTATACTTCTGACTCGAAAGTAGTGTGCGGAGTGATAGAACCTGGCTTAGCAAGAACCTGACCACGCTCAACTTCGTCACGCTTAGTACCACGTAGAAGAACACCAACGTTCTCACCAGCACGGCCTTCGTCAAGAAGCTTACGGAACATCTCAACACCAGTACAAGTAGTAGTAGTGGTCTCTTTGATACCGATGATTTCTACTTCGTCACCTACAGTGATGATACCCTGCTCAACACGACCAGTTACAACAGTACCACGGCCCTGGATTGAGAATACATCTTCAATAGGTAGGATGAACGGACGATCGATCGCACGCTCTGGCTCTGGGATGTAGTTGTCTAGTGCTTCAGCTAGCTCAACAATCTTGTCTTCCCACTCTTTCTCGCCGTTTAGCGCGCCAAGAGCAGAACCCATGATTACTGGGCAGTCGTCACCTGGGAATTCGTACTCAGATAGAAGTTCACGAACTTCCATCTCAACTAGCTCTAGAAGCTCTTCGTCATCAACCATGTCACACTTGTTCATGAACACGATGATGTAAGGGATACCAACCTGACGGCCTAGTAGGATGTGCTCACGAGTCTGAGGCATTGGGCCGTCAGTTGCAGCAACAACTAGGATACCACCGTCCATCTGCGCAGCACCAGTGATCATGTTTTTAACGTAATCGGCGTGTCCTGGGCAGTCTACGTGTGCGTAGTGACGAGTTGGAGTATCGTACTCTACGTGAGAAGTAGAGATTGTGATACCACGCTCGCGCTCTTCTGGAGCGTTATCGATAGATGCGAAGTCTTTAGCCTCACCACCGTATACTTTTGCAAGCGTAGTACAGATAGCAGCTGTTAGAGTTGTTTTACCGTGGTCAACGTGGCCGATAGTACCAACGTTAACGTGCGGTTTAGTACGTTCAAATTTTTCTTTAGACATGGATAGTCCCTCTAGGCACGGCATTTGGTGGCATTACGACCACACAACCAATCATGGGTTTTGTAGAGTATATATCAAAAGAAAAGAAGTCACTTAGGGAGAGAGTGGTGCTGATAGGCGGATTTGAACCGCCGACCTCACCCTTACCAAGGGTGCGCTCTACCGACTGAGCTATATCAGCACACAAGAAGTGTGGAGCGGGCAGCGGGAATCGAACCCGCATCATCAGCTTGGAAGGCTGAGGTAATAGCCATTATACGATGCCCGCAAAACTCGTCACTCGTTAAGCTATTCTTTACTTAAGAAAATGGTGGAGGGGGACGGATTCGAACCATCGAAGGCAGTGCCGGCAGATTTACAGTCTGCTCCCTTTGGCCACTCGGGAACCCCTCCAGAATTTTTTTGCACTTTCACTCATCTAGGAGAAAGTGGTGCCGACTACCGGAATCGAACTGGTGACCTACTGATTACAAGTCAGTTGCTCTACCTACTGAGCTAAGTCGGCGTAAGTGCTGCGCATTCTAGAGAACTATCCCCAGCCTTGCAATTACCTTTTTTTCGTTTTTTTTAGTTTTCGAACTTTGTTGGTGAAAATTCACCCACTACCGACATTTTGCATACAAAGCAAGGCCTTCCAACACCAAATCAGAGCGGTGGTAGAACTCTTTCCCCCAATGCTGCGGCAAATGTCGTACCCCACCCCCGCACAGGATCACCTTGGGTTCGGTTTTTAGTCGCTCCCTGGCCTGAGCCAGGCCGTACTCAATCAACCCCACCAACGCCGCCCGGCAACCGTTCTTCAGCCCGTCGGCGGTATTATCGGCAAATGTCAGAGTATCGCTGTGCTCCCGGTCAGCGAACACCTTGGTGGTATTCTCCAGCACCGACTTCATCATCAACTGGTAGCCCGGGGCAATCCAACCGCCAAGATGCTTACCCTCTTCCGTCATCACATCAAAGGTCAGCGCAGTGCCAATATCCACAATAACAGTTGGCGCTTTGAATTCCTGGCGGATCGCCACCAACGTCAGCCACCGGTCAACACCCAAGTATTGGTACTCGCTGTACGCGTTTTTGACACCAAAATCTTTTTTCAGCGTCTTTACCTGCATCACGGGAATGTTAGCTAGCTGCGAGATACGTTGGATGGAATTATCAATCTCTACCGGCCCAACGCTCGCGAATACGATTCTGGTGACTCCGTTCTCCAGTAAGGGCTCCAGGACCATTTCCAATTTGCGGCTTGGGTAGCGTCCCAGCAGCGTAAAATGACCATCTTCAAACAGTTGGGCAACTTTTACATAACTGTTGCCCGCTTCAATCAAAATTTGCATCAACAACCTCTAAGGCTGATTTCACCACCAAGATAAGGGGATATCCCTTGCTCGGTTTCCAGTAATAACGCTCCCTGGCTGTTGATCCCGCGAGCTATCCCTTCCACTACACGGTTACCCATCAACAACTTTACGGGGCGGTCCAAAAAGTTATCCAGCCTATTCCAGCGCGACGTAAAGCCTTCCATCCCGCTTTCTTCATAATCGTTCAAGGCGCTATGAAGTTGATTTATCAATGCGGCAGCAAGTTCGTTGCGTTCAGGCAGGCTATCGCAGGCCTCGCTCAGATTGGTCCATGACTGCTCAATCGCCTCGCCTTCAGCTTCTGGCATTGCGATATTGAGCCCCATGCCTATCACCAAATGTGCCGCTTCACCGGCTTGGCCTGACAGTTCCACCAAGATGCCCGCAAGCTTGCGGTCTTGGTAATAGAGATCATTGGGCCACTTGACCTTGATCCCTTCTGCCCCCAACGATTCAAGCGCTTCGGCAATCGCGACGCCGACCACCAAACTCAGCCCCATGGCAGCTGCAATTCCTGCATCAAGCCGCCAGTACATCGAAAGGTACAGGTTACTGCCAAACGGCGATAACCACTGGCGGCCACGCCGGCCACGTCCGGCCTGCTGGTACTCAGCCAAGCAACAGGCCCCCTTGGGCAAGGTCGCGACCCGCTCTAGCAAATACTGATTAGTCGAGTCAATCACAGGAATAACCTCTAAGCTCGGGCACTTTACCTGAGCCAAGATCTTATCGCAATCAAGCAGTTCTAGTTTTGCCGGCAAGCTGTAGCCCTTACCCTGGAGGCGGAAAATATCAACTCCCCATGACCGCAGTACCTTAATATGCTTACTGACGGCCGCGCGTGAGATCCCAAGCGCTTCCCCCAAGGCTTCCCCTGAATGAAACTGCCCATCAGCCAACTTCGCAATCAGGGCAAGGCGTGTAGCATGCTCTTTCATCCGCAAACCTCAGCCAATGTCGTTTCTTTGGCCCCAGCCATGAAACGAACCTCATGCTCCAACACAATACCGAACTTCTCTTTCACACTGTCCACGACAAACTGGGCCAGGAGCAAGACATCCCCAATTTGGGCATTGTGGTAATTCACCAGAACCAGCGCCTGCTGATCATGCACCCGGGCCCCACCAATCTGATGGCCTTTAAGCTGACACTGATCAATGAGCCAACCGGCTGCAAGTTTTTCCTGGCCGCTGGATTGAGGATAATGCGGCATCGACGGATAATGTGCAAGTAGATGCTTAACAGTCTCCTCAGTAACAACGGGGTTTTTGAAGAAACTGCCGGCATTGCCCAATACCTTGGGATCTGGCAATTTGGCTTGACGGATCTCGCATACTGCCGACAGAATGTCTTTCGCGGTTACTGTGAGAGGATCAAACTGCGCCAACGGGCCATAAGAAATCACCGGCGTCCACGCTTTCTTCAAACAGAGCCCGACGGCAGTAATAGCATGACTGTTTTTCAATTCGTGCTTAAAAATCGAATCGCGATAACCAAATTGGCACTCTTTGGCTGTTAATCGAGTCTCCTTACCGGTGGTGAGCTCAACCGTATCGACATAGGCACAAATATCTTTCAGCTCGACCCCGTATGCACCGATATTCTGAATCGGAGAGGAGCCAACACACCCCGGGATCAAGGCGAGGTTTTCCAGCCCAGGCATTCCTTGCTCTACGGTTTGGGTGACCAGCTGATGCCAGTCCTCGCCAGCCCCGACATGAAGAAGAAAAGCATCCGGGGTTTCTTCGATTTCAATCCCGCTGATACGGTTGAGAACAACAACACCGGCAAAATCGTCACAGAAAAGGACATTGCTCCCTTGGCCAAGGATTAATTTAGGCAGTTCCTGATATCGTGGTTCTTGCCAGATAGATACCAGATCTTGTGTTGTCTCGGCAACGACAATGTCTTTGGCCCTCACATCCAGACCAAATGTATGAAAAGGTGCTAGCGACCTATCTTGCAAAACTTTCATGCGACTTCTGACCCATACCTTTATACTAGGTGCTGCATTTTAACTGATTCATCCACTCTTGGCAGTGTTTTCCCTATGAGCAAGCTTAGATTCCATCAACTAGAACCCCTGCGTTTTCCATTGATCAACCGCTTTTATAAGGCTTACTACCCAGCAGGAAAGGCAAAAAAAGATGAGGTGATTTGGATTGGCGAGAATACCAAAGGCATTCAAGCCTGTGTCAGGTTCAAGCAATTTGCAGACTTCCAGTTACTGACTGGAATGCTGGTTCATCCTGATTTACGCACTCAAGGCCAAGGCGCAGCCCTGCTAACCGCTTGCCACGCCCAGCTATCAGCACAGCCTTGCTACTGTTTTGCTTTTAGTTATTTAGAGTCGTTTTACCAAACTGCAGGTTTTGTAACGCTAGATGACAATCAATTACCAGAGGCGTTACGTACAAGGATCATCCGCTACCGACAAAGCGGTAAAACACTAACACCGATGCTCTATGATCAAAGAAGCAGCGTGAATTGAGCCATACGTGACCCATGCCAAGCTTGCAATACATAGACTATGGTGTTTTTCTGATATAATTGCGCTCTTAACTAACCGATTCATCCTTATTAAGGTCGCGTAAACGAGGCGATAATGGATTCAGCTATTGCTAACAAGCAACGCATTGAGCAACTGCCGTGTATTGCACACAAGCCAGAAGATTTAGAGACCCTTCTCGATGCAGGATCGTTCCGTGAACGTCTCCACCAAGAAATCTCCAATGCCAAAGCGCGTATTTATCTAGTTGCGCTTTACCTCCAAGATGACGACGGTGGACGAGGGATCCTCAAGGCACTGTACGAAGCCAAGCAGGCAAACCCTGGGCTTGATATCAAAGTCCTAGTTGATTGGCACCGAGCTCAACGTGGGCTTATTGGTGCTGATAAATCTGATGGAAATGCCGCCCTATACCGTGAGTTCTCGGAAAAATACGAACACCAGATTGATATTCTCGGTGTACCGGTTCGTAACCGGGAAGTCTTTGGCGTGTTACACCTCAAGGGCTTTGTTGTCGATGACAAGATCATCTACAGCGGTGCCAGTCTCAACGATGTCTATCTGGCTCAACACCAGCGTTACCGTTACGATCGCTATCATGTGATCAAAAATGCCCAGCTGGCCGACAGCATGGCCAGCTTCATTGTCGATACCTTGGTCAACAGTGATGCCGTTAACTGCCTCAGCCAAGCCAACCGTCCAGAGACCCGTAACCTGAAAGGGGCAATCAAGGAGCTGCGCCATCAACTTCAGAAAGCCAGCTATCAGTTTGAAGCTGAGCAGGTCTCTGATACCGAAGTAGGTCTTACCCCGCTCGTGGGGCTTGGCAAGCGTAAGAACAAGCTTAACCAGCATATCTGCACCCTGATTGCGAGTGCCCAACAAGAGCTGACCATTTGCACCCCTTACTTTAACTTCCCACGCAGCGTCAGCCGTGAAGTCAAAAGGGCACTACGCCGTGGTGTGAAAGTGACTATCGTAGTTGGTGATAAGACCGCAAATGACTTCTACATTCCACCTAGCGAACCTTTCAAGACTATCGCAGGTCTACCTTACCTGTACGAGGTCAACCTGCGAAACTTCGCCAAGCAAAATGAAGGGGCTATAGCTAGACGACAGCTTGCAATTCATCTTTGGAAGCACAATGACAACAGCTTCCATCTCAAGGGGATTTGGGTTGACAGAAGCTATATGCTGATCACAGGTAACAACCTCAACCCTAGAGCTTGGAAACTAGACTTAGAGAATGCCATCCTTGTCCATGACAAGCAGCAGCTTCTGGCCGAACAGAAACAACGTGAACTCGACCGTATCCTCGAGCACACCCAGCTTGTTGGTAGCTATAAATTCATCGATAAAATTGATGCTTACCCTGCCCCGGTGCGAAAGTTGATCAAGCGTATTCGTCGGGTCAAGGCCGATCATATCCTTAATCAGATCCTGTAAGAGAGAAAACCATGAGTATCGCAGCCATAGATGTGGACCCACAAAAGACATTTACGCCACTTTGCCCTAATGAACTGCCAGTGGGTGAAGGCGATACCATTGGCTCTGAACTCAACCAACAAGCAAAGTTGGCAAACTATCGGGTATTGACTAAAGATGCTCATCCCCATAACGCGATATGGGTAGTAAAGGCGCATGAAGATATGCTTTCACCACTCGATCACCCTAATGCGGATTTAACCTGGGTCAGTCACGCCGTGCCAGGCACTACCGGTTTCGAAACCATTCCGGATCTTCCGCCTGTCACCGATTATGATCATGTGATCTGGAAGGGGATCGAGCCGGATCTTCACCCATACGGTGCTTGTTATCACGATCTTCAAGAGAAACTCAGTACCGGCCTGATCGAATGGCTGCAAAGCAAAGATGTCAGCACTGTACTGATTGGTGGCTTGGCGACCGACTACTGCGTCAAAACTACCGCTCTTCAGCTACAAGCAACAGGCTTATTTATAGTCATCGTCAATCTTGCCGCTTGTCGTGGCATTGCCGCAGAGACCATTAAGCAAGCCTGTCATGAAATGAAAGAAGCGGGGATCAGGGTTTGTAGTAGCACAGAGGCTGTCAAAGCCCTGCTATAACCTAGCCCCCTCCCTGCTCTATCTAACAAACCCAGCCAACGGCTGGGTTTTATTTTTGTTATAGTTCTTGGGACCTTGAACCTGCAGCAGCATTTACTGATAGCTATAACTGATCAGGCGTTTCCTCTCCCTGTAGATTACTGTCTGCAGAACAATCCCTCCTAAAAACCAATGATCAGTTCTTTTAAGAGCCTTCGGTTTTACCGAGGGCCAAAACGTAAATAAGATCAAGCATTTCATCGGGGACGCCTAGTTGAGGCTTCTGAGTAAGTGGCGGAACCGCCGGGCTTGCGTTCAAGCGGGACTCATTCGCCTGCAAGGCGAACATATTTAATAAACGTAAAAAAGCCAGAGTCTTTCGACTCGGGCTTAGTATAAGTGGCAGAGCGGACGGGAATCGATGGTCCGGCATTGCGGCGGGGACGCCTAGTTCCGCGAAAAAGTGCACAGCACTTTCGGGAGCGTCAGATAGCAAAAAACCCAGCCTTTCGTCGGGGACGCCTAGTTGAGGTTTATTAATAAGTGGCAGAACGGCCGGGCTTGCGCACCAGCGGGACTCATTCGCCTGCAAGGCGAACATATCCGACAGACGTAAAAAAGCCCCGTCTTTCGACGAGGCTTCTTAATAAGTGGCGGAGCGGACGGGACTCGAACCCGCGACCCCCGGCGTGACAGGCCGGTATTCTAACCAACTGAACTACCGCTCCACTCAAATCACCGTGTGTTCAGCACGATAATCTAAATTGGAAGCCTGGCGATGTCCTACTCTCACATGGGGAGGCCCCACACTACCATCGGCGCTATTACGTTTCACTGCTGAGTTCGGCATGGGATCAGGTGGGTCCATAATGCTATGGTCGCCAAGCAAAATTCTTACAATCTTAGAAAGCTGATGTTCTCAACACTCATCCAAGTGTTCGTGGAGTCCGCTAAAACCCCTTGGGTGTTGTATGGTTAAGCCTCACGGGCAATTAGTACAGGTTAGCTCAACGCCTCACAACGCTTACACACCCTGCCTATCTACGTCGTAGTCTCCAACAACCCTTCAGGAACCTTATAGGTTCAGGGATGACTCATCTCGAGGCTCGCTTCCCGCTTAGATGCTTTCAGCGGTTATCGATTCCGAACTTAGCTACCGGGCAATGCGTCTGGCGACACAACCCGAACACCAGAGGTTCGTCCACTCCGGTCCTCTCGTACTAGGAGCAGCCCCTCTCAATCATCCAACGCCCACGGCAGATAGGGACCGAACTGTCTCACGACGTTCTAAACCCAGCTCGCGTACCACTTTAAATGGCGAACAGCCATACCCTTGGGACCGACTTCAGCCCCAGGATGTGATGAGCCGACATCGAGGTGCCAAACACCGCCGTCGATATGAACTCTTGGGCGGTATCAGCCTGTTATCCCCGGAGTACCTTTTATCCGTTGAGCGATGGCCCTTCCATACAGAACCACCGGATCACTATGACCTGCTTTCGCACCTGCTCGAACCGTCATTCTCGCAGTCAAGCGGGCTTATGCCATTGCACTAACCTCACGATGTCCGACCGTGATTAGCCCACCTTCGTGCTCCTCCGTTACGCTTTGGGAGGAGACCGCCCCAGTCAAACTACCCACCAGGCACTGTCCGCACCCCGGATAACGGGGCGACGTTAGAACATCAACACTACAAGGGTGGTATTTCAAGGACGGCTCCACGCAATCTAGCGACTGCGCTTCAAAGCCTCCCACCTATCCTACACATGTAGGGTCAATGTTCAGTGCCAAGCTGTAGTAAAGGTTCACGGGGTCTTTCCGTCTAGCCGCGGGTACGCAGCATCTTCACTGCGATTTCAATTTCACTGAGTCTCGGGTGGAGACAGCGTGGCCATCATTACGCCATTCGTGCAGGTCGGAACTTACCCGACAAGGAATTTCGCTACCTTAGGACCGTTATAGTTACGGCCGCCGTTTACCGGGGCTTCGATCAAGAGCTTCGACCGAAGTCTAACCCCATCAATTAACCTTCCGGCACCGGGCAGGCGTCACACCGTATACGTCATCTTTCGATTTTGCACAGTGCTGTGTTTTTAATAAACAGTTGCAGCCACCTGGTATCTGCGACTGCCAGCAGCTCCAAGAGCAAGTCTCTTCACCGCCGGCAGCGTACCTTCTCCCGAAGTTACGGTACCATTTTGCCTAGTTCCTTCACCCGAGTTCTCTCAAGCGCCTTGGTATTCTCTACCCGACCACCTGTGTCGGTTTGGGGTACGATTCCTTACTATCTGAAGCTTAGAGGCTTTTCCCGGAAGCATGGCATCAATGACTTCAGCACCGTAGTGCCTCGACATCGGGTCTCAGCCTAGTGTAATCCCGGATTTGCCTAAGATTACAGCCTACACCCTTGAACCTGGACAACCGTCGCCAGGCCCACCTAGCCTTCTCCGTCCCCCATCGCAATAGTAAGAAGTACGGGAATATTAACCCGTTTCCCATCGACTACGCCTTTCGGCCTCGCCTTAGGGGTCGACTCACCCTGCCCCGATTAACGTTGGACAGGAACCCTTGGTCTTCCGGCGAGGGAGTTTTTCACTCCCTTTATCGTTACTCATGTCAGCATTCGCACTTCTGATACGTCCAGCACACCTTACGATGCACCTTCAACCGCTTACAGAACGCTCCCCTACCCAATACATATAAATGCATTGCCGCAGCTTCGGTGTATAGCTTAGCCCCGTTAAATCTTCCGCGCAGGCCGACTCGACCAGTGAGCTATTACGCTTTCTTTAAATGATGGCTGCTTCTAAGCCAACATCCTGGCTGTCTGAGCCTTCCCACATCGTTTCCCACTTAGCTATAACTTTGGGACCTTAGCTGGCGGTCTGGGTTGTTTCCCTCTCCACGACGGACGTTAGCACCCGCCGTGTGTCTCCCGGATAGTACTTACTGGTATTCGGAGTTTGCAAAGGGTTGGTAAGTCGGGATGACCCCCTAGCCTTAACAGTGCTCTACCCCCAGTAGTATTCGTCCGAGGCGCTACCTAAATAGCTTTCGGGGAGAACCAGCTATCTCCAGGTTTGATTTGGGCCTTTTCACCCCCTAGCCACAAGTCATCCGCTAATTTTTCAACATTAGTCGGTTCGGTCCTCCAGTAAGTGTTACCTCACCTTCAACCTGCCCATGGCTAGATCACCTGGTTTCGGGTCTAATCCTAGCAACTGTACGCCCAGTTAAGACTCGGTTTCCCTACGGCTCCCCTAATCGGTTAACCTTGCTACTAAAATTAAGTCGCTGACCCATTATACAAAAGGTACGCAGTCACCCCGAAGGGCTCCTACTGCTTGTACGTACACGGTTTCAGGTTCTATTTCACTCCCCTCACAGGGGTTCTTTTCGCCTTTCCCTCACGGTACTGGTTCACTATCGGTCAGTCAGGAGTATTTAGCCTTGGGAGGATGGTCCCCCCATGTTCAGACAGGATATCACGTGTCCCGTCCTACTCGATTTCACTCGCAATGCGCTACCGGTTACGGGGCTATCACCCTGTATCGCTGTGCTTTCCAGCACATTCACCTGTCGCAAAACTAGCTTAAGGGCTAATCCGGGTTCGCTCGCCGCTACTGCCGGAATCTCGGTTGATTTCTCTTCCTCGGGGTACTTAGATGTTTCAGTTCCCCCGGTTCGCCTCGCAACGCTATGTATTCACGTTACGATAACTGCTTATGCAGCTGGGTTTCCCCATTCGGAAATCCAAGAGTATAGTGATTCTTACCATCTTCTCTTGGCTTATCGCAGGTTAGCACGTCCTTTCATCGCCTCTGACTGCCCAGGCATCCACCGTGTACGCTTAGTCACTTAACCATACAACCCCAAGGGGTCTGTTCGTATGGCTCAACAACCAAGGTTGTTCATCTGAGTATGATGAACTGTGTTTCGCCGGACTCTTACACAAGACACTTGAATGTGTGTTGCTTGAGAACTCGTTTCTACTTATTAAGTAGAAACTATTTAGTATTGAATTCAGAGAATTCAATTTACTAGTCAGCTTTCCAGATTGTTAAAGAGCATGTGTTTGCCTTGCGGCATCCACTTTCTAAAGATTCTTAAGGAAAAAACCTTAGAGAGTGGCGTCCCATAGGGGAGTCGAACCCCTGTTACCGCCGTGAAAGGGCGGTGTCCTAGGCCTCTAGACGAATGGGACACTATGTTGTCTTTACTATTAACCAAGCAATCTGTGTGGACACTGCATAAAACGCAGTCATATCGTTAAGGAGGTGATCCAGCCCCAGGTTCCCCTAGGGCTACCTTGTTACGACTTCACCCCAGTCATGAACCACACCGTGGTAAACGCCCTCCCGAAGGTTAAGCTATCTACTTCTGGTGCAGCCCACTCCCATGGTGTGACGGGCGGTGTGTACAAGGCCCGGGAACGTATTCACCGTGGCATTCTGATCCACGATTACTAGCGATTCCGACTTCATGGAGTCGAGTTGCAGACTCCAATCCGGACTACGACGTACTTTCTGGGATTCGCTCACCATCGCTGGTTGGCAGCCCTCTGTATACGCCATTGTAGCACGTGTGTAGCCCTACTCGTAAGGGCCATGATGACTTGACGTCGTCCCCACCTTCCTCCGGTTTATCACCGGCAGTCTCCCTGGAGTTCCCACCCGAAGTGCTGGCAAACAAGGATAAGGGTTGCGCTCGTTGCGGGACTTAACCCAACATTTCACAACACGAGCTGACGACAGCCATGCAGCACCTGTCTCAGCGTTCCCGAAGGCACTCCTCTATCTCTAAAGGATTCGCTGGATGTCAAGAGTAGGTAAGGTTCTTCGCGTTGCATCGAATTAAACCACATGCTCCACCGCTTGTGCGGGCCCCCGTCAATTCATTTGAGTTTTAATCTTGCGACCGTACTCCCCAGGCGGTCTACTTAACGCGTTAGCTCCGAAAGCCAGTGTTCAAGACACCAACCTCCAAGTAGACATCGTTTACGGCGTGGACTACCAGGGTATCTAATCCTGTTTGCTCCCCACGCTTTCGCATCTGAGCGTCAGTCTTGTCCAGGGGGCCGCCTTCGGCCACCGGTATTCCTTCAGATCTCTACGCATTTCACCGCTACACCTGAAATTCTACCCCCCTCTACAAGACTCTAGCCTGCCAGTTCCAAATGCTATTCCGAGGTTGAGCCCCGGGCTTTCACATCTGGCTTAACAAGCCGCCTGCATGCGCTTTACGCCCAGTAATTCCGATTAACGCTCGCACCCTCCGTATTACCGCGGCTGCTGGCACGGAGTTAGCCGGTGCTTCTTCTGTTGCTAACGTCAAACACTGCCGCTATTAACGACAATGCCTTCCTCACAACTGAAAGTGCTTTACAACCCGAAGGCCTTCTTCACACACGCGGCATGGCTGCATCAGGGTTTCCCCCATTGTGCAATATTCCCCACTGCTGCCTCCCGTAGGAGTCTGGACCGTGTCTCAGTTCCAGTGTGGCTGATCATCCTCTCAGACCAGCTAGAGATCGTCGCCTTGGTGAGCTCTTACCTCACCAACTAGCTAATCTCACCTGGGCTAATCCTGACGCGAGAGGCCCGAAGGTCCCCCTCTTTGCTCCGAAGAGATTATGCGGTATTAGCCATCGTTTCCAATGGTTATCCCCCACATCAGGGCATATTCCCAGGCATTACTCACCCGTCCGCCGCTCGCCGCCCATAAACGCACCCGAAGGATTGTGTATGTCGCTGCCGCTCGACTTGCATGTGTTAGGCCTGCCGCCAGCGTTCAATCTGAGCCATGATCAAACTCTTCAATTAAAGTTTTGGCTCAATGAATACTGTTAATCCATTACCGAAGTAATGAATGAATTGACTGTGCCGATATAGCCGAAGCTATTTCGTATTGGTCACTCAGTTTCATTGATAATTCTTTTGTTGACTATCATTTCACGAGTGCCCACACAGATTGCATGGTCAAATTGTTAAAGAACAATCCGCTACGTTGCCGGCTTAACTCGCCGTGCTCCGTGTCGGTGAGGCGGCATTATAGAGACTTGAATCACTCTGACAAGTGTTTTTTCCGAAAAAATTTCCACCTGACGATTATTTCTACTAATGTGAGATAAACGCCTCTAATTTCAACATTAGAGGGCCGTCACATTCACTATCTAGCAATTCCAAGTCAATGAAAGTAATATCAATGTGACTTTGTTGTTAAAATAACCAATAACGCCTTCTTATTTTTCTTATGACGATGTAGTTAACTTATGAAATTATCCAAACAATCTCTTATGCCGGTTCTCGCAATCGCCGTTGTTGGGGGCTTAGTATTTAGTTTCCTTCCCATCCTGCCCGGTATTGCCTTTGCTCTTGGCGCTATTTGTACTGCTCTTATCCTGCCCCTTATTCCAGCTAAAAATTCCTTTATAGAGCACACTTCATCCCAGGCCAGTAAAACCCTTTATGTTGGCAACCTGCCATATCGAGCCAATGAAAGTGAAGTGAAGAAGCTATTTTCGGAACATGGAGAAGTCTTTGCTGTTCGCCTAATGAAAGATAAGCGAACAGGTAAAAGGCGAGGATTTGGCTTTGTGGTGATGAGCAGCAGCGATGCTGAAAATGCCATATCTCAGTTGAATGACAAGGAATATGGCCAACGAACGTTGAAAGTCCGCGAAGCCAATGAACCTAAAAGCGGGGATAATGCAGAGATCTAACCGGTCCTAGGTGCATTGTCGCCAAGCTACTATCGAGTGCCGCTGTGTTGTTACCAGCGGCACTTTTGTATGTCAGGTTAGGCTCGTTACAGGCGATTGTTATTTCCCCCAGCAAATCCTTCACCCGATTGGCGATAGCCCGTCCCGAATCAATAATAATCACTCCCCCCTCCAGGGCTTGTGAAATTTCCTCTTTAATTAATGGGAAATGAGTACACCCTAAGACAATGCAGTCAACCTTATCGTGCCAAGGCGCTAAGATCGCCTTAAGCTCCGAAATGGAAACCGCTTGGCCACGAAGTTTTTGCTCAGCGATTTCGACCAAGCGCGTTGACCCAATCCTCAACACTTCACAATGGCTAGCAAATTTGCTGATCAGTAAATCGGTATATTCACGCTGAACTGTGGCTGGTGTCGCCAATAGCCCAATCACCTTGCGCTTGCTGAGTGTTGCTGCTGGTTTAATTGCTGGAACGACGCCAACAACCGGAACCGCCAAACATTCACGGAGTGTCGGTAACACAATCGTGCTGGCTGTATTACAGGCCACTACCACTAAATCGACAGTGTGTCGCTCAACTAATAACGAGACAATATACCTGGTACGCTCTATGAGCTCTTCTTCGGGTAGTTCACCATAGGGAAAAGCCGCATCATCGAATGCATAGATATAGTGAACGTTAGGTAACTGCGCATATATTTCCTGATATACGGAAAGCCCACCTACACCGGAATCAAAAATCAGTACCCGCTTCACACTTATTCTCTGCCGTATCACTCACAAGGGGCAACATCATACTGCGAATTTAAGCCTTCACCAAAATAACCCAGGTTATTTTTACACTAGACAATAACGCTGATAATGAAAACGGCTCTGTCTTTCTATCCACGTCAATTCAATCGCCAAGTCCCGTTGAAAACATGGCGCTTCAACCACCAAGGTATGAAATTCACCATCCTCTCCACACGGATCGACACCGGCTGGTAATGAATCGATAAGCGCTCGGCTGTACCACTGACCACAATAGCTTCCATCCAATTGGCTGGTATCAATTGTAGTCAGTAAGGTTTTAATCCCGCGCTGAAGTATTTCATCAGCCAATAAACGACTGTCTTGCCCCATCAACGGGAATAGGCATTGCCAACCGGCAGGCTCGATATAACTACGGCGGTAGTCGGCAATACCATTGCAGAACATATCCCCGAAAGCGACAGCCTCAACACCCAGACCGCAGGCTCGTACCCCATCAATGACCAATGACTGGTAAACATCATTCGATGGGAACACTTCAGGTAAGGGAATTTCGACTAATGGCAGGCCTGTCAAAGCAGCCTGGGCTCGGACAACGTTCAAAGGTGTTGCTTGGAACGGGATTTCGTTTTCAACATAGGTGGTATAGAGACCCACCACGTCATAGCGGGGATCTTCAAGTAAACGGATAAGCGTGAGGGTCGAGTCTTTACCGGAAGACCAGCTGACAATCGTTTTTAATGGACTCATTTGAGTACGGCTCCATAAAAAAGCCACCAGTAGGTGGCTTTTTGTATAGTTAGAACTGGTAGGTTACCGTGGCATAGTAGCTACGCTCTTGGACGTTATAAGTTTCTTTCGCCACATAATCCTCGTCGAACAAATTAGCGACTCGCCCTCGTAGGATTAGGTTGTCGTTCCAGTAATAGCTTGCAGCCAAGTCAACCAAGGTATAGGCATCCAAACTTTTGGTATTGGCTGCGTCATCGTAGCTCTTGCCTTTGTATAGCGCACTGACATCAAACTGCCATTGGTCAAGCAAATAAGAGACATTCCATTTCGCGTTATGCTTAGAGCGACGGATCAGTTGTTTCTTCGTGCTGCTATCTTCAGCATCCAAATAGTCATAACTGATATCGTGATAGAGTGGCCCGGTATTGAATCCAGCTGTTAATTCAAGTCCCTTGATCTGCGCTTCATCCACATTCATCGGGATCCAGTCGCTAAATGGGTTGTCGGGATCAATCGGTGCCCATGCAATGAGCTGGTCAATGTCAGATTGATAGGCCGTCACCCGCCAGTCTACCAATTGGTGTGTACCCGATAATGACACTTCATAGTTGGTTGAGTCTTCTGGCTTTAGGTTTGGGTTACCGGAGTCTGGCCAGTAAAGGTCATTAAATGTCGGTGCTTTGAAAGCGGTGCCCACATTAGCAGAGATCTGATAGTTCGTTAGGAAGGAATAAGCCGCAGCGAGCTGCCAAGTATTATTGCGGCCATAGCTATCATTATCATCGGTTCTAACGCTACCCTCTAGCTGTAACCCTGCATCATTACGGTAAATCGAGGTAAGGTACAGCGCTGTATTGTCACGCTCATCTTCTGAAAGGATAGTCGTGCTATTGGATACCGAATCGCGATACCACTCAACGCCCCCGCCGAATTCCAGATCAGTATTCAACTGGTAGTAATTTTGCCAATTCACTACATCACGCTTGGTTTTGATCTTGCTGCCTGCACTGATATCACTGAAGTTGCGTGCTTCATCTTGGTTCTGCGCAACAGTCAACTCGCTAATGAAGTTGTCATTGGTATAACCCACCTTGGCAGCCACGTTATACAATGATGATTCCGTTTGGGCGTTCGGCGTTGAGATGAAGTCCCCCGTAACAAAATCAAAATAGCCATCATCATAGTCACTTTCACCGTCATGGTAGTAACCTTGGAGACTAACTTTCCAGTTGTCATTTAGCTGAGTGCCAATTTCCGCAACCACATTACGGTTTTTGAAACCATCATCATCCTGTTCATAGGGCTCTTTGCGGGCAGAGAAGCCATCGGCCTGCTCACCTTTCAGGGCTATTTTACCCCAGCTATTTTGACCAATTGCCCCGGCAACTGAACCGCCTAGCTGGTAATAGCCATCACTGCCCGCTCCAGCATTGACCTCTGCCAACGTTTCACCCGGCTGATAAGCCGTGATGATATTCAATACGCCACCTACCGCATCGGAGCCATAGAGTGCTGCTCTTGATCCCCGGATAAACTCGATACGTTCAATGCCTGTCAAAGGGATTTGGCTAAAGTCAGCACTGCCCAGCGTTGCGCTGCCAATTCGGACCCCATTGATCATGACTAATAGATGACGTGAAGTCGTACCGCGCACATATACTTCTGTATTTTGGCCATAACCTCCAGAGACCACCTGCACACCCGGCAAGCGGCGAAGCACCTCAGCCAGTGACTTGGCTTGAATGGCATCAATCTCTTCTTTGGTAACAACAGAGACAGGGGCAATCACATTCTTAACTGATTGCTCAAATCGGTTAGCGGTCACTACCATGACTTCGTCGGTAGACGTGTCGGCAACAACCATAGACGGCAGGCACAAGGGTGCCAACGCCACTGCTAAAAGCGTTTTTTTCATTATGTAGATACCTTAAGTCGCGTTGATTACTGAGCCATTGCTCGGCTCGGTACACTGGTCGGTCTTCGGACTTAAGAGCTTGGCCGAACGGCCACCTAGGCAACAACTTCCCACTTCAGACACCTGCATTGCACAGGTTATAGAAGCAGTGTTTGGAACTGAACGTCCATGTGCTTTCGTTCTCTATCACCGCTGCGCGTCAGTCACGGAATTTCACCGTGTTCCCCAGCCTGCAAGCAAGCTAACCAGCGCAATTGCATGCTAATTATCCTACATCCCAATGTCTAGTTGTTATTGCTTTACAGCTAAAATAACGGTTGATTCACGATTTTATCCGGTCCAGCACTGGACATCAGTCAGCAATACAATAAAATCTGGCGCTCTTATTTTGAGCAGTTTGAGGCAACCTTTATGGCATCCACCACGATCAATCCAGCTGAGTACCAGTCACAGCTAGATGAAAAAGCAGCGCGTATTCAAAATATCTTTGCCGATTTTGAAACACCAGAGCTTGAGGTGTTTGCCTCTCCTGCCGAGCACTACCGTATGCGTGCTGAATTTCGCGTATGGCACGAAGGCGAAGATCTCTACTACATCATGTTCAACCAAGAGACTCGCGAAAAATACCGCGTGGATCAGTTCCCTGCGGCTAGCCGCCTCATCAATGATCTGATGCCTCTTTTAGTTGATGCACTGAAACCAGTAAAAGCACTTCGCCATAAGCTATTCCAGGTGGACTTCCTATCTACCCTGAGCGGCGAAATCTTAGTTTCCCTGCTATACCACCGCCAGCTAGATGCCGAGTGGGAAAAAGAAGCCAAGGCATTAAAACAGCGCCTCAATGACGAAGGCTTCAAGCTGAACTTCATTGGTCGTGCCCGTAAGCAGAAGATTGTGCTGGACCAAGAATTCGTGATCGAGAAGCTGCAGGTCAATGAGCGTGTACTGACTTACAAGCAGGTGGAAAACAGCTTCACCCAGCCAAACGGGGAGGTTGCCCAAAAAATGCTGGAATGGGCAGTTGACTGTACTCAGGACAGCCAAGGCGACCTACTTGAGCTGTACTGTGGCAACGGTAACTTCTCGCTAGCCCTTGCCCAGAATTTCGAGCGTGTGCTGGCCACAGAGCTGGCCAAGCCATCGGTTGATTCAGCCCAATACAACATTGCCGTAAACAATATCGACAATGTACAAATCATCCGCATGTCCGCAGAAGACTTTACTGATGCAATGGAAGGCCGCCGTGAGTTCCGTCGCCTGAAAGATCAGAATATCGACCTGCAGAGCTACAACTGCAACACAATTTTCGTGGATCCACCACGTTCCGGGATGGATGAGGGCACGTGCCGTATGGTGCAAGGCTATGACCGTATCATGTACATCTCATGTAACCCGGATACGCTAAAAGACAACCTGGACATTTTGTCTGAAACGCACCGTATTACCCGCTTTGCCCTGTTTGATCAGTTCCCGTATACCCACCACATGGAAGCTGGCGTACTGCTCGAGCGCAAATAAAGAAAACAAAAAAGGCGCCAACCGGCGCCTTTTTTTACCCTCGCTATCGAGGAAGACATTAAGCTTCAGGCTGGGATTTCGGCGACATGATACCTAGCTTATACGCCACCCAAACAAGTAAACCCAATGCCAAGATCAGTGGCAGGAAGTTAGACCCCATATCCGGTACCTGGGCACGAATAAATGCCGAATAACCAAATGCACCTACGAGGAAACAGGCAAATGCAATCGCCGGCGTGCCTTCCGCCATCGGCTTGCTCAAGTACTCCTGATACAGGCAGTACAGAGCCAATGCAAACGCAATCACTGGGAAGATAGAAAACGCCACCGCGCTTGAAGTAAACACTGCCAGTGTCGCATTACCACACAGGCCTGCTAGCAATGACAATACCAGCGTTTTGCGTTCAGCTTTAGTTTGTTCCTTGTTCATATCCTTTCACCAAGATAAAAAAGTTAGAGTTTTTGCCTGAGCTCTCGTCGCTCACGCTCTTTACGGTACCAATAAGCACCCTTTGCAATCATTCGCAATTGCATAATCAATCTTTCTGCATGCTCTGCACGGGCATGGTTGTCCAAATCCAGCGCCTCGGCCCCCGAACTAAAGACCAGGGTGACCGATGCCTCTGCCTGAGTAAACGCCTCATCATGGGTCACACCGGTTTTGGCCTCGAGATATTCGGTAAGTTCCGCAACAAAATGCTGAATTTCACGGGCGACAGCAGCACGAAACGCCGGGGAGGTGCCGGAACGCTCACGTAGCAACAAACGAAACACGTTCGGGCTGCTCTCGATGAACTCCATGAACGTCTCCACCGACGTACGGATCACGCTGCCCTCTTTGGCAATGCGCTGACGAGCCTGGCGCATCAGCTGGCGTAATATCAAGCCACCCTCATCGACCATTGTCAGCCCAAGCTCATCCATATCTTTAAAGTGACGGTAGAACGAGGTCGGTGCAATACCGGCCTCTCTGGCCACTTCCCGCAAGCTTAAATTAGAAAAGCTACGTTCTGCACTTAATTGATTGAAGGCAGCATCAATCAGCGAACGGCGGGTTTTTTCTTTCTGCTGAGCCCTGATTCCCATGGGGTTTTTGTTTCTCTTTGAGTTATCTTGCGTCAAATTAATAGTCACTATACGCGCTTTTTCACTGCCATCAAAACATAGTAAATCCTGACCGACGCTTAATCAAAGTCGTTCTTGCCAGTTTTTCTAGTCGCTCACAAAGTCCACAACCAGTCAGGTGGCAGCGAAAATCTCCACCAACCTCCAACTTTTGCTGCAAAAATAAATCGGCAACGTGATCATCCGCTCCCTATCGCAGCACACCAATTCTACCTTGCTTTAGAAGAAGTTAAAATAACACGCTAGCAATGTTGCCAGGATGATAAATAAGGCCAAGCATGACGAAAAGCAAACACTCCTCCACCCAACACTTTGATGCCATTATTATTGGCAGTGGTCCAGGTGGTGAAGGGGCTGCCATGGGGCTAACCAAAGCCGGATACAATGTGGCAATAATAGAACGTGAAGACAGTGTTGGTGGCGGCTGTACCCATTGGGGAACCATTCCTTCCAAAGCGTTACGCCATGCTGTCAGCCGAATCATCGAATACAACCAAAATCCACTCTACTGCAAAAATAACTCCACCCTACACAGTACCTTCAGCCAAATCCTTGGCCATGCCCAAGATGTGGTCAACAAGCAAACCCGTATGCGCCAAGGCTTTTATGATCGCAACCAATGCACCATTATCTTTGGCGAGGCCAGTTTCACCGGCAGCCACAATGTGGTGGTGAAAAAAACCGACGGCAGCCGGGAGCACTACAGCGCCGACAAGTTCGTCATTGCCACAGGGTCTCGCCCCTACCAGCCCGGTGATGTCGATTTTACCCATGGCCGGGTCTACGACAGTGATTCGATCCTGCAGCTCAAGCACGATCCCCGACATATCATCATCTATGGTGCCGGTGTCATCGGCAGTGAGTACGCGTCGATTTTCCGCGGTCTCGGGGTCAAGGTCGATCTGATCAATACGCGGGATCGCCTGCTGGAGTTCCTTGACAACGAGATCTCCGACTCGCTGTCCTATCATTTCTGGAACAGCGGGGTGATGATCCGCAACGGTGAAGTCTACGACCAAATAGAGGGAACGGAAGATGGGGTGATCCTGCACCTGAAATCCGGCAAGAAAATGCGCGCCGATTGTCTGCTCTATGCCAACGGCCGCACCGGGAATACCGACAAGCTGAATTTGGACAAAGTCGGCCTAATGCCCGACTCCCGCGGCCAGCTCAAGGTCAACCATAACTATTGTACCGATATCGAACATATCTATGCCGTGGGCGATGTCATTGGTTACCCGAGCCTTGCCAGCGCTGCCTATGACCAAGGCCGCTTCGTTGCCCAGGCCATTGCCAACGGCGCAGCCGAGGGCCAACTCATCGACCATATTCCGACCGGAATCTATACTATTCCGGAAATCAGCTCAGTGGGCAAAACCGAACAAGAACTGACTGCCGAAAAGGTACCCTACGAGGTTGGCCGTTCGCAATTTAAACATTTGGCCCGGGCCCAGATTGCCGGGACCGAGGTGGGTAGCCTGAAGATCCTGTTCCACCGCGAAACCCGTGAGATCCTCGGGATCCACTGCTTCGGTGAGCGTGCTGCCGAGATCATCCATATCGGCCAGGCGATCATGGAGCAAAAAGGGGAAGGTAATAACATTGACTACTTCGTCAATACCACCTTCAATTACCCGACCATGGCCGAGGCCTACCGGGTCGCCGCCCTCAATGGCCTCAACCGGTTGTTCTGAGAAGCACAGTACTAAACAAAACGGAGCCAATTGGCTCCGTTTTTATTCTCTAATCGCTAACTCCCATCAACCGATTATCCGGCGTCAGAATCGATGACCAGGGCAGGCTCTCATCACCCAAGGTAATAAAGTTAGGGTTTTCCAGCGTATCCCGCTCATTGTAGGACAGTGGGGTCAAATGGGTGTTGAGGATCCGGCCACCGGCCTCCTCGACAATACACTGGGTCGCAGCCGTATCCCACTCACCTGTTGGACCAAGACGTAGATAACAGTCCACCGCCCCTTCCGCAACCAGGCAGGACTTGAGCGCGGCAGAGCCTAGCGGAACCAAGTCGTAATTGAGTGCTGGATCTAATCGGCCAGTAATCGCAGCAATGTCCTGGCGGCGACTGATCGCGACAGCAATCGACTGGGTCGGTAGTTCGTGCTTGTGGGTAGAGATACGGACAGTTTCGCCTACCGGTGTCGTTTTCCACGCTCCCTGGCCGTGATAGGCGTAATACACCACACCCGATACCGGGGCATAGACCACGCCCATTATAGGGTTATTGTTATCCACCAAGGCAATGATAGTGGCAAAGTCACCGCTACCGGCTATAAATTCCTGTGTCCCATCAAGTGGATCCACCAGCCAGTATCGCTGCCACTGGGCCCGCTCAGCCAATGGGATATCCGAGTCTTCTTCCGACAATACCGGAATATCGGGGGTTAATTCCGACAAACGCTGTACCACCAGTTTGTGCGCCGCCAAATCGGCACTGGTCACCGGGGTATTATCATTCTTAACTTGTTGTTCGAACTGGCCGCGCTGATAGATATCCAGGATCACTTGGCCCGAAGCTCGAGCAATATCGATAACTTGTGGCAACAGGTTAGATAAATCCATATTCGCTCCTATTTTCCAAGCAGTTTCAGGGCCAGGAACAAGGCCGTAATGCTTCTCGCCTCGGCAAAGTCCATATGGTGCAGCAGCTCTTCGGCTTGACTGAGCGGCCAGCGGACAATTTGCAATGGCTCAGGCTCATCACCGTCGAGTTTTTCAGGGTAGAGGCCCTGAGCAAGGAACAAGGTCATTTTGCTCGAGAAATACGACGGTGCCAGCACCACTTCCTTTAGTGGCTGCAGCACATTGGCGCCAAAACCAATTTCTTCCTTCAGCTCGCGATTAGCGGCTTCGGCTGCAGATTCGCCATGGTCAATCAGCCCCTTAGGGAAGCCTAGCTCATAGCGCTCGGTGCCGGCGGAGTATTCTCGGATAAGCAGCAAATCGCCCTGCTCGGTCACCGGCACAACCAACACTGCATGACGTCCCGAAGGCTTCATCCGCTCATAGGTGCGCTCAACACCGTTTGAGAACCGCAAGTCAAGCGACTCAATCTTAAACAGTCGGGATTGGGCAACGACTTCCGTTGCCAAAATTTCAGGTTTGTTGTGTTCCACAGCCATGTAATGTCCTATTCCTGGGAAAACGGGTCACCGCAAATAATGAAGCGGTGACCAAGACAATAACTGCTATTTAATGGCATGCCGCGAAGGAAATAAAGTAATTTGTAGGGAAAACGTTAACCCGACTATCAAAGTCGGGTATTACGTTTAAAGGCGCCCGTTGTACGAAATTTTGTACTGCCCCCTAGGATCGGGGTTACCCAGCCACTTGAGTTGCTGGCCAAGTTGCGGGGGAAACTGAGCTCCCGGCTTAAACCAGCCAGACAACGAATATGCATTGCCCGGCGCAAGAGTGGCCTGCCACTCACTGGCCACATCCGCCGAAGACTGGGATAAATCGGCCACCAACTTGCCTTGGTCGCAGGTTAGATCGGCAATAACCGGGCCGGGATCTAACGCTCCCAACGGAGAGGAAACTTGTGCCGCCGTCCAGGCCAGTGCCCCGTCGAGCTGGGCACAGTATGGCGCTTCAAACTGGTAGTCCCGTAGCGTAAGCTCCAGGTTGCCGTTAACCACAACAGGGAGAGCGGCTGGGGAATACTTGATGACCTCGCTGGCAGGCATCGAGACCAGCAGGTTCTCGGCAAACGGCCCATTACCACCATAGCCAACAAGGCCACGGCCTTGCAAGTTCATCTCACTGCCCTGACCAAACCGGACGTCCAACTTTAGCTTGCCGGTCAGCAGCGAAAGTACTTGCATATCCCATTGTACCCGGCCAAAACTCTTCCCTTGCCAACGGATCTGGCTCGCCGCCCCCTGCCAAGGCGTACCGCGTATCCCTGAGACTTCTAAGCCTCTGATCTGCGGTGCCTGCTGCCAGACCCAACTCGCAGGGATATGTGCAACCAGGCTTCCGACCAACACCGCCCCGAACGAGGCCCCCAATAATAACTTATACTTCACGTTTACCCCCGCCCTAACTGCAAGCGGTTAACTTCTACCACACCCGTACGATCGGCTTTCGACACATCCAGGAACTGGGCTTCAATGCCATGCTCATCACGCAGAAATGCCAGCCAATTAATCAAGGTGTTAAACGGCAATGGCTGTACCCATACCTGAACAGCTTCGCTGCGAGGCTGCATCCGGATCAACTCGATACTGAACTGGCGAGTCGTTTCGTTGACAACCTGGTTCAGCCCCTTGTCACTGACCGAACCTGTCGCACCGGTTGAACCGCGCAGCGACAGAATTTCATCGGCCTTGGTCGATACCCAACTCAATAACTGGCGCTCACTTTGCAGGTGGCGTTCGGCATTTTCTGCATTTGTCGCCAAGGGTTGCCATATTCCCCAATACAGTACGGCGATAAACAGGGCTATCCCCCCGCCCAACACCAGGCGCTGCTCTCGCTGGCTCAACCCTTTCCACCACGCATTCATGACTTTCTCCTTAGCACGATGGCACCGGTTACCTGATTACCCTCACGATTCAGCTGGCCGAGCTCAACCTCGAAGTCTTCATCGAGCAAAGTCCTCAACTGCTCGAAATGTTGGAACTCAGAAGCCACGGCCTGGAAGCGCATTTCATTGCGATTTTGATCATAACGGAAGTTCTGCACCGATAACTGCGAGACCTTGGCCAGAGATGGCTGCAACTCGGCCAGCCAGTGCAAAATACCTTCCATACTGCCACCGCCACCGAGGCGCGACAGCTCACTGTTCATCTGGCGCTTGAGGTAGCTCTGCGACGGCACACGCTGGAATTGAGGCAGCACCTGGCGGAAAATACGCTCGCTCTCCGCTTTGTAAGCCAACGCCTGCTGCTCCATCGCCCGTACCGAAATAACATGCTCAGCCACCATTACGGCAATCAATACCCCGGCGGCGATGGCCACCTTACGCCATGGCTTGAGAAACTTACGCCATGCCGGCTGTTGCTTGTATTGACCGGACAGCAAGTTACCCTTGCTATCAGCCACGCCCTGCGCCAGAAGCTGCATCACCAGCTCCGGGGTCTCGGCCTGCCACCGGCCCGGCATGCCTTCTGGAGCCGGGGTATAGTAATGCACCACGAGCTCTTCGCTCGCTGTAGCTTCATCCTGCTCAAGATCAGTGGCTTTGGGCGTCTCTTCAACCTCATCCGATTCCGCATCCTGGCGGACACAGAGCTGTTGCGACTGTAACCAGGGTGCCAGCCAAGCGCTGTCCGCCCCAACCCCCAACGATTCCGACTGGCGGATCAACCACATTCCATCGATCTCAGCCGCCGTGAAACCATTGTCGAACAGCGGCAAGCACAGACAGTCAGGGATCAACGCTTTGATTTCAATGCCAGCGTCTTCCAGGGCCGCCAGCCACAGTGCAACCTTCTGGTGTTCAACCACCGCCACCTGTGCCCTGTCTCCGCTTTTCTGGAGCAGGTGGACATGCAAGTTGTCGACATCCTGAGCCAGCTCTTCCTCCAGCAAGAACGGCAGCACCGCAGACAACTGCCGGCTGCTTCCCGCAGGGATGGCAACCTCGGTCATCAACACATCGCCAGCAGGCACCAGCGCATAGACCACACGCTGGTTGGCATAATCGGTAATCTCGCTCAACTGGCTAAGCGTATCAAGCTGGCCCGAAGCGATGACTTCTTTCTGTTGTGGCGACCAGACAAGCCATTGCACCGGCTGATCAGCACGGCTACCTAGCCTGATTGTCAGAAATTCGCTCACTAATTCCTCCATAACGGCGACGTACTACCGTCACCGAATCTTCACTGTCTCGTTTGAGCAAGGCCACCAGCCTCACCCTAGATCGATCGACCAATACCTCGGTATCCATCTGAAAATAATCACTGCTGACCGCCAGGAATTCCTTGGCCTGATCCTTTATCGTGGCATCGATACTGGCGATCCGAGACTCCCCGAGGAAGTCCTCGACATTGTCCCAGCCGTCATAGGGCCGGTCGGCAATCAATTTCTGGGCATCCGACAACGACAGCCGTGATGAAAACAGGGCCACCAAAATTGGCGCTTGATGCTCATAAAGCGTATTGACATTAATGGCCAATGTGGTGGTCGGAATCGCACATACCTGATGGCGGACCTTGTCAAAAATCGCAGCCGTTACGCCGTTGACCGCCCGTAGTTCACTGGCATCCGCCATCCAATCTCTTGGCGGCAAATAAGGTGGGCGAAAGCCCTCGTAAGTACTATCGCCGGCACCAAAAGCTGCATTGACCTTTTCGTCCGGATCGACATACTCCCATACCGAATCCGCCACCACCTCGGCGTCGTAACTTTCGACGCCGGTCTCTTCAATCAAAGTCTGCAATACCGACACGATATAAGGCTTGGTGTTGCTTCCTGTTGTCGGTTGTACACCCGACAGGGCATTGAGGTTAAAACACGCCTGGCGATCAATGATATCGCCCACAGCCTCCCCCCCATCGAGCGGATAGCGCTGGCCGCGAGTCGCCCAGGCCTGGCTCAGGTTGACGGTATCACTGTCTTCTATCCCCTGCTTGATGGCCACTTTAGCCAGCTCTTCCATCCCCTGCGCATACCAATAGGCCTGCTGGTTCTGGATTTGATTTTCAACCCGGTAAAAATTCAGATGCAGTCTTTCGGTCATCTGGACCGCCAGCAGAGTCATCAGCGCCAGCAGCAGCAACACCACAATCAGGGCAACCCCCCGCTGCTGCCTGAACGGGGCGTAGTTATTCTTCATTGCCCGCCTCCAGTGCCGAGGCCGGCAGCATATACACACGTTCGATATCACCGTAATCTTGCAACGTTAGCTTGATCATCACCCCTTCCGGCAAGGCGGCAGGTTTATCCCAGGTTTCCAGCCACTTCTTGTCGCTATAAAACCGAAATGACATTTCCTCGACCCCGGGCAAGATCGCCCGAACCAGCGCTTCACTGCCCACCACACTATCGGGGTAACGGAACCAGACCCGCTCTAGCTGCTCATCGACGATGCGGTAACCAACCTTGACGTTCTCGCCGCGCGGGAACATCTGTTGCGGGTTCTGCCAGCCTGTGCGGGTGAACAAAATACCGAAGCTCGACGAGTCCAGCAGGTACTCACTGCTCTGGAAGATTCTATCGCTGGCCGTCTCGCCCTGGTTACGCACCTTGCGTGCAACGACTTGACGAAAGTCATTATCCATCATCAACATCGCTCGCTGGATTTCTTTGAGCCGCTCACTGTGTTCGCGTGACTGCTCGTCACTGCGCTGCACTCCGTTCATCACCTGGTAGGCCGACAAACTCAACATGGCAAACACCGCTATCGCGACCAACACTTCCAGCAAGGTAAAACCACACTGACGAGACAGGCGCTGACGGGAAAAAGGATTAATTCTCAACATACGTTCTCAACGTCACCACCGACTTCTTGCGCGCTTCATCTGTTGCTACAGTAACATCCAATGCGCGCAGGTAACCGTCAGCTGTTTGGGTACTTTTTATGGACCAGTACCACTCACGCCCAGCCAATTCTGATTTTCCTCGCCTGACCGATGTCGGGATCTGCCCCGACAGTCTGATCTTGGCCATTTCATTGTCGGCGACCATGGCGGCAAAAGTTTTCTCCTCAAGGTACCCCAGGGTATTGAGATGCTGGCTCACCGCTTTCATCACACTGAGCGCTGCGGTAGCAAACACCGCCAAAGCCACCAGCACTTCCAGCAAAGTCAGCCCCCGGACGCGCCGGGCTGTCGATAACGGTTTCACGGCTGGGTGTTCTCCTGCACACTAGCGATAGTCTCGCCCGGTGGTAACAGAAAGAGTTGCCCCAACTCATCAGCCTGTACCCGCCAAAACTGATTTTCACCCGTCACTTCAAACTCCAATGTAAAAGGGGTGTACTCGCCACTGGCCATCACCACCACCTGAGGTGGTTTAATCTTGTCTTTGTCAGTTTGCTCAGCAAACAAGTCTTCGTTAAACAGCGAGCCCGGCTTGAACAGGCGATCCTGGTCCTGCCAGGAGTAACTGCCGATCTCGACCACCAAGCGGATCTCGTCGGGCATTTCCACCTCAGTGAAAAATTTTGACGACTCCACCGGCTGCCAATCCTGACTGGTTAGCTGAAGAAACTGATAACGATTACGCTCAACCCGGACACCGTAGTCATAGCCGTTGAGCAAAGCATCCTCGCCCAGTAACTGGACGAGATGGTGGAAGCGCGCAGCTTCTTCCCTGACTTTATCTTCCTTGCTTTCAGGCAAGGCCACAATCACTGCTACGGCACTGGTTGCCAACAGCACCAGAACCAGCAGTATTTCGATCAGGGTAAAACCCGCTGCACGCTTACTCTTCATCACAACTTAGAAATCCAGCATATTCCAGTTGCCGATATCCGTATTAATACCTTCCCCGCCTTCCTGGCCATCGGCCCCCAGGCTGAAGATATCAACCGCACCGTGCTCACCCGGCATCACATACTGGTATGGGTTACCCCATGGGTCATTAGGCAGACGGCGGATATAGCCACCATCGCGGTAATTACGCGGCTCAGGGCTAGAAGACGGCTTGCTGACCAGTGCCTCAAGGCCCTGATCGGTCGTTGGATACGCGCTGTTGTCCAGCCTGTACATATCCAGTGCCTGCTCCAACGCACTGATATCGGTCACGACTTTCTGCTGGTCGGCTTTTTCCTTGTTACCTAACAGGTTAGGTACGACCAAGCTGGCCAATACCCCAAGGATTACGATCACGACCATGACTTCCAGCAGCGTAAAGCCGCGTTGTTTGCGTTGCATTAAAATAACCTCCAAAAAATTACATCCCGACCATATTGTTCAAAGCAATGATCGGCATAAGGGTAGCAATAACAATAAACATCACGATGCCAGCCATCGCGACGATCAATAAGGGTTCAAAAATCCCCAGCGCCATATTGACCAGCGACTCGAAGTCCCTGTCCTGGTTATCGGCAGCACGGGTAAGCATCTGCTCGAGCTCGCCACTGCGCTCGCCACTGGCAATCATATGCAGCATCATCGGGGGAAAGAGCTTGGTTTGTTCAAGCGAGACCCGCAAGCTGGAGCCTTCACGGACTTTATCTGCCGCTTCCCGGATCTGTTGATTAACCCAAGTATTGGTCATCACGTCCGAGGCCACTTTCATGCCTTCCAGCAGAGGGATGGCACTCGAGGTACAAATAGAAAGAGTTCGGGCAAAACGCGAGGTACTCAGACCCCGAGCGACCTTACCAATCACCGGCAGGCGCATAACCCAGCGATCCCACTTCAACCGAAAGTCAGGGCGCTTGAGAGCCAGCTTAATAAGCATGAATAAGACAGCAATGACAAGCAGGACCACCAAGCCCCAATTCTGGACAAAGTCACTGGCTGCGAGCAGGACCTCAGTGATAGTCGGCAGTTGCTGACCCATCTGGACGAACTGATCGACAATCTTCGGCACTACCGTCGCCAACAAGAAAGCCACCACCGCAATCGCAATAATGGTCAGCATGGTTGGGTAGATCATCGCCTGCATCAGCTTACTGCGCATTTTCTGGCGATTCTCAGTGTAGTCCGCCAAGCGGTTCAGCACTGTATCGAGATGACCGGATTTCTCCCCCGCCGCCACCATGGCACGAAACAGCTGATCGAAAATATGCGGATATTCTGCCATCGAGTCTGACAGGGTATAGCCTTCCACTACCCGCGAGCGCACGGCCAGCAGCATGTTCTTCAGCCTCGGCTTTTCGCTCTGCTCTGCCACTGCCTTCAAACATTCCTCAAGTGGCATCGAGGCCTGTACCAAGGTCGCCAGCTGTCGGGTGATCAACGACAGCTCCGTAGTACTGATCCCCCGGCGCAGCTGAAAGCCACCACTGGCTTTTTTCTTCTCGCGCTCATGGGTTTGTACTACTTCCACCGGGATCATCCCCTGCTCACGAAGCTGCTGGCGTACTTGCCGTGCGGTATCGCCCTCAAGAACCCCTTTCTTCTGACGCCCTTTGGCATCCAGAGCTTTGTATTCAAACGCCGCCATCGGTTAGCCCTCCTTGGTGACCCGCATCACTTCCTCTAGGGTAGTAATACCGGCTTTGACCTTCGCCAGACCATCATCCCGGATACTTGGAGTATGGGCACGAATGGCTTTTTCAATCGCCATCTCACCGGCCTCACCGTGGATCAGCTCCTGTACCTGCTCATCAATCAGCAGCAGCTCATGAATACCCGTACGGCCGCGGTAACCTTTGTTGTTACACGCTTCACAGCCTTTGGCATGGTAGAGCGTCAAGTCTTCATCAGCCGGTATACCGAACAACTTCTTCTGTTCATTATCGGCTTCATACGGTTCGCGACAGGTCGGGCACAGGGTACGGACCAGACGCTGGGCCAGTACGCCGAGCAATGAAGAAGATACGAGGAATGGCTCGATTCCCATATCACGCAAACGCGTAATGGCACCAACGGCAGTATTGGTGTGCAACGTCGACATTACCATGTGACCTGTCAACGAGGCCTGCACCGCAATCGAGGCAGTCTCAAGGTCACGGATCTCACCGACCATCACCACATCCGGGTCCTGACGCAAGATAGCACGCAGGCCACGGGCAAATGTCATGTCAACTTTCGGGTTGACCTGGGTCTGGCCGATACCGTCGATATCAAATTCGATCGGATCTTCAACGGTCAGGATATTGCGCTCCTTACCGTTGAGCTCCTGCAAGCCGGCATACAGGGTGGTCGACTTACCCGAACCGGTCGGGCCGGTGACCAGGATAATGCCGTGCGGACGCTCGATGATATGGCGGAAGTTGGCATGGTTGGCCTCGGTCATTCCCAAGCTGTAGAGATCCAACCGGGTGGCATTCTTGTCGAGCAGACGCAATACCACCCGCTCACCATGGGAAGATGGCATGGTCGATACACGCACATCTACCGCCCGGCCACCGATCCGCAACGAGATACGACCATCCTGCGGCACCCGCTTCTCGGCAATATCCAGCCTCGCCATGACCTTGATACGCGAGACCAGCAGCGGGGCCAGTTTGCGGCTCGGCTGCAAGACCTCCCGCAATACGCCATCGACCCGGAAGCGAATAGAGAGCACTTTTTCGAACGTCTCGATATGGATATCCGACGCCGCCTCCTTGATCGCTTCGGCCAGCATGGCATTGATCAATTTGATGATCGGCGCGTCGTCTTCCGATTCCAGCAAGTCTTCGGTTTCCGGCAGCTCTTCGGCCAAGGAAAAGAAGTCGTCACTGTCCGAGCCCAAATCTTCCATCAACTGGCGGGCCTCTGACGAGTCACGCTGGTAGGCTTCGGTCAATTTGAGCTCGAACGCCTTGTCCTCCAGTGCATGGGGGACAAAACTGCTGCCGGCCACCCGGCGGACTTCCGCCAGTACCGCACCCGACAACTGACCGCTGTAATACAGAGCGATACCCTGATCCAATGCCTCAAGCACCACCCGGTGGCGCTTGGCAAACGAGAAAGGCAGCCGGAACAGCGGCTGCTTATCCTGTCCCTGGCTTACATCATGCATTACTGATCGCCCTCCAGTTGGGCAACAAAGGCACGCACCTCAGGGGGCAACGAGATATCCTCACCATATTTCGGCAATACCGGAATCGCGGTTTCCGGCATCAAACGCAGGCCCTTGTCCGCTTTGTATAATTGCTCGGCACGGATGTAGTTGTACTTGCGCTGGGTGATCCCATCAGCCGTCACCCCGTCGCGAATAATCGTCGGCTTGATGAACACCATCAGGTTGGTCTTCGCCGTCGTGGTGTTCGTAGACTTGAACAAATGACCGAGTACCGGAATATCCCCCAGAATAGGGATCTTCTGCTCGCTCTCGTTGGTCTGCTCCTGGATCAACCCGCCAAGTGCCAGCATCTGGCCGTCCTGGACCAAGACATTGGTGGTCAGTTGACGCTTGGAGAAGCGAACATCGACCGCCCCATCAGCCCCCAGTACGTTAGAGACTTCCTGCTCGATTTTGAGCTGAACCGAATCCCCCTCGTTGATCTGCGGAGTCACGTTCAGCTTGATACCCACTTCCTTACGCTCAACGGTCTGGAACGGGTTATCGTTGTTCGAGCTCGAGGTCGAGCCGGTCACCACCGGCACTTCTTCACCGACAATGAACGAGGCTTCGCCATTATCCATCACGGTGATGCTCGGCGATGACAGAATGTTGGAGTTACGGTCAGACGCAACGGCATTGACCAGCATGGTCCAGTCGCCCATCACAATCCCCAGCGCGGCACCATTCACCCCGCCAAGCACCGAAGCCAAGGTACTGAAATCACCGTCTTCGGTAATGGTACGAGTCTCTTCCTGCCCGGTTTGCGGGTTGGTAAAGGTTTCTGTTCGAGTCTGATCTTTGGCTTGCTCGAGGCCAATCGCATACTGGGAGATAGGCACGCCCGAGTTGCCGAACTGGATCACCCCGCCGTCGGTGGTTCCCCACTGGACTCCGAAGTTCACGCCATCACCTTCGGCCAACTCGACGATCATCGCCTCTATCAGCACCTGGGCACGGCGGATATCCAGCTGGGCAATGATGTTTTCCAGCGCACGCATGATATCCGGCGGCGCGGTCAAGATCAGCGAGTTGGTATCAACGTGGGCCGATATCATCACCTGGGAGTTACTGCCTGCAGTGGCTTTGGCATTGCCCTGCTTTTCAGCCTGCAGGTTATCGGATACACCTTTAAGTACATCGACCATCTGTTCGGCATTGGCATATTTCAGGTACACCACCCGGTTATTACCCGAAGAAGCCATCTCGACATCCAGCTGGCGGATCAGGCGACGCAACCGGTCGCGCACCTGCGGATCACCGGATAACAGAACCGAGTTGGTACGGTCATCCGCGACCAATTTAGGCTGCAGGAATTCAGGTGTCGATTTGGCATCGGCCGTCTTGTTCAGTGCATCAACGATACGCACCATTTCAGCCGCCGAGGCGTGATACAACTCGACCACGTCAATCTCTTTATCACCGGCCCGGTCGACCCGCTCGATGATTTCTGCCAACCGGTTAACAGTAGCAGCACGGCCGGTGATCATAATGATATTGGCCGGATCATAGTGCACCACGTTACCGGCACCGGCATTGTCATTGAGCTGGCGCAGCAATGGCGACAATTCACGGACCGAGACATTGCGAACCGCGATCACGCGAGTGACCACCTCATCACCCCTGATGTTGGTATCATCACCCACTACTGGGATAGCCGAAATCTTGGCGTCCTTGTCACGGACCACCTTGAGCACACCGTTGTCCATTTCAACCACGGCAAAGCCATAGACTTCGAGCACATTCAGGAAAAACTGGTAGTACTGCTCGTCGTTGAGCAGATCATAACTGCGGACATTGACCTGACCACGCACCGCCGGATCCACGATGATGGTTTTCTGCAGGTTACGCCCGACGATGTTAATAAATTCCTGAATGTCTGTTCCTTTGAAGCTGGCACTAAACTCACTCGCCAGTGCAGAACTGCACATCAAGCTGCCTAATAACCAGAGGGCGCTTTTACCCATCCATTTTTTCACAAAAAACTCCTGCGCTATCGCATGTTCGCTTTGGGCTACTACTGCAGCTCAATATAAATATCGTGTAGCTGACCTTCTCGCTCGACGGTCAAGGTAAAATCGGACGCATCCGACAGTTCGGTCCACAATTTCGCCATCACCGCGGCATCAGTCAGATCATTGCCGTTGAGGCTAACGGCCAAGTCATCGGCCTGCAGGCCCACGGCATCAAACAACGCCCGGTCCTTGCCAGGGTTGACCCGGTATCCCACCAACTCGCCATCCCGTTTCACTTGGGACAGACGAATGTAGCTAAATAAGGTTTGCGGCTTTTCCAGAATTTCCTGCTTGATGCGGCTCAAATCCGATGATGGCTCCTCTGGCTCGGCACGGGATGGTGCCGGACGAGCGGATTGTACCGAACGCTGCGAGGCTTTATTGAAGTCGACCCCGTCCAGCATCAAGGTTTCGTCACGGCCACTATTACGGATGATCACCCGATCCGGGTAGACCGCCTGCAACGTTGCGCGGGTGCCTTCAATGGCCTCATTCAGGCCATAAGTATTTTGTTTACCTCGGTGGGTGATCACGGCCAACGCCGTTTGCGGGTTACTGCTGGCCACTAGGCCAACCAGAGTCAGACTAAGACGGGTCTGGGGGGCATCCTGTTTCACCGGCTGCTTGCGTTCGACCACCGGGGCACTTTCCTGATAACGGCCAAACAGGTTCATGTTCAGCACCTTGGCAACTTCAGCACGATCGTTGCCCGCGTCAGACGATACAGCCACAGTGGAGGCCTGCCAACGAGCTGGCGTTTGGGTTGGCTGCAGGGCAAGCCAACCCATCCTGCCTACCACCCAGGCGAGCATCACAACCAGCACCCAAGTAAGGAAGCGAGTCAATGACGAGATTGAGATCTTGCTTTTCGATTGCAAGGTCCCTAACCAATTTGCTGTAACCATGAAAAATCCATCATCCTGCGGAAATAAAAACTAGCGCGTTATACCAAAAGGTAATATCAAAACGTATTACTGCTTCTCGAGCCGTATGATTGGCTGCCTTAGTTTATCAAAGTGAGCCCAGAAAGTTCCCACTACTATCAATAGACTATCTTTTTTATGTGACTTATTCCCATTTTACGGTTGAAATCCCGATCCCATATCACCATTTAAAAACTCTCAATGCCTGCTGACGCTCTGTCAGCAATGTGGTACTTTTAGCGCCCTTTAGGGTTAAGGAGCATACTGTGGGCCAACAAACATCTCATCAAGACAACACTCAAGTCCGTCTCGATAAGTGGTTATGGGCGGCACGCTTTTACAAAACCCGTTCTATTGCCCGCACCATGATCGACGGCGGTAAAGTGCAATATAACGGCCAGCGCTCCAAACCCAGTAAACTGGTTGAAGTCGGTGCTGAGATCCGTTTACGCCAAGGCAATGATGAAAAAACCATTATTATAGAAAAACTCTCAGACACCCGCCGTGGTGCACCTGAAGCTCAAACTCTATATCGGGAAACCGAGGAGAGCGCCAAGCGCCGTGAAGAGCATGCCAACATGCGCCGCCTTCATGCCTACGGCAGCCCGAGTCCCGAGAAGCGCCCTGATAAAAAGCAGCGTCGCGATATAATTAAGTTTAAAAGTCATTCCGACTAAGGGTATTAGTTCAGTGTAGCGCAGAATAGTTTCGTTATGTTGACGTGGAATACCCAATTTTGGTCAATCAGATACCTGCTGGAGAAATCAAGCTAATGACAAAAGATAGTCTATACCGTTACCTGTTTGACGGTGTATCCGTACGTGGTGAACTGGTTCAGTTGGGCGACACCTACCAACAGATCATTTCCAGCAAGGACTACCCAGCCCCAGTGCAGAGCCTGTTGGGCGAGCTGCTGGTCGCAACGAGCCTGCTAACCGCGACGCTTAAATTCGAAGGGTCAATCACCGTCCAGCTGCAAGGTGACGGTCCAGTTAAGCTGGCGGTTATCAATGGCGACAACGACCAAAAACTCCGTGGCGTTGCCCGCTGGGACGGTGAAGTACCCGCTGACGGCACCATTCATGACCTGATGGGCAAGGGCCATATGGTGATCACCATCACCCCGACCAAAGGCGAGCGCTACCAAGGTGTCGTTGGCCTCGAAGGCGACAGCCTTGCAGCCTGCCTAGAAGGTTACTTTGAAAACTCCGAACAGTTGAAAACTCGTATTTGGCTGCGTACTGGCGAGCATGAAGGCAATGCCAAAGCGGCCGGTATGCTACTGCAGATCCTGCCGGACGGCCAGGGCCACGAAGATGACTTCGAGCACCTAGAGCAACTGACAGAAACAGTGAAGAACGAAGAGCTGTTCGGGCTAGAAGCACAGGATGTCCTTTACCGCCTTTACCACCAAGAGACCGTGAAGCTGTTCGACCCGCAGGAAGTGATCTTCCAGTGCGGTTGTTCGCGCGAGCGCAGCGCCTCGGCAATCAGCTCTATCGAGCGTACCGAAGTCGAGCGTATTGTGGCGGAAGAAGGCAAAGTCTCACTGCACTGTGACTACTGTGGTACAAGCTATGACTTTGATAGTATTGATGTTGCCGCCCTATTCGAGAAGGCAGCTACAGATAACAGCAACCAGGTGCATTAATTATTCAGCATAATTAAGCCTGAAACTGACTTACAAAAGCCGGACTTTGTCCGGCTTTTTTTTTACCTGAAGCACACTTTCCCCGCACAAGATGTAAGCAAATAACATGCTAACCCTCGCTTTTTTCAGGAAAAATATTAAATTTTAGAGCTAGCGCAAATACTTTACATCGCGATAAAATTACCGCCTACAATAAATTCAAGACTTTTACTCGGACGTAACTTTTTAGTGGTTAATTTTTGATAAACCTCCCTGAATTACCCCTTTAGGGTTGCTAGCATGGTCAACAGTTAAACAACATCTTACCCAAGGAGCACCTATGACTGTCATGAACGTCGAAAAAAAGGTTGCAAAAAAATTAGATCTATCTCAATACGGTATCAACAATGTTACAGAAATTGTTCGCAACCCAAGTTACGAAGTTCTGTTCGAGGAAGAGACCAAGCCGGGCCTGGAGGGATACGAAAAAGGTATCGTTACCGAACTGGGTGCCGTCGCGGTCGATACGGGTATCTTTACCGGCCGTTCTCCGAAAGATAAGTTCATCGTAAAAGATGACACCACCCGCGATACCATGTGGTGGGCAGACCAAGGCAAAAACGATAACAAGAGCATTGGTGTTGAAGCGTGGAACGATCTGAAAGCACTAGTGACAGGCCAGCTATCCGGCAAGCGCCTGTTTGTGATTGACGGTTTCTGTGGAACCAACCCAGATACCCGCCTATGCATCCGCATTATCACCGAAGTTGCCTGGCAGGCCCACTTCGTGAAAAACATGTTCATCCGTCCAACGGAAGAAGAGCTGGAAACGTTCGAGCCTGATTTCGTGGTCATGAATGGCGCCAAGTGCACAAACCCGAAATGGGAAGAGCACGGCATGAACTCCGAAAACTTTACGGTGTTCAATCTGACGGAGAAAATGCAACTTATCGGCGGTACTTGGTACGGCGGCGAAATGAAGAAAGGCATGTTCGCAATGATGAACTACTTCCTGCCGCTTCGTGACATCGCATCGATGCACTGTTCTGCCAATATGGGTGAAGGTGGTGATGTGGCCGTGTTCTTCGGTCTATCCGGAACCGGTAAAACTACCCTGTCTACCGATCCTAAGCGTGCCCTGATTGGCGATGACGAGCACGGCTGGGATGACAACGGCGTGTTCAACTTCGAAGGGGGCTGCTACGCCAAGACCATCAACCTGTCCAAAGAAGCCGAGCCGGATATCTACAATGCGATCCGCCGTGACGCGCTGCTAGAAAACGTCACGGTACGCAGCGATGGTGCCATCGACTTCGATGACGGTTCGAAGACAGAAAACACCCGTGTTTCTTACCCGATTTACCATATCGAGAATATCGTTAAGCCGGTTTCCAAAGGCGGCCATGCCAACAAGGTGATCTTCCTGTCGGCTGATGCCTTCGGCGTATTGCCTCCGGTCTCCAAGCTAACGCCAGAGCAGACCAAGTACCACTTCCTGTCTGGCTTTACTGCCAAACTGGCTGGTACTGAGCGCGGTATCACCGAGCCAACACCGACCTTCTCGGCGTGTTTCGGTAATGCGTTCCTGACCCTGCACCCAACCAAATACGCAGAGGTATTGGTTAAACGTATGGAAGCCGCAGGTGCTGAAGCCTACCTGGTCAACACCGGCTGGAACGGCTCTGGCAAGCGTATCTCTATCCAGGATACCCGTGCCATCATCGACGCTATCCTAGATGGCTCTATCGAGAACACAGAAACGAAGAATATCCCAATCTTCAACCTGGAAGTCCCAACATCGCTGCCGCATGTCGACCCAGAGATCCTTGACCCGCGCGATACCTACACAGATCCACTACAGTGGGAAAGCAAGGCAAAAGATCTGGCCGAGCGCTTCATCAACAACTTCGAGAAGTACACCGACAATACCGAAGGTGCCTCTCTGGTTGCTGCAGGCCCACAGCTAGACTAACCGCTGGCGGTTAACAAAAATCACTAAGCCCCTCTTCTGAGGGGCTTTTTCGTTAAATCAACGCCAAAAATCCCGCCCAGCGCTTGCAACCGGGAGGAAATTGCCACCTAATAATCATTGCCACAGATACCATTGTACTGAGGGCGATTGACTGGGAACTGTCGGATGCTGGGAGCCTCTATGCGTTTTATTGGGAAGATTATCGCCACGATTGTTGTGCTCGCGGCATTGGGAGTCACCATCATCCTGACCTTGCTGCATACCCAATATGCCGCACCAATGCTTAGCCAGGCAGTTAGTTGGCTAACTCCCTATACCTTGAACCTCAGTGAAGTGCGTTATCATATTCGAGATCCCTGGCACCTTACCCTGCTCGAGCCGTCATTGACCATCACTGACAGTCAACCACCGATAACCGCTAGCCAAGTCTCGCTTTGGCTCAGTACTGATTCACTGACCCAACGGCAGTGGCAGTTTGACAGCTTGCTGATTGATAACCCTGTGCTCCCTACCCAAACGCTCGCCAACACCAAGCTGCCCGAGCTTCACAGTCAACGCCTGGCGATCAGCCAAATAAGCTTTGCTACCAACTCTATTTATCTCGAAAAGGGAGAGCTCCAGCTGGACAACTGGCATTTCCAACCCAATAATCCGGCCCCTTGGTGGCAGCAGTTCAAGGGGAGTTTTCAGTTAGCGGCCGACAGCGCTCAGTGGCAGCATTGGGAAGCAAAGCAATTACTGCTGGACGGAATCCACAATAACAATCAATGGAAACTCAATGGTTTTTCATTTGATTGGCAGTATGCCAGCATCAATGGCCAGCTCATCTTGGCACCTGACAAGAAAACGTTGAATATCCAACAGCTCACCCTGTCCGGCCTACAGCTGCAAGACAGCGGGCTAACCCAAACACTGCAACATCAGCTCGATCGCTGGGCCTCACGACAATGGCAGGCAACACTGCATCGAGTCGATATTCTCGACAGCAGTATCGATCTCCCCACAATCAGCCTCAATCACGCCAACCTTTCCCTGACCGACTGGCATTGGCCCGGCTCCGCCTACTCACAGCATAACGCCTGGTTATCATTCAATGCCGAAAGTGGCAGTTGGCGGCAGCAGTCATTTACCGATCCCCTGCTGGATCTGAGCTTCACCCCAAACGCCGTTATTCTCAATGGCGCCTCCGTCAACGCACTGGAAGGGTATTGGCGTGTAGAAGGCAAGGTTTCCCCAGAGACACTGCAATTGAACAACCTGACCAGCAAGGGGATCAAATGGTTCTTGCCCGCTGATTGGGCTAGCCATCTCTCGCAGGCACTCTCTCCATTCAAGCAGATCGATATCCGGTCACTGGATATTGGCTATGCTCAGCTAACGGCTGCTGATAGTGATATCCCCTGGTATATCAACGGGCTCAACCTCAGCGGTAGTGACTTAATACTCCACCCTCAGCCCTTATTCAGGCTCTGGCATGGCAATATTACCGCCACAGCCAGACAAATGAGCCTTAATACTGTCGACTTATACGAACCACTTATTGAAATGGCAAGTGAGCAAGGCCTGTGGCAACTAAAGCAGGCCTTCTTGCCATTCAAGGACGGGTTACTAGAAGCGACCGGGCAGCTGAATCTGAGCCAAGAAGGGCAGCCATGGCAGGCAGCACTCCAGGGTGACAGCCTGCCAGCCAATATATTGCCGCAATGGCTATCTGTTCCTTGGCCGGCCAGCGGCCGCATCGATATGACGGCGGCGATTCAGGGTCTCGGCCAGAACTATACCAGCCTGGCCCATAGCCTGAACGGCGAACTGCGAGCAACATTCCGGGACAGTGCCGTTGAGCAAGGGGGCCGTTCACTATTCAATGCCTGGCGACAGGCTTCTGCATCTGAGGCATCTTCATCTAGCACCTCACCGGTAGCCAAGGCAACAGAGACGGATAAGTCCACACCACTGGCAATCACACCACTAAAGATCACCAGTGACCGGGGAAGAATGACCATTGCACCATTCAGGATTAAGGGCAAAGAGATAAATGCGGTATTAAAAGGCCAGTGGGATTTGGCCAACCCCGCCGGGCAGCAACTAGAGCTGGAGGCGATGTTGGGTTGCCAGCACCTGATCCGGCGCTGGCAGCAGGGTCAGCAAACGGTATCCGGTTCGCAGTGTGACGGCAAAAGCATATAGGTTCCGGTAAAGGTCGAAGCCAATTCATCGCCGCTGTAGACATTGACCTTGACGATGGCCCGGCCCTTTCGGTTCGTCGCTAGGCGCTCGACATCGCCTTCGAGATCCTCAACGGTCACCACCGCCCGCGGGCGCTCCTTGACCGGAGATCGGTAGCGAATATGGCTGTCGACCAAAACAATGTCCGCTTTATATTTACGCTCTTTCAGTAGCATCCAGACAAAACCCCAACCAGCGAGGGTTGCCATGGTAAAGATACTGCCGGCGAACATATTGGCTTTGGTATTGAGATTGGCGTTGATCAGAGCACTGACCTCAAAGCGGTAACCGGTGTATTGGCTGATTTTTACCCCCATGCGCTCGCTGATCGGGATCTGGGACTGCCACAATGCCTGTAGCTCCTGGCACCAATCCGGATGACGCACCACTTCGGTGAGCGGGTCGAGATGCTTGAGCATTTGCTGGTGCCGGACCGGCCCCTTTTCTTCACTCAGCTCGCCTTGGTTGGTAAAGCCGCTGCGCAAGTAGAAAGGGATCGCATCCTCGCGGGCATTACACACCAACCGCTTCGCCCCTTCCTCACGGGCCAATGATTCCAGCGCCATCAACACAATCGCCCCCATCCCCTGATGGCGGTGGTCGGGGTGCACGGCCATGTAGCGGATCTGGCCGTCGTTGTCCGGGGTCATGTACAAGCGACCAATGGCGATGGTCTGGCCGTTATCACTGACAATCATCCGGTGGCTACTCATATCATCATAAGCATCACGCTCTGAGCCCACCGGCATATGCCAAGGCTCACGCAGCATCCGCCAGCGAAAATCATAATAGCTAGCCAGCTCTTCTTCAGTTTGTGGGGTGACAAGTCGAAACATGAAATCCTTCTCCAGCGTTCCTGAGGCAAAGGTGCCTACTAGATAATTATACCTGCAACCAGAAAGTTACCGGACCATCGTTGAGCAGGGCCACTTTCATATCGGCAGCAAAGATCCCGGTTTCCGTCTTGATCCCCGTTTCCTTGCAGCAGTCAACAAAGTACTCGTACATCTTCTCGGCATCCTGCGGCGCGGCGCCGTTGGAAAAACCTGGGCGCATCCCCTTCTTGGTATCCGCCGCCAGCGTAAATTGCGAAACGACCAACACACTGCCCCCCGCCTGCTGAACATTGAGGTTCATCTTGCCTTCTTCGTCTTCGAACACCCGGTAGCCCAGCACTTTTTCGCGCAGTCGCTTGGCCTTGGCTTCATCATCGCCTTTCTCTACGCCAAGCAGCACCAGCAAGCCTTTACCGATAGCGCCAGTCACCAGGCCATCTACCGTCACGCTCGCTTCGCTCACCCGTTGGATCAGTGCAATCATTCGTTGTTACCTTTTTCTGTTGTCTGTTGAATTTCAGTCTGTTGCTCTGGTGGGGGCTGAAGTTCGGATAACTCAGCCCGGGTCGGCACCGTGGCCTGCCATCCCTTGGCTTCTGGATGCCAGTGGCTTCTCTCGCCAAGGCTGGCTGTAATTTCGGCCCCGAACAACACAATACACCAACAAAGGTACACCCAGACAAATAAAATTGGCACCACCGCCAAAGCCCCATAAATCACCTGATACGATGGAAAATTAGTAATGTAGAGGGCAAACCCTTTCTTGCTCAGCTCAAACAGGATACTGGCTATTACCGCACCCACCAAGGCATGGCGAAAACGAACCTTGGTATTGGGCACCAACAGATAGAGGCCCAGAAATGCACTGCTTGACATGATCACCGGCAGCCAGCGCAAGGAGCGCTGGAGCAGGCCGTTAACCGCATCACTGCCGAGCAGATTGAGCGAACCGAGGTAGGAGCTGACGGCGATACTACTGCCGACCAAGATCGGCCCGAGAGTGAGTACCATCCAGTAAATCGAGAACGAGATCACCGGGCGGCGCTTTTCATGCACCCGCCAGATATAGTTGAGCGACTTGTCGATCGACGAGATCAGCATCATTGCCACCACGAACAGGGCTGCCACCCCCACCGCGGTCATCTTGCCGGCATTGGCAACGAACTCGTTGAGGTATTGCTTGACCACCTCCCCCGCGGCCGGTACAAAATTCTCAATCACAAAATTTTGCAGCAGCTCGCCCAGCCCAGCAAAGACCGGGAAGGTCGACAGGGCCGACAGCACTACGGTGATCAGCGGCACCAAAGACAGCAGGGTGACATAGGCCATCGAGCCTGCAGTCACCGTCAGCCGGTCATGGCCGATCCGGTGTTGCAGATACCCGGAAAACGCCATCACGCTGCGTGCTCGCCGCCGCCATCTATGCTTGCTAGTTGTTGGTTTGTCAGCCATAGTCATGTCATTATTTGCTTGTATTTACTGTCACTTTACTCATATTAGGACACATGGAGTCAACTATGCCCTACCTGCTTGCGATCCTTCTTAGCCTCACCGCCCTGACGGGTTGCCAAAGTGCCTATTATTCAGCCATGGAGCAAGTCGGCATTCACAAACGCGATATTATGGTCGACCGGGTCGAGGATGCCAACGACGCCCAGCAAGATGCCCAGCAGCAATTCACCAGTGCCCTCGATGCCCTCAAAGCGCTCAACCAATTTGACGGTGGCGATCTAGAAAGCGCCTACAATCAAGTCAATGATCAATACGAGGCCAGCAACGACGCAGCCGAGAAAGTCCGCGAGCGCATCGCCGCCATTGAAGATGTTGCCGACGCCCTGTTCGAGGAGTGGCAGGATGAGCTAGCGCTCTACAGCAGCAGTAAACTGCGCCGCGACAGCGAGTCCAAACTCAACACGACCAAGGCTTCCTACCAGCGGATGCTGAGCGCGATGCACCGGGCCGAGCAGAAAATGGATCCGGTTCTCGATACCCTACGGGATAATACCTTGTATTTAAAGCATAACCTCAACGCCGCCGCCATCGGCTCCCTGCAGGGCGAGTTCCAATCGCTGCAACGGGATATCCAGCGGGCGATCACCGATATGGAGGCCGCCATCACCGAGTCGGAACGCTTTATTTCTCAGTTGCAACGCAGCTAGCGGAATTATTCCTGTTTGAGCCGGGCCAGTAACCATGTGGCCCGCTGCTCGATACTCCCCCAAGGCACATCAACGACTTCGTAGCCAAGCTCGCGGTAGGTCGCGATAAGTTGCCGATGGATCTGTTCGGCCTCGGCAAAACTGTGCGGCCGCTCGTCATCCTGGACATAGATATCGCCATGCGGCGCACAGACAAAGACCGTCGGGAAGTAGCCCTTGGCCATTGCCTGGTAATGTTCTTCCACTTCGATGCCACCGATAGTCAAGTAGGCACAGATATCGCCAATTGCCCGGTCAACAAAAGCCGGCATGGTTCCACGCTTGGCCTGCTCGCGCTGGTTGCTCATCCTATCGAGGCAAAGCGCGGCAAAGCGCGGCAGATCCGTCCAGGGCAGCACACCGCCAGGCAGGGCCGCCTGCTCGCGGATCAAGGCTCGGGAGACTTCCGGGAAAGTCATGTACCCGCGCCGAGCCAAGGCGTCGAGCAGCGAGGTTTTCCCTGCTCCCGGTCCCCCGGTAATAATGATGGGTTGCATAGTCGTTCTTCTTTTTTTTGTAGGGTTCAGATACAACAATCCCCCCATGGTAGCACCGATGGGGGGATGGTTTAACGGCTAACAGCTAGCAATTATTTTGCTGAGCGGCTTGCACGCTTACGATCGGTTTCCGTAAGTAGTTTCTTACGAATACGGATGCTTTCAGGTGTTACTTCCACTAGCTCGTCATCATCGATGAACTCCAGTGCTTGCTCAAGCGTGTACTTGATCGGCGGAGTCAGCACCTGCGCGTCATCGGTACCCGATGCACGAACGTTAGTTAGCTGCTTACCTTTCAGGGCGTTAACCGTCAGGTCGTTGTCACGGCTATGAATACCGATGATCATACCTTCGTACACTTCTACACCGTGACCGATGAACAGGCGACCACGCTCCTGCAGGTTAAACAGGGCGTTAGTCAAGGCTTTACCTGCTGCATTAGCAATCAACACACCATTGTTACGCTGACCGATGGTACCGCCTTTGTGTGGGCCGTAGTGGTCAAACGTGTGGTACATCAAGCCAGAACCAGAAGTCAAGGTCATGAACTCAGTCTGGAAACCGATCAAGCCACGAGAAGGCATCATAAAGTCCATACGCACACGGCCTTTGCCATCTGGTGCCATATCAGTCAGCTCACCTTTACGCAGACCGATGTTCTCCATGATACCGCCCTGGTGCTCTTCCACAACGTCGATAGTTACGGTTTCGAACGGTTCCATCAGCTGGCCATCTTCTTCTTTGATGATAACCTCAGGACGAGATACCGCTAGCTCGAAACCTTCACGACGCATGTTTTCAATCAGGATAGACAGGTGAAGTTCACCACGGCCAGAGACGCGGAACTTGTCCGGATCTTCAGTTTCTTCAACACGCAGGGCAACGTTGTGTACCAATTCTTTCTGCAGGCGCTCAAGGATGTTGCGTGAAGTGACGTACTTACCTTCTTTACCAGCGAACGGAGAAGTGTTTACCTGGAACGTCATGGTTACTGTTGGCTCGTCAACAGACAAAGCAGGTAGCGCTTCAACCGCGTTCACGTCACAGATAGTATCAGAGATCTTTAGCTCGCCCAGACCGGTGATTGCGATAATGTCGCCGGCAGTCGCCAGCTCAACTTCGTGACGCTCAAGGCCAAGGTAGCCAAGGATAGTACCCACTTTACCGTTGCGGGTTTTGCCGTCTGCACCGACAACAGTCACTTGCTGGTTCGGCTTCACGCTACCACGGGTAACACGGCCTACACCGATAACACCCACGTATGAGCTGTAGTCAAGCTGAGAAATCTGCATCTGCAGAGAACCGTTAACGTCAACATCTGGCGCAGCAACGTTATCAACGATAGCCTGGAACAAAGGTTCCATATCGTCGCCAGTTTCGCCTTCTTCCAGCGTTGCCCAGCCGTTAAGTGCTGATGCGTAAACTACCTGGAAGTCTAGCTGCTCGTCGGTCGCACCTAGGTTATCGAACAGGTCAAAGACCTGATCCATTACCCAGTCAGGACGCGCGCCTGGGCGGTCGATCTTGTTGATAACCACGATAGGCTTCAGGCCGTGGGCAAACGCTTTCTGGGTCACGAAGCGTGTCTGAGGCATTGGGCCGTCAACGGCATCAACGATCAGCAGTACAGAGTCAACCATCGACATGATACGCTCTACTTCACCACCGAAGTCGGCGTGTCCCGGGGTATCTACGATGTTGATGCGGTAATCATTCCAGTTAATCGCTGTGTTCTTGGCAAGAATGGTAATACCACGCTCTTTTTCGATGTCGTTGGAATCCATTACGCGTTCTTCAACTTCACCGCGAGACTCTAACGTGCCAGACTGCTGAAGCAGTTTGTCAACCAGGGTGGTTTTACCGTGGTCAACGTGCGCAATAATTGCGATATTTCTTAATTTATCGATCTGTGGATTAGACATGGATTCACATTCACTCAGAACATGCAGCGACCGGATGGCGCTACTTGGTTAAAAAAACGGCTCATAATCTAACAGATTTTACGCCAAAACCCACGTAATATGTGATTTATATCACCGCCTTTTTTATCTCCTCTGTTCTCACCGTGCATTTTTTTGCGTGCTCAGCGAGAAAACGCCCTTTGCAACCGGCTTACAGCCTCGCTTTACCCCTCCCAGACGATTGACAATATGCCGCAGTGGGCTAATGTAGATACGCGCACCAGGAAGGGGAACACGTCCCGTAACGCACCATAATAGTGCAGACAATCCCCAAAAAGGTGCAATTAATGGAAAAGTTCAGCCCGGAATACCGACAAAGTGCGCTATTTTGGGGCTTTTAAAAGTTGGCACGGTTCTCGCAATGTACTTGGGCAATAGAGCAGAACACGCTCATTCCTAATTTGTTGCGGCTAGTTGCCCAACCTAACACCGGAGGTTACTCAAGATGTCAGTAGAAAACGTACTTGCGCTGATCCAGGAAAACGAAGTTAAGTTTGTTGACCTACGCTTTACCGATACCAAAGGTAAAGAGCAGCACATCTCTATCCCTGCCCACCAGATCGATGCTGACTTCTTCGAAGAAGGTAAGATGTTCGACGGCTCTTCTGTTGCTGGTTGGAAAGGTATCAACGAATCAGATATGGTGATGATGCCAGACGCAGCGAGCGCGGTATTAGACCCGTTCACCGAAGATGCAACCCTGAACATCCGCTGTGACATCCTAGAGCCTGCTACCATGCAAGGCTACGACCGTGACCCACGCTCTATTGCCAAGCGTGCTGAAGATTTCATGCGCTCAACCGGCATTGCCGACACCGTGCTAGTCGGCCCTGAGCCAGAGTTCTTCCTATTCGACGACGTGAAGTTCGCAACCGACATGTCAGGTTCTTTCTTCAAGATCGACGACGTAGAAGCCGCTTGGAACACAGGTTCTGATTTCGAAGGCGGTAACAAAGGCCACCGTCCAGGTGTTAAAGGCGGTTACTTCCCAGTCGCGCCAGTTGATTCATCACAAGATATCCGTTCTGCCATGTGTCTCATCATGGAAGAGATGGGCCTAGTTGTTGAAGCGCACCACCACGAAGTAGCGACTGCGGGCCAGAACGAAATCGCAACCCGCTTCAACACGCTGACCACCAAAGCCGACGAAATCCAAGTATACAAGTACGTAGTGCACAACGTTGCTCACGCATTTGGCAAGACAGCCACCTTCATGCCTAAACCACTAGTCGGCGACAACGGCTCAGGTATGCACGTTCACCAGTCTCTGGCGAAAGACGGTGTTAACCTATTCGCTGGCGACAAGTACGGCGGCCTGTCTGAAATGGCACTTTACTACATCGGTGGTATCATCAAGCACGCACGTGCAATCAATGCTTTTGCTAACCCAGCAACAAACTCGTACAAACGTCTTGTTCCAGGTTTCGAAGCACCCGTTATGCTGGCTTACTCAGCTCGTAACCGCTCTGCTTCTATCCGTATCCCAGTGGTACCAAGCCCGAAAGCACGCCGTATCGAAGTTCGCTTCGGTGATCCAGCAGCGAACCCATACCTGGCTTTCGCAGCCATGCTAATGGCAGGTCTTGACGGTATCCAGAACAAGATCCACCCAGGCGAAGCAATGGACAAAGACCTGTACGACCTACCAGCAGAAGAAGCAGCAGAAATCCCAACGGTTGCTGAATCTCTACAAGGTGCACTGCAGGCACTTGACGAGGACCGTGAGTTCCTAACAGCGGGTGGCGTATTCTCTGACGACTTTATCGATTCATACATCGGCCTGAAATCTCAGGATGTCGAGAAAATCAACATGACCACGCACCCACTAGAGTTCGAACTGTACTACTCAGTTTAAGTAACTGATAAACAAGTCGTCATAATAGATTTAGGCCAGCTTCACAAGCTGGCCTTTTTGATCTTGTCCGCCTCTCTGATGCTGCTAACAATAACCGCAACACCCACAACCCAATAGCACACCATGTACGGGAACCCACATGTATTCGCGGCTTTTTTAGCGGCTATGGCCACGCTCCCCTCCACCACGTCGGCCTCCCAAATCTATACCTGGCAGGACGAAGCCGGTACCCTCCACTTTTCCGATCAGCCCCACCCCGGCGCCTCGGCGATCTACATCCAGCCGCCAGAAGTATCCTCCCCGCCCCAGCCTGACATAATCGATACCGAGATAAACGCCGAGCAACAGCCAAGCGACGCTATCCAACCCGCGCCAACCATAACACTCGCCAACCCGACCCATCAGCAAACCCTGCGTGACAACCAAGGTAACATTACGGTAACCGCGGTCGCCAGCCGTAAGCTCAACCAAGGCCACAGCGCCCAGTTGCGCCTTGATGGTGAGGTATATGGGCGGCCTCAGGCCCTGCTGACCTGGCCCCTCACCAATATAGATCGCGGCAGCCATACCCTGCAGGTCGATTTACTCAAACACGGCAAGGTTATTGCATCATCTGAAGAAATTACTGTCTTCTTGCACCGTGCCCGTATCAACCAACGCCCGGCACCACACCCAGTGCCCAAATAACAGGCGTTCACCATTTTTTCGTTCACGATCCCAGACAGACAGGCTACACTTGATTGCACCAATATGGTGCATTTGCAGTTCAATGCACCATGATGAACTGCACCAACAAGGATGGTAATTGTGACGGCTGACTTTTCTTCCCTGATCCTCGACAACCAAGTCACGGCAATCGTGTTGCTCGATGAGTCGCTGACCATACGCTACGTCAACCCGGCTGCTGAGCAGCTGTTGTCGTTCAGCAAGCGCCGGCTCAACAACACTCGCTTCCCGGATCTGCTCCAGCACACCTCGCTGGACTTAACCCTGCTCCCCGAAACGCTGCAAAGTGGGCAAGGACTGGCCGACAGCGACGTGACGTTTGTCATCGACGGCCGCCACCACACCCTGGAGCTCAATGCCAGCCCGCTGTCGTGGCAGCGCGAGCTATTGATCCTGCTAGAGCTAAAACCGATTGACCAGCAGCGCCGGATCAGCCAGGAGCTCAGCCAGCACGCCCAGCAGCAAGCCGCCAAGGAATTGGTACGCGGGCTGGCCCATGAAATAAAGAACCCACTCGGCGGCCTGCGCGGTGCCGCCCAGCTACTGGAGAAAACCCTGCCCGACCCGAGCTATACCGAATACACCCAGATGATCATCGAGCAGGCCGACCGGCTGCGCAACCTGGTCGATCGCCTGCTCGGGCCGCAGCGTCCCGGCAACCGCCAGAAAGACAACATCCACGTGGTGCTAGAAAAAGTCCGCCAGCTGATCAGTATCGACTGCGGCGAGAATATCCAGCTGCACCGCGACTACGATCCCAGCCTGCCCGACTTCACTATGGATGCCGAGCAGCTGGAGCAGGCGATCCTCAATATTGTCAGTAATGCGTCACTGGCTCTCAAGCAGCACGGCGGCGGTAATATCACCCTCAAAACCCGCACCGCCCACCAGGCGCTGATCCACGGCAAACGCTATCGGGTGGCCGCCAAGATCGACATTATCGACGATGGCCCCGGGATCCCGAGCGATATTCAGGACACCTTGTTCTACCCCATGGTCACCGGGCGCGAAGGCGGCACCGGACTCGGGCTGTCCATTGCACAGAACCTGGTCGACCAGCACCAAGGCAAGATAGAAGTCGTAAGCTGGCTGGGCCATACCAAATTCACCTTGTATTTACCGATTATGTAGAGGATTCACCATGAGCAAAGGACTAATTTGGGTCGTTGATGACGACAGCTCAATCCGCTGGGTGCTGGAGCGGACCCTCAATGCAGCCGGACTAAAATGTGAAACCTTCGCCAATGCCGATAGCGTGGTCGAAGCCCTGGAGCGCAGCGTACCCGACGTGCTGGTCTCCGATATCCGCATGCCGGGGATGGATGGCTTTTCGTTGCTCAAGGTGCTGCAGGCCGATTACCCGACCCTACCGGTCATCATCATGACCGCCCATTCCGATCTCGATGCCGCGGTGAACGCCTACCAGGAGGGAGCCTTCGAATACCTACCCAAACCATTCGATATCGATGAGGCCGTGAGCCTGGTCGAACGTGCCGTCACCCACAGTCAGGAGCAAAAACGCCAGCAGCAGCCGGAGACAATAGAAAAGAATGCCCCGGAGATCATCGGCGAGGCCCCCGCTATGCAGGAGGTATTCCGGGCCATCGGCCGTCTGTCCCGCTCTTCAATATCGGTCCTGATCAACGGTGAGTCCGGTACCGGTAAAGAGCTGGTTGCCCATGCGCTGCACCGCCACAGCCCGCGCAGCCACAAGGAGTTCATTGCCCTCAATATGGCGGCAATCCCCAAAGACCTGATCGAATCGGAACTGTTCGGCCATGAGAAAGGCGCCTTTACCGGTGCCAATAATGTCCGCCAGGGCCGTTTCGAGCAGGCCAACGGCGGCACCCTGTTCCTTGATGAAATCGGTGATATGCCGCTGGATATCCAGACCCGCTTGTTGAGGGTGCTGGCTGACGGCCAGTTCTACCGGGTCGGCGGCCACTCGCCGGTCAATGTCGATGTCCGGATCATTGCCGCCACCCACCAGAACCTCGAACGCCTGGTGGCCGACGGGGACTTCCGCGAAGATCTGTTCCACCGTCTCAACGTGATCCGGGTCCACCTACCAGCGCTCAAAGACCGCCGCCAAGACATCCCGCAGCTGACCCGACACTTTCTCAAGCGCGCTTCCGACGAGCTGGGAGTCGAGGTAAAAACCCTCCACCCGGATACCGAGGAGGCCCTGACGGTGCTGGACTGGCCGGGCAATGTTCGCCAGCTGGAAAACACCTGTCGTTGGCTTACCGTCATGGCCAGCGGCAAAGAGATTCTGCCGGCCGACTTACCGCCGGAACTACTTGCCCCAAGCCAACCGCAAGCCAGCGAAGGCGGCCATCAGCATTGGCACCATGCATTGGAAAAATGGGCCTTCGACAACCTCCGCCAGGGCCACCAGAACCTGCTGGGTGAGGCATTACCGGAGTTTGAGAAAATCCTGCTGGAAGCCGCACTGGAACACACCCACGGCCACAAGCAGGAAGCGGCCCGCCTACTGGGCTGGGGGCGCAATACCCTAACCCGCAAACTTAAAGAGCTCAATGTCGTGACCGACTAGTTCGCTTTTTGTGCGGAAGGACATTCACCCACACATTGAATTTCTTTCCGCACAATACAAAACGCTAAAGCCGAGGCACTAGACAGTCGCAGCGGAAATTAAATCGCAGTCACTGGCCATTTTTTGACCTACCCCCATTCCATCTTCGTTCGTTTTGCGTACAATACCCCCCGACTTCAGCCTCCCCTGAAGCCACACCACACAATGCAACATAACACCAAGAACACAGTGGGAACCCCACCATGCTGGATAGTATCTTTTCATTCAGCGTGGCAATGCCTGCTGTCAGCGAAATCGCAGCCAATGGCCCGGGCCATTTTGCTGCCGGGATCCTGGCACTGATTGCCGCGGTGAACATGTTTAACGGCTGATCACTTAGCTTAGTCGATACCAAAAAGCCCCCGAGCCATTACAGCTCGAGGGCTTTTTGTTTATTTGTGCGATGCAACCAGTACGGCGCGGGGTTAAATCACCCGAGAGAACTGCTGCTGGCGGGCACGGTGGCGCAGGTACTTATCAAAGCTCATACAGATATTGCGGATCAGCAATCGACCTTTTGGCACGACATCAATCGCGGTATCGCTCACCTCAACCAGCCCATCGGTAATGAAGGTCTGTAGCAACTCGATATCTTCGGCAAAGTAGCTATCGAACTCGATACCAAACTGCTGCTCAATCGCTGTTTTATCCAAATGGAAGTTACAGATCAGAGATTTGATCACCTCACGGCGCAGCAGGTCATCATCGTCCAGCGAGACCCCTTTCCACAGCGCTTCGCGCTTTTCGCCGACACTGGCGTAGTATTGCTTCAGCTCCTTCTGATTCTGGGCGTAGCAATTACCAATCATCGAAATTGCCGATACCCCCAACCCAAGCAGATCACAGTCCCCCTGGGTGGTATAGCCCTGGAAGTTACGGTGCAGGATCCCTTCGCGCTGGGCAACCGCCAGTTCATCTTCCGGCAGGGCAAAATGATCCATCCCGATAAACTGGTAGCCGTCACCGGTCAGAGTGGCGATGGTCTGCTGCAAGATGGTCAGCTTCTCGTTGGCCTGCGGCAGATCCGCCTCCTTGATTTTACGCTGGGCAGCGAACAGCTTTGGCATATGGGCGTAGTTGAAAATAGACAAACGGCCCGGGCGCATAGTCAGCACCTGCTCCAGTGTCTGGGCAAACAACTCTGGGTTCTGCTTTGGCAATCCGTAGATCAAATCCAGGTTAGTCGAACGGAAACCCAAGTCGCGGGCACGCTCTACCATGGCAAAGATAAACGCCTCATCCTGCTCGCGGTTAACCAACTTCTGGACTTCCTTATTGAAGTCTTGCACCCCGATACTCAGGCGGTTGAATCCCTCGCTACGCAGGTGATCTAGCATATCGAGCTCAATTTCACGCGGGTCAACCTCGATGCTGATCTCGGCATCAGGCGCAAAGGTAAACTGGTCACGCAGCAATCCCATCAAGCGGCTCACCTGCGGCTTGGTCAGGAACGTCGGCGTACCACCACCCCAGTGCAACTGGCTGACCGTTCGCTCGCCCAGCAGCGCCGCGCGTTGACGGATCTCCTGCTCCAGCGCATCAAGGTACTGATCGGCCTTATGCTGGTGGCGGGTGATAATTTTATTACAGCCACAGTAATAGCACAGCTTGTGGCAGAACGGGATATGAACATACAACGACAGGTTGCGCTCAGGATACTGGGCGCACGCCATGTCAAATTCCGCGGACGTGAATGCTTCGTGAAACTCCAACGCTGTCGGGTAAGAGGTATAGCGCGGCCCCGAATAGTTATATTTTTCGATTAGGGCCTGATCCCAAATAATCTGCTCATTTGACATGACTTACTTCCACTAAATTTAGAGGGGAGAAAAATATTGGCCGCCCAGTGTGACACAACTTGGTTAAGATGTAGATAGAAGATAACTAAACTGCCAAGCCGATCAATTTTCCCCTGCCTCTGAGTATAGACAGGGGAAAACAGCTACTGGTATCAAGCGGCAGGCTTGGCCGCCAAGATCAAGTCCAGCTCAGACTTGATAGTATCTAGCAGGCGGGCTTCGGCCTTCATCCTGACCAAATCCAGTTGCATCCGCTCTTGCTTGGCCAGGGTCTTGCGCTGCTCACCGCGAGGCATGTCCTTCACCACCTGATATAACTCGTGCATCGCCGGGTACTGGCTGGCAAAGTCAACCTGATGATCGCCCTGCAGGACTTCCATCAGTTTGTACAGGCGGATGGCAATTTCTGACATATCGCACTCATCCTGCTTACCGGCTTGGGCGATGATCAAGACGCTTTCCATGATGTTGGCATTGCGCTGCTTGATCCCTTCCTCCTGCTGACGCTGGGCGCGAGCAAGAAACGCCTTGTGGCGCTGGGTCTGCTGGTAGAGTTTATACAACAAATAGCCGGCATAGCTTGCCAGTACCGCAACAATCAGGCCGGCCAGTCCTAGCCACAATGTCATATCCTGCAAGGCTTACTCCTTGTCGAAATCGTCGTAGTCCATGTTTTCGAACTGATCGAGCAAATCGTCATCGGAACGAGGACCGCGAGTCGCTACCTCTTCCATCTCCGGCTCGTCGTCGTCCAGCAAACCTAGCTGGTTCATCAGCTGCTCGATACGGTCCAGCTTCTGGTCAACTTGCTTCTGCAGGCCTGCGCCCAGTTTCTCACCGGCCTCAATGCGATCTAGCAGTACCATTAGCTGGGCATCATTTTCCAGCATCTGCAGCTCCTGCTCGGCGCTCATGCGACGCTGCTGCTTGGTCATCGGCTTCTTCGGCTCGACAATCAATGGGATCGCTTTCTTGCTGCCATGGCGTGGATCTTTACGCTGGGCGGCTTTGCGGGCATCTTCTGGCGTTACCATAGAGTGGCGGCTACCAGATTTAAGGCCTTTGCGCTTGCGATCTTTCTTACGCTGCAGACCATCAAGATCGTGCTGGGTGCGGGTCTTTACGGTGACTACCTGATCGGACATCCCGGTAGTACGGCTTCTTTTCTTACGGGTCATTACTGGGTTTTCCTCAGCAAAATTACATCATTCCCGACAAATTCCACCGCCAGGCTATCTCGTTGGGCCAGGTAGTGGAATGTTTCGCGGCTAAAAAAGCTCACGTGGGTCGGATCGTTCTTGTAATGCCATTGCGCAAAGGCATCTGCATCTCGTGCCAGTTTGGTCATCAGGCCCAGCCAACCACCGGGCTTTACCATACCAACCAGCTGCCCCCACTCCTTCGCAGGCGTATAAAAGTGTTCGATCGCTTCCGTACAGGTCACAAAGTCGTATTGTGTCTCCAGCACGGCCGGCTTATCGGCAAAGTACGGATCATAGACCGCCATCTTGTGACCGGCTTCGGCCAGCATCAGCGACAGAGTCGGGCCGGGGCCGCAGCCAAAATCCAAACCGCGGCGCGGCGAGCTGCCGAGACGTTCCATCAGCGGATCGGCCAGCCGGGCGAGAAAACGCCGGTAGCCTAAGTCTTCCGGGTTATTCTCATGCAAATCATAGTGCGCTTTCTCTTCTTGCGGCGACAATCTCGACTCGGGATCGGCAAAAATCAAGGCGCACTCCCCACAGCGGAAATAGTGCCGGCGCCGATCTTCAAAAAACGGCGTAATGCTTTGGCTCTGGCACAACGGACATGGGGCCATCTTCGCTCTCCTGTTAACTTTATCGCACAGGGCATTGCCGCGGCGCTCAATGAAGCCGGGTATAATAGCAGATTTGATGGAGAAATGTGCACTACTAAGGTTGGCACGGCAAGTGGCGGAAAAGAAAAAAGCGACAGGTCGGGTGACCTGTCGCTCTGTGGGGTCGCCATTGCTGGCTATATCCTGTCTAGTCTGTCCTTAACCAGTTAGTAACATCCCGGTCTGACAATATCCTTTTGTTATTATTGCTTCCGTGCCAACTTGTTGTTCTTCATCATCCTGATGTGTTTTTTCCGTCCTTGAACGGTGATCCCTGTCTGTACGGCTATCCTTAACCGGCTTTTCCATTAGCATGTTGCCATCTGGCAACCAGTTCACCATCCGTGTGTGCACCCCGTCCCTAGAATGCTGATTCCTTTGTTGTGTTTTCTTTTCCGTAAGGGTCTTTCCTGACAGTCCTTACCACATCTTGCGGTCTACCCGGCTCCTTGCCGGACATCCTGTATTCCTTCAGGCACCTTGCCCATGCCATCAATGGCGCTTTCCTTCCTGTGTCCACTCCCTGTCGACACCGCATACTCTACGCCAATCTGCATCTGAAACAATCCCGCCCAGACGGATGCATCACCTGTAAGTTAATTTCAATAACAGCAAGATTCTGTTTTATATATACTTTAAGGCTATAGCTATTGACAATTTCATCAACATCGACCGGTACGAATGGTCGATCTCTCACAACAGAACAAGCATTTGGCGTGTCTTGGCCAAAAACTGTTATTTTCTTGCAATCGGCTCGCTGTGTGGCCCGCAATAAAAAAGGCAGCCGAAGCTGCCCTTTCTCTCCACCGACTGGAAGCCAGGCTGAAGGAAAATTTAGTGCAATCCGCCCACGTACTGTGACAAAGCGGCAATTTCGTCGTCAGTAAGCTTGGCTGCCACTGCACGCATCATGGCGTTCATATCATTGCCACGCTGGCCATCGCGGAATTTCTCCAGCTGAAGCTTAACGTATTCGGCATTCTGGCCAGAGATTTTAGGGAAACCTGACAGGCTGGTGCCGTTCCCCCGCGGACCGTGACACGCCGTACATGCCGTAACGCCGCGCTCGGCATCACCGAAGCGGTATAGGGTTTGGCCGATTTCAATCGATGCCTCGGGCGTGGTGCTATCGGAGATCGGTAGTGAAGCGTAGTAAGCGGCCAGATCAGCCATATCCTGCTCGGTCAGCGGCATCGCCATCCCGCCCATCACAGGGTCGTTACGCCCCTGGGCACCACCGGTGCTCATCGCAAGTTTGAAATCCTTGAGCTGTTTTTCAAGATAGCCTGCATGCTGACCGGCAATCTTCGGGTATTGCGCCATTATACTATTGCCATCTGCCCCATGGCAGGCGGCACATGTCGCGGCTTTCACCTTTCCGGCTTCTGCGTCTCCCTGGGCCCAGGCTGAGCAACTGGCCAGCAGAGTCAATATCAGTGCTAATTTCTTCATGACATTCCGTTTATAATTATTGAGCTTCCAGTACCACAAGTAATGCTCAGTGACATGGTATACAATGCGACCACTAACCGAGCTCGGTTTTCGTATATTTTACACAATTTCACATAAAAGTAATCAGTCGACTACATCAAGACTTGACGGAGTTAACAGTGAATCAACCTCTCAACTATAGAAACACAGGATTTATCACAAGTGCACCTACAATCCGACACTTGCCAAACGACACAGGCGTTGAGATCGCATTTGCTGGCCGCTCCAATGCAGGTAAGTCGAGTGCCCTAAACCGCATCACCGACCAAAAGAGTCTGGCCCGAACGTCAAAAACACCGGGACGTACCCAGCTGATCAACATGTTCGAGGTCATCCCCGGCTGTAACTTGATTGACCTGCCGGGCTATGGTTATGCCCAGGTGCCGCTGGAAATGAAACTGAAGTGGCAGGAGTCGTTGGGCGAGTACCTGCAAAAGCGTGAATGCCTGCAGGGACTGGTTGTACTGATGGATATCCGCCACCCGCTCAAAGATCTGGATCAGCAAATGATCATGTGGGCAATCGAGAGCCGCCTGCCGGTACTGGTCCTGCTGACCAAGGCCGACAAGCTCAAGAGCGGTGCCCGCAAGCAGCAGCTAATGAAGGTACGCGACAGCGTCAAGGCATTCGGGGGCGACGTGCAAGTTGAGGCCTTCTCGTCACTCAAAGGGATCGGGGTGGATCAGGTTCGCCGCAAACTCGATGACTGGTTTGCCCCCGAGCTCGAGCGCCAGCTGGCGATGCTCGACGAAGACGAGGCGCAAGACGAGGAATAAGCGCTCCGGCATCAAAGCTCCCGCACCGGGGGCTTTTTTTTTGCCCCGCCACCAGCAAGCTTCACTGACCACAAATATAAAAATACCCCACCAGCAAGGCGGGGCAATGGGAGAGAAATAGGAGGTTTTTATATTTGTCCCGAAAGCATCAGTGATTTCCCCTACCAACGCAAGTTTTTTCTCCCGTAATTGTGCCTACCGCAACACCTAATCACAGGTTATGTCTTGGTTTCCTGTTGCTAACATCTCATTTTAAGCGCTTGGGGAAGATTTGCGGGAAAGGTTGTTTTTTATCAAAAATAAAGACATCTTAGGCTCAGCCTAAACATCCTAAAATGGAATAAAATTACAGTTTGATGACAGGGCGGGTAAAAAAAAGCCACCCCAAATCCAGGATGGCGATTTCATGTATTTGTTGGCTAGCCGGCTTCGCACCCACTACCGAAAACAAATATGAACAAGAAGCAAACAAGAGTATAGCGAGACGAATAAGAAAATTAAAGTAATTACTCTAAAATTTTCGTGTGGAAAAATTCAGCAAACAGATCAAACTCTGGCAACAAAACCTTCCAGTACAAACATTCGGTATATAAATAGATGAGTAGGCAGGCAATCAGCGCCAATATGAGCAAAATATGAACGGGGATATTCGGAAGAATGGATTTTCGGCACCACAATAAAAAACGCCCTGGTCAAATGACCAGGGCGGCTGAATCAGCCAAATCCAATAACGTGAAACAAAAGGTCTGAAAGATAGAACATCTTACCTCTGTACCCTACGGCTCTAACTGTATATCAATTGCTCAGCGTTGAAAAGTCTTTTTGTAGTTTTTTTTCAGAAGCTCGTAAGTAATTTCTAAATCTCGTAGGTGGCTGAGCAGATAATTTCAGCAAAAAAATAGCCAGCATAGCTGGCTATTTTTACCTGTTTAACGATTCACGGGCTGAATTAGTGCGCCTGATCCCAGTTATCCCCGATCCCGGCATCCGCAATCAGCGGAACAGCCAATTCGGCGGCAGATTCCATCAAGCGGCGGACTTCAGCAGAAACGTTGTCAACCTCCGACTCCTGTACCTCAAATACAAGTTCGTCATGAACTTGCATCAGTAGGCGGACCCGGCCTTCCGGCTGCAGGCCAACCCACTCATCGACCATCACCATCGCCCGCTTGATAATATCGGCAGCGGTACCCTGCATCGGGGCATTAATCGCAGCACGCTCTGCCGCTTTGCGTCGCATGCCGTTTCGCGACTTGATATCAGGCAGATGCAAACGACGACCAAACAGGGTTTCGACATACCCTTGCTCGCTGGCTTGGTTGCGGGTGCTTTCCATGTATTCCAGCACACCCGGGTAGCGCTCGAAGTACACATTCATGTAATCCTGCGCTTCGTTACGGCCCATATCCAGCTGCTTGGCCAGACCGAAGGCACTCATGCCGTAAATCAGACCGAAGTTAATCGCCTTGGCACGGCGGCGCTGCTCGCTGGTAACGGATTCAAGCGGGATCCCCAAAATCTCGGCAGCGGTCGCAGCATGGATATCCTTACCGTGGTTAAAGGCATCTAGCAGAGCCTGATCACCCGACAGGTGCGCCATGATACGCAGCTCAATCTGCGAGTAGTCGACCGCCAGTACCTTGTAGCCGGTCGGTGCAATAAAGGCTTGGCGAATACGACGCCCCTCATCGTTTCGAACCGGAATGTTCTGCAGGTTAGGATCACTTGATGACAAGCGCCCCGTCGCGGTCACGGCCTGATGATAAGAAGTATGGACGCGGCCTGTCGCCGGGTTCACCATCTTCGGAAGCTTGTCGGTATAGGTCGACTTCAGTTTCGCCAGACTACGATATTCCAAGATCAGTTTCGGCAACGGGTAATCCAGCGCCAACTCCTGCAGTACCTCTTCATTGGTCGACGGGGTACCCGATGGGGTTTTCTTCAGTACCGGCAGACCCATTTTCTCAAACAGGATAGCCTGAAGCTGCTTCGGCGAACTCAGGTTGAACTCCTCGCCTGCAACTTCAAAAGCTTGCTTTTCGAGTTCATCAAGGCGCGCGGCAATCTCGGTCGACTGCGCACCAAGCAGCATGCTGTCAATCAGCACCCCGGTACGTTCCATGCGCGACAAGACCGGCACCAGCGGCATTTCAATATCTTCGAATACCGACTTCAGCTTCTCATCAGCATTTACTTTTTCAACCAGTACGTTATGCAGGCGCAGGGTAATGTCGGCATCTTCTGCTGCATAAGGGCCAGCCTGTTCCAGATCGATCTGGTTGAAGGTCAGCTGCTTCTTGCCCTTGCCGGCAATATCTTCGAAGCTGATGGTCTTGTGTTCAAGGTAGCGCAGCGACAGGCTGTCCATGTCATGGCGGCCCACCACGCTGTTGAACACGTAAGACTCCAGCATGGTATCGAAGCGGATCCCCTGCATCTCAATACCGTAGCGGGCAAGAATACTGGCATCGAACTTGAGATTCTGGCCAACCTTGTCTTTGCTTGGATCTTCCAGCAATGGCTTGAGCTGGGCCAGCACCCAGTCACGGTTAAGCTGAGCCGGGGCATCCAGGTAGTCGTGGGCAACCGGCACATAAGCCGCTTTGCCTTCTTCGACCGCAAACGACACGCCAATCAGGTTGGCTGTCATATAATCCAAGCCGTCGGTCTCAGTATCAAACGCAACGACCTCTGCTGCACTCAGCTTTTCCAGCCACTGGCTGAATACCGCCTCATCCAACACCGTTTCGTAGCCACTGCGGTCAATTACAGGGGCGACCGGCTTGGCTGCTGCCGGCGCGGCTGATTTTTCATCGGCCACAATGCGGCCATCACTGCCATCAAGCATTTCAGCCAGCCAGCGACGGAACTGCAACTGGCCAAACAGCTTGGTCAGCTCGTCAGTGTCAGGGGTGGTCTTCACCAGCTGATCCGGGGTGACATCGAGCTCGACATCGAGTTTGATGGTGGCTAGCTCGTAAGACAGGTACGCCGCGTCTTTATGCTCAAGCAGCTTTTTCGGCATGGTTTTCGAGCCACGGAAACCCAGCGCCGGAATATCGTCAAGATTGGCATACAGGGCATCCAGGCCGCCGATCCCGGTCAGCAGGGCCTTGGCCGTCTTCTCGCCGACACCCGGCACGCCCGGGATGTTATCCACCTTATCCCCCATCAGGGCAAGGTAGTCGATAATCAGCTCAGGGCCGATACCAAATTTATCAACCACCCCGGCCGGATCCATCACCACGTCGGTCATGGTGTTGATCAAGGTAATGTTCTGATCAACCAGCTGGGCCATATCTTTATCACCGGTACTAATCAACACCGGCATGCCGGCTTTCGAAGCCTGGCAGGCCAAGGTACCAATCACGTCATCAGCTTCCACCCCGGAAATCGAAATCAGCGGCAGGCCCATGGCCTTGATAACGGCATGAAGCGGCTCGATCTGCGAGCGAAGATCATCCGGCATCGGCGGACGGTTAGCCTTATATTCCGGATACATCTCATCTCGGAATGTTTTTCCTTTCGCATCAAAGATGACGGCAATGTGCTCGGTGGAAAACTGACGCAACATACTGCGCAGCATGTTCACCACACCATAAACCGCACCGGTAGGCTCACCGTCTGAATTAGTGAAGTTAGGCGCAGCATGGTAGGCACGATAAAGATAAGATGATCCATCAATCAGAATAAGTGGATTTTCTGGGATAGTTGCCATAAAGATATTCTTATATCCGGGGGATGAAAGAGTTAGGTCACTAGGATGCCATGACTACCATCAACTGTTAACTGCTGTTTTCCATTTCGCGCCCCAAATCTGTGGATAAGTTTGTTGGTAGTTCATTTTAAAGCTTTGATCAATGTTTAAAACGGCAAAAAACACAGCAAAAAACACCATACACAACAAAGACTTAAATTAATATTGCTCAATTGATCCACGATCCTACAATGATCATTAATTGTGGAAAAAGTTAACAGCTCGTACTGAAATAAGATGAACTGAGAGTAAAAGTAGACAAATCTGATGATAAAGGGAGCCATTATGAAGAAAATCGCGGTTATTTTGAGCGGGTCGGGAGTGTTTGACGGTACAGAAATCCACGAAGCCGTCCTTTCCCTGCTGGCGATTGAGCAGGAAGGAGCCAGCTGGCATTGCTTTGCTCCGAATATGGATCAGCACCATGTGATTAACCACCTAACCGGCGAAGAAATGGCAGAGTCACGGAATGTTTTGATCGAAGCTGCCCGGATCGCCCGCGGCCAAATTGCCGATCTGGCGACTCTGGATCCGAGCCACTATGATGCCCTGCTGATCCCCGGCGGCTTCGGGGCGGCCAAAAACCTGTCGACCTTTGCCTTCAAGGGACCCGATTGTGCCGTCCACCCCGAAGTCAAACGGGTATGCCAGCAGTTTGCCGAAGAAGAAAAGCCCGCCGGTTACCTGTGCATCGCCCCAGCCATGATCCCGCTGATCTATGGCCCTGGAGCCAAAGGGACGATTGGGACCGATCCGGATACCGCCAAGGCCTTCAACCAAATGGGCGGTGAACACATCAAGTGCCCGGTCAGCGACTACGTACTGGATCAAAAACGCCGCTTGCTGACAACCCCTGCCTATATGCTGGCCGGCAGTATTTCCGAAGCCGCTGAGGGGATCAACAAACTGGTCAAAGAGTTAGTCAAGATTGCCTGAGCCGGTTTCCACCAGGCCATAGGCAAAGAAAAAGCGGCACTACTTTCCGCAATCAATACCCGGAAGTAGTTGCCGCTCAGCACAAGGGGAAAAGGATTCTAGCCCTACACTAAAAACCCACCCTAGCTAAAGTACACTGGAAGCAATGTGAGCAATGTCGTGCCTTCAGGCAAGAACCGTCGCCGTTCTGGGCTGTTCTTGCTGAGTGCAAGTTAATAATAACCATTCTCATTTGAGATGCAAGCATTTTATTGAGAGTTATTGTCATTTAGTTGTTTGACGAAATGCAGACGATAATCTTCTATTCCCTCTTTCTTCTCCAGATGCTCAACCTGGTAGCCATTTCTCAATAGCAAACGCAGCATGGCGGGGAAACGGTTACGGGATTTCACCCTCAGCTGCTGGTAGCCTTGTGCTACCACCCACTCTTCCTGCGCTTCGAGCAGGGCCTGAGCCACCCCACCACGGCGGCCTGCCGGCGCCACACCGCCCAGCCAGCTGTAAAAGCAGTCTTCCGACAGCTGATAGCCGATTTTTACCCCGACCATTTCGTCATTAATCTCGGCCACCAAAATCAGGACTCGGTGGCCACGGAGTCTTTCCTTGATGTCTTCCTCTGATGCAGGGCGGGCAAACTCAGTAATGGCGGCCAACACTGTGGCCGCTTCTTCAATACTGGCCTCACGGATATGCATACTTCCTCCTGTATACCAAGCTGGATAGCGGTCTGGCATATCAATTAGCTTGAAATTAATAAGGCCAGCAATGCTGGCCTTAGACTGAGCTTATTATGGTGCGAAACCCGATGAAGGGAAAGCTAGGCCCTCTGAGTATTGGGCGCTTGGCGTTCACTGTCCGGCTGCACGGCTGGCAGGGTCGTCAGTTTACGGATCAGGTAGTTAAGCAGCACACCATACATCGGGACAAACAGGCCAAGGCTGATCAGCAGTTTAAAGCCGTAGTCCACCAGCGCGATCTCAACCCAGTTCGCCGCCATAAACGGATCCGGGCTGTTGTAGAACGCAATCGAGAAGAAGGCCAGGGTATCGAGGGCATTCCCAAACAAGGTCGAGCAGCTCGGGGCCACCCACCACTGCTTGGTCTGGCGCAAGCGGTTAAACACCGACACATCCATGATCTGGCCCAGCAAGTAAGCCATGAAGCTGGCAATCGCGATCCGCGCGACGAACAGGTTGAACTCACCGAGGTGGCCGATCCCCTGATACTCGCCCTGATAGAACAGGACCGATAGCACATAGGAAATCAGCAGCGCCGGCAACATGACCCGCAAGATGATCTGCCTAGCCATGGCCGCCCCGAAAATGCGCACCGTCAAGTCAGTCGCCAAAAAGATAAACGGGAAGGTAAAGGCGCCCCATGTCGTATGGAAACCCATCACGGTAAAAGGAAGCTGAACCAGGTAGTTGCTCGATGCGATGATCAGCAGGTGGAAAACCACCAAGAAAGAAAGGGCCTTACGCTGCTGCGCAGGCGAAAATTGAGAAGTCGTCATTGTCAGACCTTTTTGTCATTGGGGGAGAGGGAACCCAAAACACCACCGCCAGCTCTCACACTGCCGGTAGCAACCGAAGCCGGCGATTATATACCCAAGCCATATATTGTGGCTAGGAAATACAGCACGCCAACGCTTTGCCTGGCGCCTCAGCCTTTTCCGAGTAGCCCGGCGAGAAAACGCATTGTTTCTTCCGCTTCACTGTCGAGCCCTTCCAGCCACATCTGGCCACTGTAGTGCTCGCCCTTTAGCAACATCCGGCAGCCTTCAAAATCCACCAGCCATACATGCAAGTCGGCGTTGGCCTCCTTTTCCACCACCGTCATTCCAAGCTGCTGCAACAACGTCTCAGCAACGACTGCGAAATTATCATAGTCGAAATCGGGCCCGTCGATCTCAAGCAGCCTAGCGGCATGATCCATATGGCGGCACCCATAGAGCGGGATTCCTGTCATGGCACTGTATTCCTTTCAGTAATGGGAGGCTGCAGAAATTTTCCTGTAACCAATTGTTTCTGTGAGTATCAACCAATAACCAGCCTCTAGCCAAGGGGCGAGGTTCGTGGTTTTATGAAGTGGTTGCCGGCGGGGGAGACCCTGTCGGCAGCCGGTGAATTTAACATTCTCACCAAATACGCAAGCTGTTTTGTAGCGAACAGTGCATGCCGGGGCCAAGCCCCTGTCTGTATCTAAAACGCATTTTGTACCGGACGCGGATTGTCCGGTATTTTTTTATCTCGCCGATTTGCCTACCCGATCCCAAATCCGACGTCTTCTCCCGCCGTCAGGTGATCTTCGATCAACCCCAGGAAAGCATTGCCGTATTTCTCCAGCTTACGATGCCCCACCCCGTTGACCGCCAGCAGTTCGCCCGCTGAGGTCGGCAGGCGCTCGGCCATCTCCATCAGACTGGCATCATTGAAGACCACATAAGGTGGTAAATCCTCTTCGTCAGCAATGGCCTTGCGCAGTTTGCGCAGCTTGGCAAACAGCTTCTTGTCGTACTGACGATTGGCCAGCTTATCGCTCTTGGCACTGCGGGCCGCAATATCCAGCCTTGGAACCGCCAGCTCGAGTGGCACCTCGCCACGCAGGACATCCCGCGCCTTGGCGGTCAGCTGCAGTATCGAGCTGCGGACGATATTCTGGGTCAAGAAGCCGCGGTGGATAAGCTGGCGCAAGATGCTGACCCAAAACTCGTGGCTGTGTTCGCGGCCGATCCCGTAGGTGCTCAGCTTATCGTGGCCATGCTCGCGGATACGCTGGTTCTGCATACCGCGCAGCACTTCCACCACATGAGTAATACCAAAGCTCTGGTTGACCCGGTACACGCAGGACAGCGCCTTCTGCGCCACCTCAAGGGCATCGAAGTGCTTGGGTGGGTCGAGGCAGACATCGCAGTTGCCGCAGGGCTCTTCCCGCGCTTCACCAAAATAGTTGAGCAGTACCTGGCGGCGGCAGGTCTGAGCCTCGGCAAATGCCCCCATGGCATTGAGCTTGTGGCTCTCCACCAGCTTCTGCGGACCCTCTTCCTTTTCATCCAGGCAGCGGCGCAACCAGGCCAAATCGGATGGGTCGTAGAACAGGATGGCCTCGGCGGGCAGACCGTCCCGTCCAGCCCGCCCGGTTTCCTGATAGTAGGACTCGATATTGCGCGGAATATCATAATGGACCACAAAGCGCACGTTGGGCTTGTTGATCCCCATACCAAAGGCCACGGTCGCCACCACGATCTGCACATCATCACGCTGGAACGCTTCCTGTACCCATGCCCGCTCGTCATGCTCCAGCCCGGCGTGGTAGGCCGCCGCACGGATCCCGCTCTCGTTGAGCTTTTCGCTGATTTGCTCCACCCGCTTGCGGCTGTTGCAGTAGACAATCCCACACTGACCGCGCATCCCGGACAGGTAGCGAGTCAGCTGGGCCATCGGCTTGTATTTTTCCTGCAGGGTGTAGCGGATATTCGGCCGGTCGAAGCTGCCGAGATAGGTATGCTGCTCCTGAAGTGCCAAACGGGCAACGATATCCTGCCGCGTGGTCTCATCCGCCGTGGCCGTCAGGGCAATCACCGGGACATCAGGGAAGGCCTGGCGCAAACTGCCGATGGCCGCATATTCCGGCCTGAAGTCATGGCCCCACTGCGAAATGCAGTGCGCTTCATCCACCGCAATCATGCTGAGCGGCAAACAAGCCAGACGTTCGGAAAAATCGCGACTGAGCAAACGCTCAGGAGAAACATAGACCAGCTTCAACTGATCTTGAGCCATCGCCTGAAAAGTCTCCTGCATCGCTTCCCACGACATGGTGGAGTTAATACAGGCCGCGGCCACCCCGTTGGCCTTAAGCTGGTCAACTTGATCTTTCATCAAGGAAATCAATGGGGACACCACTAAGCTCAGGCCGTCTCGCAGCAAAGCCGGGATCTGGTAGCACAGCGACTTACCGCCGCCTGTCGGCATGATCACCAGACAATCCTGGCCGGATACCGCCGCCTCGATAACAGGCTGCTGGCCCTCCCGGAATTCCTGATAGCCAAAGACCTCCTGCAGTACCTGGTCACAGGTCATTGGGCTATCGGTCTGGCTCGGCTGGCTTGCTGGCATAACGTTCTCATTGGCACTGGTGGCCCAAAGCGGGGCACCTGAATATGGACAAGGCTGGCTATTCTATACCATTCAAATCGCCGATGGGAGTCACTCCCCAGCCCGATACATTAGCCCGCCTTCGCACCATGGCTGTAGAGGAAAAAGGCAATAGTATTGAGATCGATCACGATTTATACTGCCCTTGCATAGACAACTGAATATTTATTTCTCCCCAGCCTGCTCGGCACCAACTTTTCAGGTAACCATGGAAGCGCAAAATACCCAGACCCAGCGTGGCGTCATACTCGCCCTATCGGCCTACACCATGTGGGGGATCGCCCCTATCTATTTCAAATCCCTCCAGCATGTCGGTGCGATGGAAATTCTCAGCCACCGGGTGATCTGGTCGTTTGGCTTTCTTGCCTTGTTGCTGATACTCAGCAAGGGCTGGGGGCAAGTCCGTGCCGTATTGGGTCGGCCGAAAGTCTTGATACTACTGCTGGCGACCTCGCTGCTGGTCGGAGGCAACTGGCTGATTTTCATCTGGGCGGTCAACAACAACTACATGCTGGATGCTAGCCTGGGCTATTACATCAACCCACTGCTCAATGTCCTGCTCGGAATGATGTTTCTCGGGGAGCGCCTGCGCCCGCTGCAATGGGTTGCGGTGGCACTGGCAGCCACCGGTGTTGCGGTCCAGCTGATCCAGTTCGGCTCATTGCCATGGATTGCCCTCGCGCTGGCCGCCAGCTTCGGCCTCTACGGCCTGCTGCGCAAGAAGGTCAACCTCGATGCCGCGACCGGACTGTTCATGGAAACCAGCCTGTTGCTACCTCTGGCGCTCGGTTATGTCTTTTTGTTTGCCAACAGTGCCACCTCAGACTGGTCGGCCAACCCGATGAATACCAACTTGCTGCTGATGGCAGCAGGCATTGTCACCACCCTGCCACTGCTGTGTTTTACCGGTGCCGCGACCAAACTCAAGCTCTCAACCCTGGGCTTTTTCCAGTACATCGGCCCGAGCCTGATGTTCCTGTTGGCGATCACTATTTACGGCGAAAGCTTTACGGCCGACAAGGGCTATACCTTTGCCTTTATCTGGGCGGCACTGATCATTTTCAGCTTCGAAGGCCTGCGCAACCACCGCAGCAATAAAAGGCAAGCCGCCGTCAGCTAGGTTGGCAGCGAAAAAAGTGGGGCTGCGGGTTGATGACCAACAGCCCCGTTGATTTTTTACAAGCGTCACCGCTCTGGCTATGGTGTACTCATAGCAGCCGTGACTGTCTCCAGTCATTTATCACCACTATCTAGCACTGAACCGCAAAGGGGGAGCGAGTCATGAATAAGATCAGCCATCGCAAGAGCCCCATTGACGACATCAACCTGATTGATGCCCATTACCAGAGCTTTGCGTTCAAGCGCCATTATCACCTTGATTACCATGTGGGGCTGATCACCCAAGGCCAGCAGCAGTATTTCTACAACGGCAGCAAGCACATCGCCGGTGCGGGGCAACTGGTGATCATGCCGCCGGACGAAATCCACGACGGGCAACCCAAAGAGCAAACGGGATACCAAGTCAAGGTCTTCAGCATCACCCCCGGCTGGCTCAGCCAGCAAGCCGAGGAAGTCTCAGGCCAGGGCCATTACCGCTTCCCACAAAACAAGATCGCCGATCACGCGCTGTTCCGGCAGCTGACCCAGTTGCACCAGCAACTGGACAACCCGATGGCTTCGCAGCTTGCCAAAGATAGCTTGCCGATCGAGTCCTTTTCCTACTTGCTGACCCGTTACGGCCAGGTCCGCGAAACCAGCGTCGCGGCACTGGGAGGCAAAGATCTCCACCAACTGCGCGACTATGTGATGGCCCATCTGGATCAAAAAATCAGCCTCGAGCAGCTGGCCGGCCTGTGCGATCTGAGCCCGTCACAACTACTGCGCCAATTCAAGAAAGCCACCGGTATGACCCCCTATGCCTGGCTGGCCCGGCTACGGCTGGAGCATGCGATGGCGCTGCTGAAAGCGGGTTATACCAGTACCGAGGTGGCATACCACGTCGGTTTTTACGACCAGGCCCACTTCACCCATGCCTTCAAGCAAACCTTCGGCGTCGCCCCCTCGCAAATCAAATAAGCAGTCTTGGGATTAATTGTCACTTTTTTACAAGCATCCGCTCAGCGGCTGAGGCATGCTACGCCTTGTTGGGCATTGTGCCCTGATGTTTGAAGGATGCTGTACACACTATGATCAACGAAGTAACCACCCTTGCCACCCTCGTCACCGTTCATATCGTCGCCTTAATGAGCCCAGGGCCCGACTTCGCCTTAGTGGTACAAAATGCCGGACGCTACGGCCGCCAAACCGGCATCATGATCGCCCTTGGCCTGTCGCTCGGGATCCTGCTCCACTCCATTCTCAGCCTGACCGGGGCCAGCTTGCTGATCCACCAGCACCCGATGCTGTTTGCCCTGCTGCAAGCTGCTGGCGGCAGTTACCTGCTGTGGCTGGGGATCGGCGCCCTCAAAGGGACATGGCAACACTGGCAGCAGCGCCACCAAGCAGAGCAAGGTATGCCAGCCAAGTCATCACAGCGAGTACTTGCTAACCGCAAGCAGGCATTGGCCAAAGGGTTTACCACCAACATCCTCAACCCCAAGGCGCTGGTGTTTTTTGTCAGCCTGCTATCGACCCTGGTGCCAGCCAGTATGTCCCTCGGCGGCAAGGCCACGGCCATCGGCCTACTGTGGGTCACCTCGTTCCTGTGGTTTGCCCTCTTGGCCTGGCTGCTGACCGGGGCCCGCCTGCAGCAAAAACTCAAGCATTGGACACCTTGGATAGATGCCACCTGCGGTGCCCTGTTCACCGTGATCGGCAGTCTGATTTGGGTCAGTATCCTCACCCCTTAATGGCAGGCACAGCCTGCTACACAGGTTGACCCGCAGCACAAAAAACAACCAACCGGTAGACACAGCCCCCCGTCCTTACTTAGGCTAACAACAGCCTAAGTAAGGAGTATATTGACCATGGAATGGAATCACCGACAACAGGTTGTCTTGTTGTCAGCCTGGCTGCTGACCCTGCCTGTTTCCACCCTCGCCAAAAGCAATCAGCAAAGTGCTGATCGGCTTGCCCCGGAAGCGGCAACCGGCCTCAACGAGCAGCAAGCGGTAACCGGCAAAGACTGGATGGTTGCCTCTGCCAACCCCTATGCCAGCGAGGCCGGCGCCAGCATCCTGCGCCAGGGCGGCAATGCCATTGATGCCATGGTCGCTACCCAGCTGGTGCTGGGCCTGACCGAGCCGCAATCCTCAGGCATTGGCGGCGGTGCATTCATGGTCTATTGGGATCAGAAAAAGAAAGCCCTGACCACCTTCGACGGTCGCGAAACCGCCCCGTTTGCGGTCACTCCCCTGCTGTTCCAAGATGAAAAAGGCCAGCCGCTGACGTTCTTCGATGCCGTGGTTGGTGGCCGCTCGGTCGGCACCCCGGGTACCGTCAGGCTGATGTGGTATACCCACCAGCGCCACGGCAAGCTGGACTGGAAAAAACTGTTCGAGCCTGCGATCAGGCTCGCCAAAGAGGGCTTTATCGTGAGCCCGAGGCTGGCCGCCCTGGTGGAAAAGGACCAGGCCCACCTGCAGCGTTTCGACAACACAAAAGCCTATTTCTTCAATGAAGATGGTACGGCTATTCAAGCCGGGCAAACCCTGAAAAACCCTGAGTATGCCGATACCCTGCGGCAAATTGCCGAGCGCGGTGCCAGCGCCTTCTACACCGGCGAGATTGCCAAAGACATCGTCAAGGCGGTGCGCACCGCCCCCGGCAACCCAGGCGTGCTCAGCACCATGGATCTGGCCACCTACCAGGTCAAAGAGCGGCCTGCCGTCTGCGCCCCTTACCGCCAATATGAGGTTTGCGGCATGGGGCCTCCGAGCTCAGGCGCCCTGACGCTGGGCCAGATCATGGGCATGCTCGGCCACTATCCGCTCGGCGAATTGGGACCGGATAATCTCACCAGCTGGCGCCTGCTCGGCGATGCCTCACGCCTCGCCTTTGCCGACCGCGGCCGCTACATGGCCGACAGCGATTATGTGCCGATGCCGACCAAAGGGTTGCTGGCCGGTGACTACCTGCAGCAACGGGCTGCCTTACTCGACAGCGACAAGGCCCTGGCCAAGGCCGAAGCGGGCCTCCCGCCGTGGGATCACGCCCTGCGCTATGCCATGGACGAATCACTAGAGCTGCCCTCAACCAGCCACTTCTCGATTGTCGACAAGGGCCGCAACGTGATTTCAATGACCACCACCATCGAGAACGGCTTCGGCTCACGGGTAATGGTACGCGGCTTCCTGCTCAACAACGAACTGACCGACTTTTCCTTCCGCAGCCATGACAACGGCAAGCCTATTGCCAACCGGGTCGAGCCGGGCAAGCGGCCACGCTCATCGATGGCACCGACCATAGTGATGCAAAAAGGCAAACCCTACCTGGCTATCGGCTCGCCAGGCGGTAGCCAGATCATCGGCTATGTCGCCAAAACCCTGGTGGCCCATCTCGACTGGGGCATGGATCTGCAGCAGGCCATCAACCTGCCGAACATGAACAACCGCTTCGGCCCGTTCGAGCTCGAAGCGGGCACCGGTGCCGAGCAATGGGCGCCAAAGTTGGAAAACCTCGGCTTCAAGATACAGGTCAAAGAACTCAACTCTGGTGTCCAAGCCATCCAGATCGGCAACAAGTCCCTGATCGGTGCTGCCGATCCACGCCGCGAAGGCAAGGTCATCGCACAATAATCAGCGGCATAAAAAAACCGTGGCAGCTGCCACGGTTTTTATTTCAGTATCGACAATGTACCAACCGGTGATTACATCGGTTCAAGCTTGGCATACTGGGTAACCAGCCATTTGATCCCCTCGCCGTTGAAGGCCACCTGGACCCGGCTCTGGGCACCGCTGCCCTCGAAGTTTATGATGGTCCCTTCACCGAATTTCGGATGCTGAACCCGCTGGCCGAGGCTATAACCGGTCTGGTTGAAGTTCTCGTTGACCTGGCTCTGGCTGAAGCGGCCGCTGCTGGCCGGGCGGGAAACCTTGGCCTTCATCCGCACTTCTTCGATAAACTCTTCCGGGATCTCGCGAATGAAGCGCGACGGCTTGTGGAAGTTATCCTTACCATAGAGGCGGCGCATTTCCGCATAGGAGATATAGAGCTTCTGCATCGCACGAGTCATGCCCACATAGCACAGACGACGCTCCTCCTCCAAACGGCCCACTTCCTCCGTGGTACGCGAGCTCGGGAACATGCCTTCTTCAACACCGACCATGAACACCACTGGGAACTCCAAGCCCTTGGCACTGTGCATAGTCATCAGCTGAACCGCATCCTCGAAGTCATCGGCCTGGCCTTCACCGGCTTCCAGCGCCGCATGGGACAGGAAGGCTGATAGCGGGCTCATCTCCTCGGCTTCTTCCGGGATCTCGAACTGGCGAGTGGCTGTTACCAGCTCCTCCAAGTTTTCAATACGGGCCTGGGCCTTCTCGCCTTTCTCCTGCTCGTACATGGCGCGCAGGCCGGAATTACGGATCACCTCATCGGTCTGCTGGTATAACGGCAGCTCGCGGGTATCGTCTTCCAGTGCATTGACCAGCTCGATAAAACGGCGCAGCGAGTTGGCCGCGCGGCCAGCCAGCACTTTCTCTTCCAGCAGGGCAACACTGGCCTGCCACATAGTCGCGCCGCGGTCGCGGGCTGCCATGCGAATGGTTTCCAGGGTGCGATCACCCAAGCCGCGAGTCGGGGTATTAACGACCCGCTCGAACGAAGCATCATCGTTGCGGTTAGCGATCAGGCGCAAGTAGGACAGGGCATCCTTGATTTCCTGACGCTCGAAGAAGCGCATGCCGCCATAGATGCGGTATGGCATCCCGGCCTGGATCAAGGCTTCTTCCAGCACTCGCGACTGGGCATTACTGCGGTATAGCAGAGCCGCTTCACTCAGCGCCCCGCCCTGATCACGCAGTTCTTTGATCTTGCCGACCACAAAGCGGGCTTCGTCCAGCTCGTTGAAGGCCGAGTAGATCGAGATCAGCTCTCCTTCGGCCCCCTCGGTCCACAGGTTTTTGCCCATCCGCTCATTATTGTTAGCGATCAGACCGTTGGCTGCTTTTAGGATATTGCCGGTTGACCGGTAATTCTGCTCAAGGAAAATCGAGCTCGCGCCCTTGAAGTCATTCAAGAAGCGCTGGATATTTTCCACCTTGGCACCACGCCAGCCGTAGATAGACTGGTCGTCATCACCCACGATCATGACGTTACAGTCCGGGCCAGCCATCAGGCGCAGCCAGGCAAACTGGATGTTGTTGGTATCCTGGAACTCGTCCACCAGGATGTGTTTGAAACGGGCCTGGTAGTGCTCGCGGATATGCTTGCTACGCTGCAGCAGTTCGAACGAGCGCAGCAGCAGCTCGGCAAAATCGACCAACCCGGCACGATCGCAGGCTTCCTGGTAGGCGCTATAGAGACGCAGCCAGGTCTGCTCAACCGGATCATTGAACGAATCGATATGCTGCGGGCGCAGCCCCTCGTCTTTCTTGGCATTGATATACCACGCCGCCTGGCGCGCGGGCCACTGCTTTTCGTCCAGATTCTGGGCTTTGATCAAGCGGCGCAGTAGGCGCATCTGATCTTCGGAGTCGAGGATATTGAAGTCTTCCGGCAGACCAGCATCAAGGTAGTGGGCACGCAACATACGGTGGCACAGGCCGTGGAAGGTACCATTCCACATCCCGGCTGACGAGCCGTGCATCAGCTCATTGATCCGGCCACGCATCTCAGCAGCAGCCTTATTGGTAAAGGTCACCGACATGATGGAGTACGGCGAGGCCTGCTCTATCGTCATCAACCAAGCTATGCGATGGACCAGAACCCGGGTCTTGCCACTCCCGGCGCCGGCCAAAACCAGGTGGTTACCCAACGGTGCTGCCACCGCCTCGCGTTGCTTGTCATTCAGGCCATCTAACAGAAGTGAAACGTCCATCGCTCTCTACTGGTTATTTATACAATGGTGATGATTATAACCACAAACTCCCCCGTGATGCGAGAAACCTCCCTGCTCGCCAATCACCCATCGCCCAGAGGTGACCGCCCTTCAATAACGGACGATAGAAATTCACTTAATCAACCTATTGCCGGATTTTTTTGTTCTATGCTTGGAATTACGCAAAGTTACCGAGAAGTTAAAAAACATAAGGGAACGTGAAAGTTATTCCCGACTCGCCCTTTCTTATCTACCGAGAGCACCAAGAGGTGCCAGTTAACCCAAAAAGAAAACGTTGCATTTTCCTGCAACAGTCAGCGTATTTAAGAGGAATGAACATGAAAAAGACCACCAACATTGCACTCGCCACCGCAGTAACAGGCCTGATTGCCCTCGCCGGTACCACCCTGACCACCACAACCGCAGTCGCTGCCGAGGAAAAGGAAAAGTGCTACGGCGTGGTGAAAGCAGGCAAGAATGATTGTGCGACCAAGACCAGCTCTTGCGCCGGTACCTCGAAAACCGATGGTCAGAAAGATGCTTTCGTGATGGTGCCCAAAGGCCTGTGTGATCGCCTGGTCGGTAGCTCAAAAGAGGCCAAGTAATTGAGCAGGTTGTCTGGTGACAAGATGGTAGGGGTGGGGCTTCGCTCCCCCCACATCCATCAAATTCTTTCTGAGCAGCCTGATATCGGCTGGCTGGAAATCCACAGCGAGAATTACTTCACAGTCAACTCACCCGCCCGCCAGCAGCTCCGGGCTGCCGCCAGCCACTACCCCATCAGCTGCCACGGGATCGGGATGTCCCTCGGATCCGCCGACGCGTTGGACAAACAGCACCTTAGCCAGCTCAAGCAACTGGTAGAGGAAATAAACCCGATAGCGGTCTCCGATCACCTGAGTTGGAGTTCAGTCGACGGCCAGTACTTCAATGATCTGCTCCCGCTCCCTTATACCGAAGAGGCTCTCGCCCATTTCTGCCACAAGGTCGAACTGGTACAGGATTTCCTCGGACGCCAGTTACTGGTGGAGAATCCTTCAAGCTACCTGAGCTTCAACCATTCAACCATCCCGGAATGGGAATTCCTGCGGGCAGTTCAGCAACGCACGGGCTGTGGTTTACTGTTTGATCTCAACAACATTTATGTCAGCAGCTTCAACCACGGTTTTGACTGCCAGACCTACCTCGATGCCATTGACCCGCGAACCGTCAAGGAAATTCACCTAGCCGGCTTTACCGTCAAGCAATTCGAGCAAGGGGAGATCTGGATAGATACCCACAGCAAACCCGTCAGCGAGCCGGTGTGGCAACTCTACCGCCAGTGGGTACGCCAACATTTCACTGCGCTGGGCGGGGTGCCAACGCTGATCGAGTGGGATCTCGATATCCCAGAGCTTGGTGTGCTACTTGGGGAAGCGGATAAAGCGCAACAAATTATTGCCCAGGAGGCCAGTGATGGGATCTCCGCAGCCTGACAGCCTCCACCAGCTGCAGCAGGAGTTCGCCGAAGCCCTGCATTACCGGCCGAGCTCGGCCAGCGAGAAAATCACAGAGAGTACATTCGGCCCGGAGCAACTGATCCAGGTCTACCGAAATAATTTTATTATCAGCCTATCAGAGGTGCTGGCTGCCACCTACCCGTGCTGCCAGGCCGTGGTGGGGGAGGAATGCTTTGCCCAGCTCGCTCGTCAACATGTCCTCAACCAACCGCTGGGCGAAGGCAATGTCACTGACTACGGCGACGGGTTCAGCAACACCATCAACAGCCAACCGACTTTGGTCGAAGCCGCCCCCTATCTGGCCGATCTGGCCCGCCTCGAATGGCTGGTCGACCGCGCCAGCCAACACGTTCCAGTCAGCACGGATTTTCCGTTCGAGCAACTGGCACGTATTACCGAGGACAATCTGTCCCAACTGGTGATGGAAGTGGCCGAGCCCGCCTACAGCTTCGATGCCCCATACCCGGTGGCGAGCCTGTGGCAGATGATCACCCAGGGCCAGATTGAGCAAATTGACCTCACCCAGCCGGAGTCGGCCATTATCCAGCACCGCCCGCAAGGGATGCAGGTGCTGGCAACGACCCCGTCAGCCACGGCACTGCTGCGCCTGTGCCAGCGGGGAAAACCTCTGGGGGAAGCCGATGAAGCCATGCTGGCCATACTCGGCGAACTGATCCAACAACAACTCTTTACCCGTATCCACGGCCTGCCTGAGGGAGAATGCGCATGCTGAATTTTCTCAAACAAATCGACACCACGGCCCAGCGGATCACCGAACCACTGATCCCACTCCTGCTGCTGTTCACCCGGCTTTGGGTGGCTTGGATCTTCTTCAAGTCAGGCATGGTGAAATACAACAGCTGGGACAGCACCCTCTACCTGTTCGAGTATGAGTATCAAGTGCCACTGCTGCCCTGGCAAATTGCCGCCTACACGGGTACCGCTGCCGAGTTGATCCTGCCGGTGTTCTTGGCATTGGGTCTGTTTACCCGCCCGATGGCGCTGGCTTTGTTTGTGTTCAATATTATTGCGGTGGTGTCCTACCCATTATTGTGGGAGAAAGGATTCTTCGACCACCAGCTGTGGGGCATGATGATGCTGGTCAACGTGTTCTGGGGCGCTGGAATGATCTCTATTGACCATTTGATAAGCAGTAAGCCGAAGCAGTCGCTGTTGCTATAAACCCTCACCAAGAAAAAAGGGGCTGCATAATTTGCAGCCCTTTTTTGTTAGATAATGACAGCTTTGGCAGTAGGATAAAATTTCAAAACCTACCTGCCAGGGAAGGCAGGTTGGAGCGACATGGACGTCTTTATGCGTTTTTGAAATTTTCATCCTGCTGACGTAAGCAACAAACGTTTAAAATCACTCAGACACCAACGCCAACAGCTGTGAAAGCTGGCTGATTTCGACATCCGGCAACCACTTGGCGCGCGGCTCGCGGCTCAACACCCGCTGCTGGTCATTGAACCAACAGGCCTTGAAGCCATTACGTTTAGCCCCGCCGACATCGGTCACCAGATGATCGCCGACATGAAGAATATCGCCCGGAGCCAAACCGAGCCCTGCTGCCGCATGGGCAAACAAATCCGGCTCGGGTTTCGACAGCCCATCCCGGCCTGCCATCAAGACACCATCGAAATACTGCGCCAGGCCGATTTTTTCTGCATCGACATTGCCATTGGTAATCGCCACTAATGGCAGCTGTTGCTTGAGCAAGGCCAGTACCCGATGGGTTTCTTCTGGGACATCAACCTGGTTTCTGACCTCAAGCACCACCGCCACCCCCTCAGTCGCCGCTTGCTCGGCTGCCGGCAAAGAATAGCCGAGCTGCATAAAACCTATCTTGAGCAACTCGAAGCGCCACTGGGTCACGTCATGACGCAGCATGGGATCATGCTTGGCAAGTCGCATCTTCAGCTGTAGCCAGCCGGCCGTCCCAACGCCTTGCGTGCGCGGGTGATGGGCCGCCAACCAATCATGCATCGCCTGCTCAGCACGGCGGATCACCGGGCGGTTATCATAGAGGGTGTCGTCAAGATCGAAGGTCAGCGCCTTGGGGACAGACAAGCGACGGTAAAATTGCATCAGCGGTTACTCTCGACAAGCCCCCTGCTCAGCGCTTATTACGCTTGGCACGGGGATGGGCTTCATCGTACACCTGTGCCAGGTGCTGGAAGTCCAAATGGGTATAGATCTGGGTGGTCGACAGATTGGCGTGGCCCAGCAGTTCCTGAACCGCCCGCAGATCTCCCGAAGACTCCAGCATATGGGTCGCAAAACTATGGCGCAGCTTGTGCGGGTTGATATGGCTCGACACCGCCTGCTTCTGCCCCCACTCTGCCATCCTTTTCTGGACATTACGGTTGGAAATACGCTGGCCCAGCTTGGAGACAAACAGCCCCGGCTCGCCGGCGGCAGCCAACTGGCCGCGCACCTTGAGCCAGTGGCCAACCCACTCGCGGGCCAGCCCGGCAAACGGCACCACCCGCTCTTTGTCCCCCTTACCGATCACCCGCAGGTCGCCCTTGCGTAGGCTGACATCCTTGACGTCCAGGCTGACCAACTCCGACAAACGCAAGCCGGCACCGTACATCAGCTCCATCATGGCCCGGTCACGGATCGCCAGCGGATCATCCTCATCGACACTGAGCAGCTGATCCATTTCATCGACATCGAGATTCTTCGGCAACGGCCTCGCCTTGCGTGGGGCCGACACGCCCTTGGCCGGATTGGCCTTTAGGACCCCTTGCTGCACCAAATAGTCAAAAAAGCTGCGCAGTGCCGACAGGCGCATCGACAGACTGCTGGCCTTGAGGCCATCGCGCATCCCCTTGGAGGCAAGCTGGCGCACCCAGCCGGCATCCACCGCCTGCCAGTTATCCACACCGAGCGCCACCAACTGCTCGGCCAACGTCGTCAGCTGACGCTTGTAATTTTGCTGGGTATGGAGGCTAAGCTCCCGCTCACTACGCAAGTACTCGTAGAAGCGCTGCAACGGCTTTTCCAGGCCAGCAGGCAGGCTCATTCAATCACCTCACGGGTATATTCCCAGTGATGGATCAACTTGGTCAGTATCATCGCCAGTTGCTCAACGAACAAAGTATCCATCTCTGGCTGGAAGTGGCCGCCATCAACGCTGGCAAAGCTCAATACCCCGAACGGCCTGTCATTGCCAAGCGGCAATACCAGAAACGATCCCAGCTGCGGCGGCTGGGCGAACAGGAGCTCGGCTTCATGCTTGCGCAGACGGCCCAGATATACCGGACGGGATGACAAGCGAGAGCGGCTGAAACTATCAAAGCTGCGGCGCTCGAGAAACAGGTTATCGTCCAGGCTATCAAACAGGCGCAGACTGACATCAAGGCCGAGCTCCTCGGCCAGTGTTTCCAGTACACACAGCGCCTGGTAGATATTGTGGGTCTGAAACAGCTGCTGCTGCGCCTTGGCAAAGGTATGGAACAACTGGCTGTTTTGGGTTGCCGCGCCAACCAAGCCGGTGATTTTCTCCTCCAGCTCGCCGACATTGCTGCGCAGGCGTTCCAGCTGAATATCGACCAGTGACACCACCCCGCGGTCGGCATGGTGAACTTGGATCCGGCTCAGCAGCTCCGGGTGGCGAACAAAGAAGTCCGGGTTGGCCAACAAAAAGTCCGCCACCGCCTGCTCGTTCAACGAGACGTGGCTCTCTTCGGGCGCAGACACGTCAAGCTGAGATAAATCGGTCATAATACAATCTGTCCATCAAACACGTGCGTCGCCGCACCTGTCATATACAAAGGCTTGCCTTCGCCAGGCCAGCGGATCTGCAAATCACCGCCCGGCAGTGACACCTTCACATTGTCTTCCAGCAGCCCCTGCGCCCGGCCGATCGCCACGGCGGCACAGGCCCCACTGCCACACGCCTGGGTCTCACCGGCACCGCGTTCATAGACCCGCAGCTTAACCTCGTTGCGGCTGATCACCTGCATAAAGCCAGCATTGACCCGCTCAGGAAAGCGCTCGTGGGATTCCAGCAGCGGCCCCAGGGTCTCGACATCCGCCGTCTCAACATCGTCCACCACGGTGACACAGTGCGGGTTGCCCATGCTGACGGCACCGCAGAACACGGTTTTGTCGCCGGCCCGCAGAATATAGGTTTTCTCGCTTTGCTTGGCACGGAAAGGAATTTTGGCCGGGTCGAATTCAGGCACGCCCATGTTCACCGTGACCTGATTGTCGTTTTCCAGCTTGAGCACCATCTTGCCCGCCTTGGTACTGACCGAGATGTGGTACTTGTTGGTCAGCCCCTTCATCCAGACAAAACGGGCAAAGCAGCGCGCACCGTTGCCGCACTGCTCGACCTCACTGCCATCGGCATTGAAGATCCGGTAGTGAAAATCCGTTTCAGGATCATAGGGCGGCTCCACCACCAGCAGCTGATCGAACCCCACCCCGCGGTGGCGATCAGCCAGACGCCGGATCGCATCCGGCGAGAAGAACACGTTCTGGGTCACACAGTCAACGACCATGAAATCGTTACCCAGCCCATGCATTTTCGAAAAGTTAACCTGCATGTTGTTCCTTCTCATTATTCCGGCAGCAGATGCTCAGACTGCCACAGCTGCGCCAACTCTTCACGCTCGCGCACCACATGGGCCTGGGTACCATCAACCATGATCTCCGCCGCACGCACACGGGTGTTATAGTTCGATGACATCACGAAACCATAGGCCCCCGCTGAGCGGACGGCCAGCAAGTCACCGGTCTCCAGACACAATGGGCGCTCTTTACCGATAAAGTCACCGGTTTCGCAAATCGGGCCGACCAAGTCATAGGTCACCTTATCACCGTCGCGAGGCACAACCGGCACGATATCCTGCCACGCCTGGTAGAGGGTCGGGCGGATCATATCGTTCATCGCCGCATCGACAATGGCAAAGTTCTTGTGTTCGGTATGCTTGAGGTATTCCACCCGCGTCAACATCACCCCGGCATTAGCGGCAATGGCACGGCCCGGCTCGAAGACCAGCTCCAAGTCACGGTGCGCCGTCAAGCGGTCCATCAACGCCTTGGCATATTCCGATGGCTGCGGCGGGCGCTCATCGCTATAGGTCACTCCCAGGCCGCCACCGACATCGAGGTGGTGGATGGCAATACCTTCCGCCTTGAGGGTGTCAATCAGCGCTAGCAGGCGGTCGGTGGCATCGATAAACGGCGCAATCGCCGTCAGCTGGGAGCCGATATGGCAGTCCATCCCCGTGACTTCCAGATGCGGCAAGCCGTGGGCCAAGCGGTATACTTCCGGCGCCCGGTCAAAAGCAATCCCGAATTTGTTGTCGCGCAGGCCGGTCGAAATGTACGGGTGGGTCTGGGCATCGACATCCGGGTTGATCCGTAGCGATACCGGTGCCACCTTACCCAGCTCGCCTGCGACCTGGTTAAGGCGCTCCAGCTCAGGTTCGGATTCTACATTGAAGCACTTGATGCCAAGCTCCAGGGCCCGCTTCATTTCTGCCGCTGTCTTGCCGACACCGGAGAACACCACCTTGGCCGGATCGCCACCGGCGGCCACCACCCGCTCCAGCTCACCGCCCGAGACAATATCGAAGCCCGAGCCCAAGCGTGCCAGCACATTGAGCACACCGATGTTGGAGTTGGCCTTGACGGCATAGCAGATCAGGTGGGGATGATCGGCCACCGCCTGATCAAAGGCATGCCAATGACGTTCCAGCGTCGCACGCGAATACACATAGAGCGGAGTGCCAAAACGGTCAGCCAATTCGGCCAGTGGAATTTCTTCGGCCCATAGCTGGCCATCTTTCTGATAATTAAAGTAATCCAATGTAGTCTCTTCCCTGTCTGAACCGTTTATTGATCGTTTTGCTGTTGCTGCTTGCTACTGTCAGGCATGTACAGAGACCCACTCTGACCACAGCCGGTGAGGGCCAGTATGCCCAACACCAAAATTGCTAATAAACCTTTACGCATTTTTGAAAGCCAGTGATTATCATTTCATTGCCCTCTATAATCGCACCCACACTAGGAAAAGCAATAGGACGATCGGGGATGAATGATACAGAATTTCATAAGTTGGCAGATGAAGTGCTGCTGAGCATCGAAGAAGGCATCGACGAATCCGGTGCCGATATCGAATACGAGACCACAGGCAACGTACTGACGCTAGAATTTGAAAACCGCAGCCAAATCGTGATCAACCGCCAAGAGCCACTACACGAGATCTGGCTGGCGTCGAAGTCCGGAGGCTACCACTTCAAGTACAATAACGGCGAGTGGCGCTGCACCCGCAGCGGTAACGAGCTAATCGCCCTGGTCAAGCAAGAATGCTCACTGCACGCCGGCGAAGCCGTCGACTGGTAATCAAGGCGCCAGCAGATAGCCCAAACAAAAAGCGGAAGCCTAGGCTTCCGCTTTGTTTTTAATTCTTGGTATACCGCGCTTTAGCGCGTCATATTCGCGTTCATCAACGGCTGTGGTGTCACTACCGGACGGCGCGACGGCTGCTGACCACTCTTGTACGGCAGCACCTGCGGCTCGCCTTCCTCACTGTGAACAATGTCGTAGAACTGCGGCAGGTTGAAGTTGATAAAGTTGGCACTATAGCTAAAACGATCGTGAGCCGAGGTATAAAAACGGTTAACCCCATGGACCATTTCGTCCTTATCGCCACTGCACTGACGGTAAACCTCAATCCGGTTCGACTCATCCAGGATATAGATATTGAAGCCCGAATCGCAGTCTTCGAAGAAGAACTGGATCAGACCTTCACTGGCGTAGGCATCGACAATTTCCGGCGGATGCGGCTCATCGGTCTTACCCATCACCAGGTTGGCCGAGCCCAGCAGCTTGTTGGTCGAAATGCAGCTATAAAAATCCACCGAGTTTTCCAGCTTCTGCACCGAGACGCCACGACGCTCGAAGAACAGGCCGTGGGTCTGGCGGGCAATGCGGATCGCCTTAAAGCGACGTCGCTTCTCTTGCTCAACCGGCTTAAGGCGCATCTCGATACACTCGGCCACCAGTTGGTATACCAAGTTACGGATCAAGCCACGCATGTGCTTGCTGTAACAGAATACGTCCACCGATTCCGGCGGCAACGCATCCTGGTGCATCTTACCCAGTACCGTCTTCAACGCATCGAGCATGGCACTGTCCCCGGTGAAATTCAGGGTACGCACTTCGTTCCACGAGTTGCGGTATACCAAATCAACACTGCCGACCAGGCACATCTGATCCGGGCCATAACTAAAAATGTCGGTATTCTTGAAGTCGAACTTCACCGAGCGGTTGCGGAGCCGGGTGGTCGGGTCGTTCTCGAGGTTGATAAACAAACCCAGCTGGCGAATTTCGCACGGGCTCGACAGCGCCTGCAAGCTTGGTTGCGGACGACGGATCGGGAACGTGTTGCGAATATCACTGACCAACTGGTAGAGCTTGTCGAGGTCCACCGCCGAATTGCGTACCACACTGTGCAGACAGGTTGATTCGGTCAGCAAGCCGTTGAAATAGGCCCAGGCCACCAGCTTGCTAAGATAGCGGTTATGCTCCAGTGCAGGACGGCCCATAATGGCGAACGGATCCAGTGATTGTTTGTAGAGGTACCAGCCCGCGGTATTGGTCCTGCCAGCTGGCACTTGGATCAGGCTCAAATCCTGCTCGTGCAAATCCGGCGACAGCTGCGGGTTGAGCAGGGTCACCTTACCTGGCAGCACCTCGAAAGCCGCATAAAGCTTGCGCGCCAGAATACTGATGTCCTCAGGGCTGATCGCCGAGGTAATATTATTGCGGCGGGCAAAACGGATCAGGTTACGGTAGCTCAGCATCAATGCATCGAGCAGCTCATTGTGCGCGCTCTTGACCTGCTCGACCTTCCAGTCACGGCGGCGATCAAGCTCAAGCAGCACTTCTTGCGGCCACTGCCATTGACTAGTAAGCTCCTGCAATACCTTGCGGCGCCACGGCACCGAGCCCGAAGCTGGCTCGCGGGTCAGCTTTTCATGCGTCTTGAGATAGAAGCAACGGCGAACCAAATCCAGACGGCGGTGATCATCGATACGCTCGAGGTAACGGGTTACCTTCTCCAGCATCAGATAATAGGCATCCATACAGAATTCGGTACGGTCTATGGCAAAAAAACGCCGCTTACCGTCTACGCTGAGCAGCTGGGTATGCGGGTATTCCCACGAATAAGCTTCCAACAGGATCGCTTTGAGTACTGACTTGTATGGCGAATCGATACTTTTATAGAGCTGCCACAAGCTGGAGCCAAAGTACTCTTCGGCTGGAATTCGCGACAGGCCGCCGAAATCAATCCACTCATCACGATGGATATATCCGCCATTTTCCAGATAGCAGATGTAGTCATCGTAACACTCCTCCATTTCTGGCGGCACCATAAACCACAGCAGGCGCTGGCCTGCCAAGTTGACCGCCGAGCGGTAGAACTCGTCAAGCAGCAACAAATGCTGGCTCGAACCACAGTTCTCACCGGTCATCTGCTCAGAGAAGTTATCGCGGAATCGGTTTTCGTCGATCAGGAAGAAGTTTGCCTCGACCCCCTGGGACAGCGCCCATTCGGAGATCACCGCACACTTGGCTTCCAGAGACTGGCGGCTTTCAGCCGGCAGATCAGTGCGGATACAGACCCAGATATCAAGATCGCTGGTCAAGCTCTGGCCCAACGAGGCAGTACTGCCCATTGCATAGAGGCCTTGGATCGGATAGATATCAACAGCAGGAGGAGAAATCGGGGCGGCACAAGCTAAGCCACAGTCGTCGATTAACTGTTGCTGTTGCTCGGAAGCCGTAAAGGACGCAATCCCCACCGGCACATCCTGATCGAGATAACCAGGCACCGCAGGGTGATTATAGTGAAGTAGAACCGGCAGCAGGTTAAAAACCTGCACTGACTGCGGAGTCATGGCGGCACGCGCACGCTCGAGTCTTAGCTCGTTGAGCTGATCCAATCTACCTTTAAGCGTTTCGATATAATTCTGCAAATTACTCTTCCAAGAGCTACCAGCTTGAGAGCGGCCCAAATCTTGTCATTAAAGCGGTTGAGATGGCTCGACCTAGGAGTAAAAACGTGATCAATCTAACAGTTTTTGTATTAACCGTAAAGATAATGCCGTTTTATGACAAGTTGTGAATGGACTGAAATGTTGCCAGCTGACCTTTCCGTAGTCACCTTCCCTCAAACTAGTACAAGTTCGCCGATCCACCAATTTACGGGCAAACATCTGCATTTCGCTGAGGGCTTATGTGACTAATATCACATTAATTGCAGTTTATATCAAGACAATACTGCCTCAACGCACTCGCCGCGACACATCAATTACCATCCCAGCCGAGTAATGGTAGGATTAGATACAATACTGATAGTGCCAACTGAATATGTGGATCCGACCCTATGACCGATACTCCAATCCGTATTGCCACGCGTAAAAGCCCATTGGCTATGTGGCAAGCCGAATTTGTCAAAGCAGCCCTAGAGCAAGCCCACCCGGGCCTGCAAGTCGAACTGGTACCTATGGTCACCAAAGGCGATGTGATCCTCGATACCCCGCTAGCCAAAGTGGGTGGCAAGGGGCTATTTGTCAAAGAGCTGGAAGTCGCCATGCTCGAAGGCCGTGCCGACATCGCGGTGCACTCGATGAAAGACGTCCCGGTGGAGTTCCCTGAGGGACTGGGGCTTGTCACCATCTGTGAACGTGAAGACCCACGCGATGCCTTCGTGTCCAACCATTATGACAACCTTGCGCAACTACCAGCCGGTGCCGTGGTCGGTACCTCAAGCCTACGCCGGCAGTGCCAGCTTCGTGCCCAGCGCCCAGACCTGGTCGTCAAAGATCTGCGCGGCAACGTCAATACCCGCCTGCGCAAACTCGATGATGGCGAGTATGATGCCATTATCTTGGCATGTGCCGGCCTCAAGCGCCTAAAAATGGAAGATCGCATCCGTGATGCCATCGCACCGGAGACCAGCCTGCCGGCTGTCGGCCAGGGTGCCGTAGGCATTGAGTGCCGCCTTGATGACGAACGTGTCCGCCAACTGCTGGATGCCCTCAACCACCGTGACACGGAAACCCGAGTACTGTGCGAACGCGCAATGAACAACCGCCTACAAGGAGGCTGTCAGGTGCCAATTGGCAGCTACTCGGTACTGGACGGCGACCAAATCTGGCTGCGCGCCCTGGTTGGCGAGCCCGACGGTAGCCAGATTGTTCGCGGCGAAATCCGTGGCCACCGCGATGATGCCGAGCAACTCGGTGTTCAGCTGGCAGACCAGCTGCTGGGCGAGGGTGCCAAGGCTATCCTCGACGAGCTATACGGCAACGCCTAATGACGATACTGATCACCCGCCCGGCACCGGAATGCCATCAGTTAACCCAGCAGCTCAATGCCGCGGGGATCAGTGCCATTGCCCAGCCCCTGCTGGAAATTCAGCCGGGGCAGCAACTGCCAGACTTACCCTGCGCCCTCTCACAGCTACAAAATGGCGATTTCCTGATTGTCGTCAGTGTTCACGCTGCCAACCTAGCGCACAATTACATGATGTCGGTAGGTGCCAGCTGGCCAAAAAACGTGCATTATATAGCGGTCGGCCAAAAAACCGCCGCCGCGCTGCAAGACTATACCGGGCAGGCGGTTATGGCCCCGTCCGAGCGCAGCGACAGTGAGGGGGTGCTAGCCTTGCCGGTCTTATCCGATGTGGCAGGGCGGCGAGCACTTATCCTGCGCGGTAACGGCGGGCGCGAGCTGATTTACCAGCGCCTGTGCCAAGGCGGGGCCGAGGTCTCCTATTGCGAGACCTACCAGCGCTGCTGGTTGCCGCTGGATGGCTCAGTCCTGAGCCGAAGTTGGCAACAGGCCAATGTTGACACCCTGGTGGTGACCAGTGGTGAGCAACTTGACCAGTTGGTCAAGCTCATACCAGACAACGCCAAGGCTTGGTTTCTTAACTGCCAGCTATTCGTACCAAGCCAGCGAATCGCCGATCAAGCTCTCGGGCTTGGTTTTCGTTTAATTTCCAATGTGGGAAGTGCGGCCAACGGCCCACTATTCACGACCCTAAGCAAAATAGGCACAATGGGAAAATCGGATGACTGATAAAAAAACCAATAATGAAACCCCTGCAGATAAGCAACAATCCGCAGATAACAATACTAATAAACAAGGACGAGCCAGTGCCAAAGCACAGGCGCCAAAACCCGCCCCTGCCAAACAGGCTAACGCAGAGCAGCCAGCGGCGGCTCCTGCCAGTCAGCCATCCGAAAAACAGGGTGGCAGCAAAACCGGCGCGATAGCTATCGCCTTGGTCATTGCCCTAGGTGCCGGCCTATACTACCACGGCCACCAGCAGACCTTGGCCCAAAGCAGCCAAATGGCAGCCCTGCAGCAGGAAATCTCCCAACTTCAATCTCAGCTCCAGTCATCTCTCAAGACGTCCCAGCAAGAAACACTAAGTCAAGTGAACAACAGCCTGCAACGTACCGAAACCTCGCTCGACCAACAGGAAAAATCGATCACCGGCTTGCAGATGGCGCTGGCTGAAATGAAAGGCCGCCGTCCGAACGACTGGCTCCTGGCGGAAGCGGATTACCTGGTCAAGATGGCTGGCCGCAAGCTGTGGCTCGAGCATGACACCGTCAGTGCCACGATTCTGCTCGAATCCGCCGATCACCGTATCGCCGAGCTTAACGACCCAAGCCTCACCCCGATCCGCCAGGCGATGCACACCGATATCACGGCCCTTAAATCCGTCGCCCGGGTTGATCGCGACGGCCTTGTCTTGCGCCTGACCAGCCTCCAGCAAGAAATTGGCAAGCTACCACTGGCCAATGCTGTCCTCCCAGAGGCCGAAGCGGTCGAGACCACCGAGGTATCGGCGTCTATCGACGACTGGAAACAGAACCTGATGACCTCACTGAAAAACTTCAGTGATCACTTTATCACCTACCGCCAGCGTGACGGCAGCGTGATCCCACTGCTGACACCGAAGCAGGACTTCTACCTGCAGGAAAATATCAAGTCCAAGCTGGAAACCGCGATCAAATCGGTTTACCGCGAGCAGGGCGAGCTGTACACCACGTCACTGGCGATGGCCAAAGACTGGGCGGAGCAGTTCTATGATATGGAAGATCCTGCCGTTCAGAGCTTCATCAGCACGCTAGAGACTCTCGGTCAGGAAAACATCGAAGCCGACTATCCGAGCAAGCTGCAGTCACAGACACTGATCACCGACACCATCAGTGAACGCCTACGCCAGCAGGTAAAACCGCTTAGCACAGAGGAGAACCCGGCATGATCAAACTGCTATTGCTGGTTGCCGCCCTGATCGCCGGTATCGTGGTCGGCCCAATGCTGGCCGGAAACCAAGGCTATGTGCTAATTTCAGCGGCTAACCAAACGGTGGAAATGAGCCTGACGACCCTTATCATCCTCGTGGTGGTCTTGTTCGGAGCTTTTTTCCTGCTGGAGAACATCCTCAAACGCCTGTTCTCGCTAGGTAGCTCGACCCGCGGCTGGTTCTCGGGCCGCAAGACCCGTAAGGCCCGCCTGCAGACTTCTGAAGGCCTCACCAAGGTCATCGAAGGCGACTGGAAACAGGCCGAGAAGTTGGTGGTCAAGTCAGCCAAGCACAGCGACGCCCCGCTGCTGAACTACTTGGCCGCCGCCGAAGCCGCACAAGGCCAAGGCGATGCCAGCCAGCGTGACGAATACCTAAAGCTAGCTTCTGAAATCGACGGCCAGAGCCTGGCTGTCGCCCTGACCCGAGCCAAGCTCCAATTCCGCCAGCAACAGTTCGAGCAGGCTGTCGCAACCCTGCAGGATATCAAGCGCGACCACGGCCGCAACCCGGTGCTGCTGACCCTGCTCAAAGACTGCTACATTCGGCTGGAAGACTGGAAACCTCTGCTGGCCCTGCTGCCTCAGCTAGAAAAAGCCGGGATCGTCGATATCGAGGAAGCTGCCAAACTCGAAGCCAAAGCAGAGTGCGGTATCATGCACCACATTGCCAAGCAGCAAGGCAGCGAAGGCCTGATGGGCCACTGGAACAGCCTGAGCCGCAAAACCAAGGCTCGCCCGGATCTCATTGCCTGTTTCGTCAAGCTGATGAGCCAGTACAACGCCGACAGCGAAGCGTACACCGTGCTGCGTGATGCCCTGAAGAAGAACAATGACGAGTCGCTGATCAACCTTGTCCCAGCCCTGAAACTGGCAGACAACCACCCGGCCATCGTTCGCCTGCAGGATTTGCTGCGCTACGACAGTAGCAACCCAAGCACCCACAGTGCCCTGGGCCAGCTGTTCATGCGTGAAGGCAAGCTGGAACAGGCCAAGGAGCATTTCGAGAAAGCGATTGCCCTACGCAGCGATGTAACTGACTATGGCTACCTAGTGGAAGTGATGGAGCAACTGGATGACAAGCAAGGCGCTGCCGAGCTGTCTCGCCAAGCTCTGACAGTAGCACTGCCCGCCAAAAATTAACACAAAGACAACATAACATCTAGCAATCAAAAAGCACCCACAAGGGTGCTTTTTTATACCCAAAAGCAATAGTTTATGTGTCCTGCCGCGAATATTTGTTTCTATTTGTTAACAGGCGTTTCAACCTATATCCATCCCATTGCTAGCATTTTGTAAACAGGTTTCAATAGGGCTCCCGTTGCTCAACAGATGGATACCTAACTATGGATATGCTTCCTTGGTTAATCGTTTCTGGCATCATTGTTTCTGTGATCACCTGCCTGATGACAGCGGTACTGATCAAAGAATCATAATTGCCCAGAACAAAAAACCTCCGTCAGGAGGTTTTTTTATGTCCGTTTATTTATCGGCTAGCTCGACGCTTGTGCCTTCTCCAGCACTTTTTGGTAGCGGCGTATCGCCTTCATCGCCTTCTTGATTTGTTTCTTTTGTTTTTTCGCCAGTTTCTTCAATTTTTTAAGCTGCTTGGCATTTTTCTTGGCCTCTTTACGGCTCGCAGCCACAGCGGGATGAGCGGCAACAACAAGCGCAGGCGTGTCCAGCTCGGTTGCCAAGGCTGCCGCCTGTACCGCTCCTCTCGGCAATGATGCGGCCTTGGGCAGCTTGGAGACTGTTGCCGTCTCCACCGACGTCAAGCTCGGCTTCACTACATGGGCCATGTCTGTCGGTCGCTTCAGGGCACTAGGCTTACAGAGATACCCTTTCTCAGATGCCACCCGAGCGCAACTACTGCACATGTAGTTAGCGGTGCTGACCATTCGACTGATGGTAGAAAACTGATCCGCGATCTCAACCCGGCGGTATTTACACAACGACTTTGCCATTCCCTCACCTCCGGCAATCCGGCCTCAACCGGCCGGAGTAACTATTCTCATTTACAATATACCGCCGCCCTCAGAGGAACGCTACTTCATCGCTGCTTTTACATAGACATCAAAGCGGTTTTTCTTGGTTTCAATCGCTGTTGAAGGCTTTTGCCCTGCCAAAAACTCCGCATAGTCGGGACGCTTGACGACCACCCTTTTGGTAGCCAGTGCCAGCGCCGGTGCCAGTAGGCCATCCGCATCGAGGTCGGCACCGACCAGGGTCTGAAACACTCGCATTTCCTTCTTCACCAAGGCCGACTTCTTTTTGTGCGGATACATAGGGTCAAGATAGACGACGTCAGGTGCCACGAAATCAGGATCGGCCGCCAGCAGCTCCAGGGCATTATGGCTCGAGGCATGGAGCAAGGTCATCCGCTCGCTGATCCAGCCGCCAATTTCGCTATCGGCCTTGGCACGGGATAAACCGTCATCCAGCAACGCTGCCACCACTGGGTGGCGCTCAACCATCTGAACCTTACACCCCAGCGAGGCCAAGACAAACGCATCACGTCCCAAGCCGGCGGTACCGTCAACCACCGTTGGCGTGACCCCACCTTTGAGGCCTACCGCTTTAGCTATCGCCTGGCCGCGGCCGCCACCAAACTTTCGCCGGTGCGCCACCGCACCGCCAGCCAGGTCAACATACACTGCCCCCAGTTTAGGCTCGTCAAGCTTGCGCAGCTCCAACCGCTCGGCCGTCAGTACCAACGCAAACACGCTGTCTGGATCATGGGATAGGCCCCAGCGTTCAGCCAGCAAATCAAGTTCATGTTGACGTTCAGGGGACTCACAAATTAAAGCTAGTTGCACACGCACACTCCGGAAAAAACAGCGCCTGTCGGCCAAACTCGACAGGCATTCAGCCGCGGATTATACCACCTCTTCACTCGGGCTCAATTCAGCCACCAGCTGGGGAAGTGGCTGGGGGCGGCCGAATAAGTAGCCCTGGGCGTAATCCACCCCCAGCTCGCCGAGCTTGGCGAGGATCGCCTCGTTTTCGACAAACTCCGCCACCGTCTGTTTGCCCATCTTCTTGGCCAGCTCGTTGATCGCTTTCACCATGGCGAAATCCACTTCATCGTCGGCAATATCACGGACAAACATGCCATCGATCTTGATGATATCAACCGGCATTCTCTTCAAGTATCCAAACGATGACAGTCCCGAGCCAAAGTCATCGAGCGAAATCCGACACCCCAGCTCCTTGAGCAGGGTGAACGAGCGGATCGCTTCGCTCATGTTGCCAATCGCCGCCGTTTCGGTAATTTCCAAACACAGCTTGTGCGCCGGGATGGAAGAATGGCGGATTTTATCCTGCAGAAAATGGACAAAATCGCGATCGCCGATTGACTGCCCTGACAAGTTGACGGCGCACATATCCAAGGCATCCACCGCCCCCGGGTTGGCCTCCAGCCAGTCAATCACCGCGCAGGCCACATAGCGGTCAATGCGGTGGGCCAGGTTGTAGCGCTCGGCTGCCGGCATAAATAAGCCCGGCGAGATCATTTCGCCATCATCGTTGCGGATCCGCACCAAAATTTCATAGTGGTGGCCCTGGCTGCTCGAACACAACGGGGCTATGGGCTGGGCGTAGAGTTCCAGCCGCTGCTCGGACAGCGCCCGCCGGAGCAAGCTGACACACTCCATTTCCAGCTCACGCCGACGCAACTCCTCGTCATCCGGATGATAGACATGCAGCCGATTGCGGCCTTCATCCTTGGCGGCATAGCACGCGGTATCGGCCTGGGCATGGACCTGCTGGGTCGACCCGGCCGTCTCATCAATCATCCGCAGGCCAATCGAAGCGCTGAAGCTAAAACGGGCAGTCTGCCAGTAAAATTCACTCGCTTCGAGCAGCTGTAAAATCTCACGGCCAAAGGCCACGGCTTCGGCCAACTGGCAATCGGTCAGGATCACGGCAAATTCATCGCCGCCGAGGCGGGCCAGAACTGCCCGCGCCGGGGTGATCTCCTGAAGCATCAATGCAACCTGCTTGAGCGCCTCATCCCCCGCTTCGTGGCCGGCGGTATCATTGATGATCTTGAACTGGTCCAAATCAATATACAGCATAGCATGCTGGGCCTGGCGTTCTCGAGCCTCAGCCAATGCCTTCTCAAGAGACTGCTCGAAGTGGTTGCGGTTGTACAGATCGGTCAGGTAATCATGGCAAGCCTGGTAGGCGAGCTGTTCTTCCAGCTCACGGGTCGAGGAAATGTCTTCCCCGACCACCAGCAACTGGCGATTTTGTGCCTGGCGAATCGTCTCACGGATCCATACCGTGCGACCATCGGCACAGCAGTAGCGCAGCTGGCGCCGCCATACCCGGTGGCCCGCACTGTCCAGTGCCGAGCTGATATAGCATTGCGGTACAGGCTCATCGCCGTCATAGAAGCTGGCAATCTTGTGGCCGAGCAAATCACGCTTGCTGTAGCCCAGCAGATCGGCGGCAAACTGATTGACCGATTGGATACGGGACTGGCGATCGACAGTCAGCAACATGACCGGCTGCTGCTCGTAAAGCAGGCGGTAGCTTGCCTCGCGCTCGCGCAGCTTTTCCTCCATTTGGTGACGTGCCGTTACATCGCGCGCCTCGAGCAGCAGCTGCACCTCGCCACTTTCATCTGCCGGCATTCGCTTGATCACAATATCCAACATCCGGCTGCCATCTTCGTGGCTCTGGATATCAATTTCCATCCGCACCGGCTGGCTGCGTGCTTGCGTGACTGCCCGGCTCAGTTTGAGGGCTGCCTCAGGGCTCCAGCAAAACCACCGCCAAAGTGGCCGATCATACTTCACCACCGCACGCCCCACCAATTCGTGCAACGCCAAGTTACCCGACACCAACATGCCAGACCGGTCAAAAATCCCAATAAACTGGAAGCTTTGATCAAACACTCCCTCAAACAATGCCCTGCTCTGCTGCAGGCGCTGCTCGCCTTTGCGCAGCCTTCGGATCATCATCACCAGCAAGGCTATCACCCCGCCCATCACAGTCAGGGCGACGGTCAGTACCCGAATTTCATTCTGGTAGCGGTGGAACCAGCTCTGGGGCTGGTTGATGATGAGCGTTTCATTGTTATCAATTTCCAGTCCCCAGCGGACCACCTCGGAAAAATCAAATATCTCTTTGCCGTTGCTGCGGATAAACGTCGGGAATCGAGTGATCTTGCCATCCAGCAACTTAACCAACATAGCCCCGATCTGGCGCCCTTTGTCATAGCCACCGATCATTACGCCACCGGTGACACCGTGCTCGAGCATGTATTTGTAGGAGGCGTACACCGGCGCCGAAGCACGGGCCGTCAACCGGTCAAGGAAGTCACCGCTGTCCATGTAATTACCGCGGCTGTCCTGGAAGTAGCTCAGAAACAAAATAGCCGAGCGAGCTGGCAGCGCCTCACTGGCGGCCAGTACCGAGTCAAAACTCCCCTCCTGGACCCTAACCACCTCAAGGTTAAGAAAATTATCCGCAAGAAAATCGCTGATCCCCTTCCACAGGACCCGCCCGGTAACCGTCTTGTCAGCCAAAACATACATGGTTTGCAGATCCGGCTGTACCGACAGCGCCAGATTGATGTTGGCGGCGGCATCGGTCTGGTCGAGAATGCCTATGACATTTTTCAATCGACTGTGCTTATCGGGATGATAGTCATTGATCCCCGCCAGAATGACCGGCGTCTTGCCGACTTCATTAGACAACTGGTTGATCAACCACAAAGCATTATCATCCGTCACTACAATCGCCCGGTACTCTTCCCGCAGCAGCTTGGTACGGTAAATATCCAGCAGCTCTTTGAGGTAAGCCGGGGACTGGTAGCGTTTGCTGTCCATATAATTGACATGCAATGACACCCCCTGCGCACTGGCCACCGACTCCAGGCCAGCCTGGATACCATCGGTCCAACGCATCCCCTTATGGTAGGAGTGGACCACCAAGGTGTCATAGGCCGATGCCTTGAGCGGTAGCCAGCTGAAAAGAAACAAAAGAGCAATCAAGCGCATAAAGATCGGGAGTCCTGTCTGTCAGGTTCGGGGCGTTAGCAAGCCAGCATGTATTTTTTGAATATAATTTAGCGACATAGCGAGGCGACAGTATAAGATATGAGCAAGCACGTATAAACCAAGGATTGCTTCTACCATGACCAGCCAGATTCGAATTGATGATCTCGACCGGGAAATCCTCAACACCCTGATGAATGATGCCCGCACTCCCTATGCCGAAATGGCCAAGCGATTCAATGTCAGCCCGGCCACGGTCCATGTCCGGGTCGAAAAAATGCGTGCCGCCGAAATCATCACCGGTACCGAGGTGATCATTAACCCCAAGCTGCTCGGCTATGATGTGTGCTGCTTTATCGGCATCAACCTCAATGCGGCACGGGACTACCACTCAGCACTGACCAAGCTCAACGAACTCGACGAAGTCGTCGAGGCCTACTACACCACCGGGGCATACAACATCTTCGTCAAGCTGATGTGCAAATCAATCGAAGAGTTGCAGTACGTGCTGATCGACAAACTGCAGGCCATCGACGAGGTCCAGTCGACCGAGACCCTGATCTCACTCCAGAACCCTATCAATCGCAACGTTAAGCCTTAGAGCAACCCGATGTAAAGCGAGAAAAAAGGGCCAGTGCTTTCGCACTGGCCCTGTATGCTCTAACAGTAAGTGAATACTTACATTATTGTTCGTTTAGTTTGTCCAGCTCGTCCTGGCGTGCTGCGGCCTCTTCTGCCAGCCACTCGGCCACAACCTTGGCAAAGTAAGTCAAAACGCCATCAGCACCGGCACGCTTGAAGCACAGCAACGATTCCATTACGGTCTCGCGCTCTTTCAGCCACCCATTTTGGATCGCAGCCATGTGCATTGCGTACTCACCGGATACCTGATAGGCAAAAGTCGGTACCTGCAGCTCGCTCTTCACCCGACGAACGACGTCCAGATATGGCATACCCGGCTTGACCATGACCATGTCAGCGCCTTCGTTAACGTCCATCGCCACTTCGTGCAATGCTTCGTCGCTGTTGGCCGGATCCATCTGGTAGGTCTTCTTGTCACCGCCCTTAAGGTTGCCCGCCGAACCGACCGCATCACGGAACGGGCCGTAGTAGTTCGACGCGTACTTGGCCGAGTAAGCCATGATCTGGGTATGGACATAACCCGCTTCTTCCAGCGCTTCGCGAATTGCCCCGATACGGCCATCCATCATATCCGACGGCGCCACCACATCGGCCCCGGCTTCGGCATGGGACAAGGCCTGTTTGATCAGCACTTCGGTGGTGACGTCATTAATGACGTAGCCGTCTTCATCGATGATGCCATCCTGACCGTGGATAGTGAACGGGTCGAGGGCAACATCGGTGATCACCCCCATCTGAGGCACATGCTCTTTGAGCAAGCGTACGGCTCGCTGAACCAAGCCTTCCGGATTGAACGCTTCCGAGGCACAAGTAGACTTGAAGTCTTGTGATACCACAGGGAACAGGGCAATCGCCGGCACGCCCAGTGTAGCCAGGTATTCCGCTTCCTGAAGCATCAGATCAATAGACAAACGTTCGATCCCCGGCATGGAATCAACAGTTTCACGACGGTTCTTACCCATCAGGATAAACATCGGGTAGATCAGGTCATTCACAGAAATCTGATTTTCTGCCATTAAACGGCGGCTGAAATCATGCTTGCGCATGCGACGCATACGGCGAGCCGGAAACGCGCCCTGGATAGATACAGACACTGCATACTCCTTTTATGGGTTAAATCGCTTTATTGGGATCATATCACCCTCACTGTGCAGAAGGTGATCCGATTTTGAAAAATACCTGGGTGGTAACATAAGCATTGGCCATCACCTGCTCGGGCTGCTGGCCGCGGCACTCGGCGATAACCGAGGCAATATGAGGGAGGAACTTGGGCTCGTTGCGGCTCGACTTCGGCTTGGGGCGGTAATCTCGCGGCAACAGATATGGGCAATCCGTTTCCACCATCAGGCGGTTATCCGGGATATCACCGACGATCTCACGCAGCTCGGTGCCACGGCGCTCATCACAGACCCACCCGGTGATACCGATGTGCAGATCCTGCGCCAGACAGTCGCTCAGCTCCTGACGTGTTCCGGTGAAACAGTGCAGTACCGCCGCAGGAAGCTTATCCCGCCATGGTCTGAGGATCGCCATAAAGCGCTCATGGGCATCGCGGCAATGCATGAACACCGGCATGTTCAGCTCAGCGGCCAATGCCAGCTGGGCCTCGAACACCGCTTCCTGCTGCGGGCGAGGGGAAAAGTCACGGTTAAAATCAAGCCCACATTCACCGATCGCCACCACTTCGGGCTGAGCGGCCAACTCTCGGATTTCTGGCAAGGCCAAATCCTGGACGCTCTTTGCATCATGAGGATGAACCCCTGCTGTACTATAGGTATAGCCCGGCCACTGACGAGCCATCGCCAGGGCCTGCTGGCTTTCTTCGATACTGGTACCGGTAAGAATCAGGCCGTGGACACCCGCCGTTTTGGCACGTGCCACGACCTCTTCACGGTCTTTGTCAAACCGGCTGTTGGTCAAGTTTACCCCGATATCAATCATCGTTGTCCCCACTCATTTTACAAGCAATGGGAACAACTTAATGAATCTCGATACGTTTGGCTATCACCCTTTGTAAATTTTCGGGTTGAATACATCCCGCAGCCAGTCCCCCAACAGGTTGATCACCAGTACCAAGGTGACCAGTACCAGTCCCGGGAAGGCGGTGATCCACCAGGAGCCAGAGAAGATATAGTTAAAGCCAATGCTGATCAACGAGCCCAGCGACGGCTGGTCAACCGGTAAACCCAGGCCAAGGAAAGACAAGGCCGCCTCGGACATGATGGCGTTGGCAACCTGCACGGTCGAGATCACCAAGATTGGCGACAGGCAGTTCGGCAAGATATGGCGGAACATGATCCGCGGCGATTTGAACCCCATCACCTTAGCTGCCTCGACGTATTCCTTCTTCTTCTCGGCCAGCACCGAAGCCCGTACGGTCCGCGCATACTGCGGCCACTCGGCGATACCGATGATCACCACCAGCATCACCACCGCATACTGGGCAAACAGCTCAGAGCCAAGCGCGGTACGGAAAATCGCCGAAACGATAATCGCCACCATCATGGTCGAGAATGACAGCTGAACATCGGCAAAACGCATCAGGAAGCTATCAACCCGGCCACCAAAGTAACCGGCACTCAAACCAATGACCACACCCAGCACCAGCTGCAAGCCCACCGCCAACAAACCAATGGTCAGCGACAGACGCGAGCCATACAGAATGGTAGAGAAAATATCCCGGCCCTGGTTATCCGTGCCCAGCAGGAAACGACTATCGCCGTCCTCCATCCACGAAGGCGGCAGCTCTGAGTCCATAATATCAATGGTCGACAGATCATACGGGTTGGTCGGGGCAATCACCGGGGCCAGCAGCGCCGACACCGCAAACACCATAAAGACGGCAAAGCTGACCATCGCCACCTTGTCTTTGCGGAAGTAATACAGGAAATCTGACTGCTTGAAACGCTCCCAACGGCTTGGGGCAGCGACTGTGGTACTACTCATAACTTACTCTCCCTTGCCAGTCAGGTTTACAGTTGGGTTTACCAGGCCGTATAGCAGGTCAACAATGGTGTTGGTGACCACGAAGATCAGGCCGACAAAAATGACATAGGCGGTGATCAGTGGAGTATCGACCCGATTGATCGCCTCGAGGAATAGGAAGCCCATTCCCGGCCACTGGAATACCGTCTCGGTCAAAATGGTATAGGCGACCATGGTACCGATCTGGACACCGCCGACCGTCAGTACCGGCAGCATGGTGTTTTTCAACGCATGCTGGTAATAAATCTTGTTCATCGCCAGGCCCTTGGCCTTGGCGAACTTGATATATTCCGAACTCAGTACCTCCAGCATTTCAGAGCGTACCAAGCGGATAAACAGCGGCAGCATGATCGATGCCAGCGCGATACACGGCAGCACCAAGTGGCGCAGCCCATCAAGGGTAAAGTAGCCCGACTCCCAACCCAGCAGGTTGGTCGTTTCGCCCCGCCCATAGGATGGCAGCCAGCCGAGCTCTATCGAAAACACATACATCAGCATAATCGCGGTCAGGAACACCGGAATGGAAATACCGATACTACTGAAGGCCATCACCACTTTGGTGAAAAAACTATGAGGGTGGATTGCCGAATAGACCCCAAGCGGGATCGACACCACGATGATGATCAGGGTCGCCCCGAACACCAGCTCCAGGGTAGGCACGAGTTTATCGAGGATCACCTCGGCCGCCGGGCGCTTGAAGAAATACGATGTACCCAAGTCGCCTTGCAGCGCATCACCGACGAATCGGCTGTACTTGACGATAAACGGATCGTTAAGACCCAGCTCGTCACGAAGTTGCTGACGTTCAGCTTCTGATACCGACTGTCCCACCAGCTCACGCAGCGGGTCGCCAAGGTTATCCTGAATGGCAAACGCCACCAGACTGATCACAAACATCACTATCAGTGCCTGAAACAGGCGCTTGACCAGAAACGTAAACATTCCCTGCCCCTTTATTCATCCTTAAAAACAGCACCGGCCACAGCCGGTGCTGACAAGCCGCCGGTTACCCGGCGGCGGTATTACCATTACTCTTCAACGACCAGATCACCGAAGTACGGGAAGTTCATACCGTTAACAATCGAGCCAATCTTCAGGTTTGTTTTCGCAGCCCAGGATGGATCCTGCCAGTGCAGCGGAACGAACGCGGCATCGTTGTACAGTAGCTCTTCCACCTTCTTGAGCATCGCACTGCGCTTCTCGAGATCGGTCTCTTTGTTAGCCTCGACAATCAGCTGATCCACTTCTTTGTTCGAGTAATGGCCACAGTTGTACTGGCCTTTACCTGTACCTTCATCACGGGTCATGGTCAGGAACTCAGTGAAGTTTGCCGAATCTTCTGTATCTGGGTGCCAGCCAATCATCATCATGTCTGCCGCACAGACATCGAACTCAGGCCAGTACTGAGCTTTTGGCAGGGTTTTCAGATCAACCTTGATACCAATTTTCGCCAGCATGGCTGCTGCCGCCTGTGAAATCTTGTCATCATTCACATAGCGGTTGTTTGGCGACATCATGGTCAGGGTAAAGCCATCCTCGTAACCCGCTTCTTTCATCAACTGCTTGGCTTTTTTAACGTCAAAGCGCGGTGCCAGGTTCTCGTCATAACCCGCGTAGCCCACAGGGCTCTGCTGGCCTGCAGCGGTTGCAGCCCCTTTCATAACACGCTTGGCAATACCTTCATTGTTGATGGCGTAGACAATCGCCTGGCGCACACGCACATCTTTCAGCGCTTCGTTGGAGTTCTGGTTCATCTGGAAAGTGATGATACGGGTACCCGGCATGGTGATCAGCTCAACATCCTTGGCACGCTCAATACGGTTGTAGTCATTTGGGCCAACTGGCGCGATCATATCTACGCCACCAGACAGCAGCGCGGCCACACGGGTCGCGTCTTCTTTGATTGGCACCAAGGTCAGCTTGTCAACGTTACCCTTCGAGCCTTTGTCCCAGTAGTCAGCAAAACGTTCAAACTCAACTTTTACGCCCTGCTCACGGGATGTGACGATAAATGGGCCGGTACCTGAAATGTTGCCAGAAGCAAAAGAATTACCGTGCTTCACCAGCTCCGCTTTGTCTTTGCCATCTGCCGTTTTACCTGTGTAGAACTTGCTATCCATTGGGAAGATGTAAGTCGCTACATTCTCTACGAGCGGGTAAGTACCGTCAGTTTTAATTTCAACCGTGTAGTCATCAACCTTGGTCAATGACAGTAGTGGCTCGAAGATACCCTTGAAGTCAGGGGATTCTTTCAGGCGGGCAAACGTCCATACCACATCATCAGCAGTCAGCTCATTGCCGGAATGGAACTTCACCCCTTTGCGAAGGTTAAAGCGCATAGTTTCGTTATCTACACGCTCCCAGCTTTCTGCCAAGCGTGGTTCGAAGTCCATATCCTGGGTAAAGCGGATAAGTGGATCAAAAACCATGTGAGAGAGCTGCATTGTACCGCCAGATAGTTGCTCATGCGGGTCAAGCGATACCGGGTCAGCATCATAGGCAACTTTGATTTGGGCAGCAGCAGCACTAAAGCTCAGGCCGGCAGCCATTAAGGCAACGGCCAATTTGGTCTTGATGGTTTTCATTGCATAGCTCCTTTATGCGGGGAGGTAACTCCCTTGCTATTGTGTTTGCTTTTGTTGTGTCCGATAGCCGCTGTCGCCAGCGGCATGAATGGATTAAGCTAACTTGAGTCCTTCCTGGCTGATGCCCTTGAACTCGGGCATCAACGAAATTAACTGGCGGCTGTATTCGTGCTGTGGCGTGGTGAAAAGCTGCTCGGTCGGGGCTACCTCAAGCAAGGTTCCCTTCTGCATCACCCCAATCCGGTCGCACATCTGGCGGATCACCGGGAGGTCATGACTGATAAACAGCATGGTCAGGTTCAGCTCATCCTGAAGATCTTTGAGCAAGTTAAGAATTTGCGCCTGTACCGACACATCCAGTGCCGAAGTCGGCTCATCACAGATCAAGAGGCGAGGTCGAGTGGCCAATGCCCGGGCAATCGAAATCCGTTGGCGCTGGCCACCGGAAAACTCATGTGGATATTTCACGCCAGCGGCACTACCCAAGCCAACGTGATCCAGCAGGTCAGCGACGATCTGGCGGGTCTGGCTCTCGTTTTCGGTCAGTTTGTGGAAACGAATTGGTTCAGCGATGATATCGGCGATCTTCATCCGCGGGTTCATCGAGGTGTACGGATTCTGGAATACCATCTGCATCTGGCGGCGCAGCGGGCGGCGCTCAGCTTCATTCTTGAGGGCTGTCAGATCGACACCTTCAAAGGTGATTTTGCCGGAGTTCGGCGGGTACAAGCCGGTGATCGCCCGCGCAATGGTCGACTTACCGGAGCCTGACTCACCCACCAAGCCAAAAGTTTCACCCTCGAAGATCTCAAAGCTGACGTCATTGTTGGCCTGCACGTATTCTCGGCGGCTCTCGAAAAACGAATCCTTGGTGACAAAGCGCAGGTTAACGTTTTCGACCTGCAACAGGGCCCCGGTATAGCTGCGCTGATCTTCGCTCTGTCCCAGCCAGTGGTTCTTCACATCCAGCTGGGTCATTTCCTGCGCTTGTTCAATATAACTCACCAGCGGGAAGCGCTTAAGTTTAATATCAGAGCGAGGCACGGCCGAGATCAGGCTCTGGGTGTACGGATGGTTAGGACGACACAATACCTGCTCGGTCTCCCCTATTTCGACCAAATCACCACGGTACATCACGGCAACCCGATCAGTGACATTAGAAACCACCCCCATATCATGAGTCACCAACATACAACCGACGTTCTTCTTCTGGCACAGCTCACGAATAAGATTAAGGATCTGATCCTGAATCGAGACATCCAACGCCGTTGTCGGTTCATCGGCAATGATTAAATCAGGCTCGCCGGCCAAGGCAATCGCAATGACGACCCGCTGGCGCATACCGCCTGAAAACTGATGCGGATACTGTTTGATGCGCAGCTCAGGTTGCGGGATCCCGACCTGCTCCATCAGGCTGATCGCACGTTTGGCGGCTTCTTCCTGACTCACCTTTAAGTTGGTGACAATGGTTTCGGTCAACTGCTGTTCAACCGTAAACAGTGGATTGAGTGAAGTCATCGGATCCTGAAAGATAAAACCGATTTTCGAGCCGCGTACCGAGCGCATCTGCTCCGCTGTCAGGCCTGAAATCAACTCACCATCCAGATAGACATCACCACTGGCTACCCGGCCCGGCGGACTGAGCAAGTCAATCACCGCATTACCAACGGTCGACTTGCCGGCACCGGACTCACCGACCACGCCTACAATCTCGCCTCGTTCAATCGAAAACGAGAGCGATTTCACTGCTGCATGAACCCCATGTCGTGATGGATATTCGATACGCAGGTTTTTCACTTCCAATAAAGCCATTACCAGACCCCAACTGCTTGGCAGCGTTCTGCCCTGTCTGAAAAATAGAATCCCTTCTTTCAGCATAATTTGCTGAATATATGTTCAGGACACAATCTGTCAAATATTTCACAAAAAATCAACAACACACGCGTAAAAACTATCAAATCGAATAAAAAAAGAATAAATAGTCACAAGGGTGGGTAAAACGATAGGAAGTTAGGAGCAAATCCAGGTATGACCACCACACGCAACACAGATAACTAGCAGTGAAACAAACTATAAATCTGCTTATTTGATATAGCTAACACTTTTCAATATTGCATAAATAGTCAAACAGAACATCAAGACACTTAACAATACAGAAACAATCACTACGAGAATCACAGCAGTTGGCGTGAAATAGGGAGTAATGCCTTTATAGCCGAATGGTAACCTGTAACAAAACATTATTGGCAGCAGATCACACTACAACCATATGCGCGAAGCCGGTGCCTTGCTGCTGAAGCGTTTTCACTTGCCGTGAGGGAAGTAAGAAAGAGGGAAGGGGAACGAAAAAAGCCCCGTCATTTCTGACGAGGCTTTCAATGGTGGTCGGTGAAGAGGGATTCGAACCCCCGACCCTCTGGTCCCAAACCAGATGCGCTACCAAACTGCGCTATTCACCGACAATGTTTTTAGGCTAATGCCAAGGTATCAAAATACCTGAAATAATGGGGTGGCTAACGGGATTCGAACCCGCGACAACCGGAATCACAATCCGGGACTCTACCAACTGAGCTATAGCCACCGCTGTAAGTGGTCGGTGAAGAGGGATTCGAACCCCCGACCCTCTGGTCCCAAACCAGATGCGCTACCAAACTGCGCTATTCACCGACTTAATTCTGTTGAGGTTTTCACCTCTAGATACTGATATTATAATCAATACCCTTAAAATATGGGGTGGCTAACGGGATTCGAACCCGCGACAACCGGAATCACAATCCGGGACTCTACCAACTGAGCTATAGCCACCATTGTTTCTTTGCCAATAATTTTCCAATGTCCGGAATGGCGCGCCCGAAAGGATTCGAACCTTCGACCTTTGGCTCCGGAGGCCAACGCTCTATCCAGCTGAGCTACGGGCGCGTGCCCTATCGGCGGAGGTGAATATTACGGATCACGACCCCTGTCGTAAAGTGTTTTTTTTAGTTTTTTTCTCGTTCGCTGGAAATATAGGCAAATAACTATTGATTCGTATCATACAAAAGCAGCCCCCTAGTTTATCACAGCGAAAATAGCGGATATAATCACGATGTTTTTACAAATTAAACATTCTGTAAATAATCACTGCCTTGTCTCAACAGTTCGACTAACAACAAGCACGAATAAGACTGTGGCAATCGCACATAATGATCTGGAAGTGTAAAGGTGAGCTCAATGGAATTTTCTCTTCGACAACTTATGGTAGCGGCCGTTGCTGCCCTGACATTGACCGGTACCGCGATGGCGGCCGATATGTCAGATGAAGCTATCGCAGAACGTATCAAACCGGTAGGCTCCGTTTACCTTGAGGGCGATGCCCCTGCCGGCCCTGCTGTCGCAGCGGGCCCACGTAGCGGCGATACCGTCTACGGTACCTTCTGTGCAGCCTGTCATGGAACAGGAGTCATGGGTGCACCGAAGATTGGTGATGCAACAGACTGGAGTGCGCGTATTGCCAAAGGGAATGATGTCTTGGCCGACCATGCCATCAACGGCTTCAACGCCATGCCAGCGAAAGGCTCCTGTATGGACTGCAGCGATGACGAAATCGTTGCTGCCATCAACCATATGATTGACGGGCTGTGATCCCCGCCCCTCCCCAGCGACAAAAAAAGCGAGTGCCATGCGGCCCTCGCTTTTTTATTTCCGATCCGTCGGTCGTGAATTACTTCTTGAACATCGCGCGGATATTAGCAATGTGGGCTTGGCCCTTTTGCATTCTTTCCTGCTGGGTCATCGGCTTCTTGTCCGCTTCCCACTCCAGATCATCCTGCGGCAGCTCGAACAGGAATCGGCTCGGCTCCGGTTTGATCAGCTCGCCAAACTGACGGCGCTCCTTGCATAGGGTGAAGGTCAACTCCTTCTGGGCCCGGGTGATCCCGACATAGGCCAAGCGGCGCTCTTCCTCGACGTTATCCTCATCGACACTGGTCTGGTGGGGCAGTATCCCCTCTTCGGTACCGACCAGATAGACGTAAGGAAACTCTAGGCCTTTGGAGGCATGCAAGGTCATCAGCTGGACCTGATCGGCATCGTCGTCGTCTTCACCCCGCTCCATCATATCGCGCAAGGTCAGGCGCTGGACCACTTCCTTGAGCGTCTTCTCTTCCTGATCGTAATTATCCCCTTCCAGATCAGCCGTGATCCAGCTATACAGATCCGAGACGTTCTTCATCCGCATCTCCGCCGCCTTCGGGCTGGCCGACGTTTCGTACAGCCAGTCCTCGTAATTGATATCGCGTACCAGCTGACGGACAGCCGCCACGGTATCACCACGCTCGGCGTTATCGGAGAGTTCAACAATCCACCGGGTGAACCGCTGCAAGGACTCCAACCCCCGGCCCGACAGATGCTGCTCCAGCCCCAGCTCAAAGCTGGCCGCAAACAGGCTCTTGCCACGCATATTGGCGTAAGTACCCAGTTTCTCCAGCGTCACCGGACCGATCTCGCGACGGGGGGTGTTGACGATACGCAGGAATGCATTGTCATCATCGAGGTTGGTCAACAGGCGCAAGTACGCCATGATATCCTTGATTTCAGCGCGCGAGAAGAAAGAGGTGCCGCCGGAAATCTTGTAGGGGATCCGGTTTTGCATCAGTGCCTTTTCGAACAACCGTGACTGGTGGTTACCCCGGTAGAGGATAGAATAGTCCTTATACTGGGTATTGTTGAGGAAACGGTGGGCAATCAATTCCCCGACCACCTTCTCCGCCTCATGCTCCTCGTTCTTGGCCGTGATCACCTTGAGCAGTTCGCCGTCCGGGATCTCCGAGAACAGGGTCTTCTCGAACACGTGCGGGTTATTGGCAATCAGAATATTGGCGGTACGCAGGATCCGGCTGGTCGAACGGTAGTTCTGCTCCAGCTTGATCACTTTCAGGCTAGGAAAATCTTTATTTAGCAGCGCCAGGTTTTCCGGCTGGGCACCGCGCCAGGAATAGATAGACTGATCATCATCGCCAACCACGGTAAAACGGGCACGCTCGCCCACCAGCAGCTTGACGAAAATATACTGGCTGGTGTTGGTGTCTTGGTATTCATCCACCAGCAAGTAGCGGATTTTGTTCTGCCAGCGCTGACGTACTTCCTGGTTATCACGCAGCAGCAGCACCGGCATCAAGATCAGGTCATCGAAATCGAGGGCGTTGTAGGCCTTCATCTGGCGCTGGTACATCTCGTAGCAGTAGGCGAACATCTGATCACGCTCGCTCTTGGCATGAGCCTTGGCCTCTGCCGGCGACAGCATGTCATTCTTCCAATTGGAGATGGTCGATAGCAACTGTTTGAGCAAATCCTTGTCGCCATCGATCTGCTTTTCCGTCAGCTCCTTGAGCAGCGCCATCTGGTCCTGGTCGTCGAACAGGGAGAAGCTCGCCTTGAGCCCCAGCGCCTTGTACTCCCGGCGGATAATGTTGAGCCCCAGGGTATGGAAGGTCGAGACCATCAGCCCCTTGGCTTCCTGCTTGCCCAGCGTCTGGCCGACCCGCTCCTTCATTTCCCGGGCCGCCTTGTTGGTAAAAGTCAGCGCCGCGATGTTACGGGCTTTGTAGTCACACTGCTGAACCAGGTAGGCAATTTTATTGGTGATCACCCGGGTCTTGCCCGAGCCTGCGCCGGCAAGGACCAAACACGGTCCAGCAACGTATTTTACCGCTTCGTTTTGCCTTGGGTTCAGTTTCATTGACTTATCCTGTGTTGATCTTCGGGTCAGCAGGCGCATTGTAACGGGTTCACCGCCATTGTCTATTCGGCTCCGTATCAAGCCTGCTTATCCTGACGACATAAAAAACTGCTTGCACAATTAATCAGGCACCATAAAATTATGAATGAACATTCATTCACTATCTTTTTTTACAACTGCCGTTTATGAGTGACAAGAAAAAACGCATCCTCCAGGCAACGGAAACGTTACTGGCGGAACATGGCTTTCACGGGATATCGATGCAAATGGTGGCCAAGGAGGCAGGGGTAGCCGCAGGGACCATTTATCGCTACTTCGAGGACAAAGACGATCTGTTGCATCAGCTTCATGATCACATTTTGGCCTACGTCGCGAACAAAATCAGCCAGAACGTGTCAGATGACATGCCATTGGAGGATAGGTTTCGCACCATGTGGCTTAACATCTGGAACATGGCCACCCAGGATGATGCCCCACTGATCAACCGCGGCCAGTTCGAAAACCTGCCACGGCGCGAAAGCCATGAACAACGATTATTAGAAAAGAAAATGTTCGCCAAGGTGAATACGTTATTCGAGGAAGGGAAGGCGTCAGGCCGATTCAAAAACCTCGACAACGAAATCTTGAGCGCACTGAGCCTTGAGCCAAGTGCTTGCTTAGCTCGCAAACATATCAACGGCGTTTACAAGGTCAGCGATGAAGCCCTAGAGGCGGCCATCCAGGCCTCTTGGGACGCCATTATTCAGCATTAACATACATTAGCTAACTTCGGAGCACACCCAACCATGAAAAAATGGATAGTGATGCTACTGGTCGCGAGTCTGCTCTTTGGCAGCGTGATTGGTTTCAATCTCTTCAAACAACAAAAAATCGCCGTGTACATGGCCAATATGCCAGAGCCAGAGTTTCCGGTTACGGTCACCACCGCCAATCCGAGCAACTGGGTGCCGGCCATCGAAGCGATCGGCTTTATCGAACCTAATCAGGGTGTCACCATTACCACCGAAGTCTCTGGTGTGATCCAAACCATCGACTTTGAATCCGGTGCCGCCGTAAAAGCCGACCAACAACTGCTGGCGCTGGACTCAGATGTGGAAATCGCCAACTTGAAGAGCACCCAGGCCCGCCTGCCAGCGGCCAAAGCTAAGTATGAGCGCTACCGTGGCCTATTCAAGAAAGGGTCGATTTCCAAAGAAGCCTTTGATGATGCCGAAGCGTCGTATTTCTCACTGGTTGCCGATATCGAAAGCCTGAAGGCGACTATCGAGCGCCGCACCATCAAAGCACCGTTTGACGGTGTGGTCGGCCTCCGTAATGTATACCTCGGCCAGTATATCCAGCCTGGTACCGATGTCGTGCGCCTTGAAGATACCTCGCTGATGAAACTGCGCTTTACCGTGCCGCAGACCGATATCTCTGAAATCCACCTCGGGCAGGATGTCGAAATCTTCGTTGATGCCTACCCGGAAACACCATTTAGCGGCGAGATCAGCGCAATTGAACCGGCGGTCAACTACCAAAGTGGCTTGGTCCAGGTTCAGGCTGACATCCCGAACAACGAAGGCCAGCTGCGCAGCGGTATGTTTGCCCGTGCCCATATTATCCTGCCGACGCTGGAAGATCAGATCATCCTGCCGCAGACAGCCATCACCTACACCCTGTATGGCGACAATGTCTACTTGGCCGGCGAAGACGAAAACGGCGTACTGCGCGTCAAGCAGTCCGTGGTCAAGGTCGGTGAGCGCAAAGGGAACAACGTCCATATCCTCGACGGAGTGAAAGCGGGTGATACCGTGGTCACTTCAGGCCAGGTGCGCCTGAGCAACCATGCCAAAGTCCGTGTGGTAGAAAGCAACTCGCTGGAAGCCCCAGCGGAAACCCCAATGCTGTGATCCGGAGGAGACATGCGCTTTACTGATGTTTTCATTAAACGTCCTGTGTTAGCGGTATCGATCAGCTTTTTGATCGCCCTTCTTGGCCTGCAGGCAATCTTCAAGATGCAGGTCAGGGAATACCCTGACATGACCAATACCGTAGTCACGGTAACGACCAGCTACTACGGTGCCAGTGCCGATCTGATCCAGGGCTTTATTACCCAGCCGCTGGAGCAAGCTATCGCACAGGCTGACAATATCGATTACATGACCTCGTCATCGGTACTGGGCTCGTCGACCATCACGGTCACCATGAAGCTGAACACCGACCCGAACGCGGCATTGGCCGACATTCTGGCCAAGACCAACTCGGTCCGTTCGCAACTGCCTAAGGAAGCCGAAGACCCGACCGTCACCATGTCGACCGGTTCGACCACCGCGGTCATGTACATCGGCTTTACCAGTGACGAGCTGGCCTCGAGCCAGATCACCGACTACCTCGAGCGAGTAATCAACCCGCAGCTATTTACCGTCAACGGTGTCTCCAAGGTTGACCTGTACGGCGGGATGAAATACGCCCTGCGCGTATGGCTGGATCCGGCCAAGATGGCGGCCTACAACCTGACCGCTGCAGACGTGATGAACGTGCTGAATGCCAACAACTACCAGTCGGCAACCGGCCAGGCGACCGGCGAGTTCGTGCTGTACAACGGTACCGCCGACACCCAGGTGAGCAATACCGACGAGCTGGAAAAACTGGTGGTCTCCACCCAGAAAGGCCAGGTGATCCGTCTTGGGAATATTGCCAAGGTCACCCTCGAGAAAAGCCACGATGTTTACCGTGCCTCGGCCAACGGCGAAGAGGCCGTTGTCGCAGCCATTAACGCGGCACCGAGCGCCAACCCGATCAACATTGCTGCCGATGTCTACGAACTGTTGCCTGAACTTCAGCGCAACATGCCAAGTAACATCTCGATGAACATCATGTATGACTCGACGATTGCGATTAACGAGTCGATCAATGAAGTTATCAAGACCATTGCCGAAGCGGCATTGATTGTATTGGTGGTGATCACCCTGTTCCTCGGCTCGCTGCGTGCGGTTATCATCCCGATTGTCACCATCCCGCTATCGCTGATCGGTGTAGCCATGGTGATGCAGTCGTTCGGCTTCTCGTGGAACCTGATGACCCTGCTAGCAATGGTACTGGCCATCGGCCTGGTGGTGGATGACGCCATCGTGGTGTTGGAAAACGTTGACCGTCATATCAAAGAAGGGGAATCCCCGTTCCGCGCAGCGATTATCGGTACTCGTGAAATCGCGGTTCCGGTTATCGCCATGACCCTGACCCTGGGTGCGGTATATGCGCCTATCGCCATGATGGGCGGGATCACCGGCTCGCTGTTCAAGGAGTTCGCCCTGACTCTGGCCGGTTCGGTATTTGTCTCGGGGATCATCGCCCTGACGCTATCGCCGATGATGTGTTCGAAGATGCTCAAGGCCAACGAAAAGCCAAGCAAGTTCGAAACCACGGTGCACCACTTCCTCGATCGCATGACCAACCGCTACGAGAAAATGCTGGGCGGGATCATGAAAATGCGTCCGGTAGTGATTGTGTTCGCCTTGATCGTATTCGGTACCCTGCCGCTGCTATTTAAGTTCATCCCAAGTGAACTGGCACCGTCGGAAGATAAGGGCGTACTGGTGATGATGGGTACCGCGCCGTCGAATGCCAACCTTGATTACATCGAGAACACCATGGCTGAGGTAAACCGTATTCTGGTCGAGCAGCCTGAGGTAGCCTTTGCCCAGGTATTCTCTGGTGTGCCTAACTCCAACCAGGCTTTCGGTATTGCTTCCATGGTGCCGTGGAGCGAACGTGAAGCGAGCCAGGCCGAAGTCGTTAAGCGCGTCACCGATCTGGTGAAAGACGTACCGGAGATGGCGGTAACGGCATTCCAGATGCCAGAGCTACCAGGGGCGGGGTCAGGCCTACCGATCCAATTCGTGATCACCACGCCGAACAGCTTCGAGAGCCTGTTCCAGATCAGTAGCGATATCCTGGGCAAGGTAAAAACCAACCCGATGTTTGTCTACTCGGATCTCGATCTGAACTACGACTCGGCAACGATGAAGATCAAGATCGACAAGGACAAGGCCGGCGCCTACGGCGTGACCATGCAAGATATCGGTATCACCCTGAGTACCATGATGGCGGACGGTTACGTCAACCGCATCGACCTCAACGGCCGCTCCTACGAGGTGATCCCGCAGGTAGAGCGTAAGTACCGCCTCAACCCGGAATCACTCAAGGGTTACTATGTCCGTGCCGCTGACGGCAAGGCTATCCCGCTGGGCAGCCTGGTAACAATTGAAGTTGTCTCCGAGCCACGCTCGCTACCACACTTCAACCAGCTGAACTCGGCAACGGTGGGTGCGGTTCCGGCACCGGGTGTCGCCATGGGTGATGCCATCAGCTGGTTCCAGAGCGAAGCGGCCAGTACACTTCCAGCCGGTTACCAGTATGACTTCATGGGTGAGGCCCGCCAGTTCGTGACCGAAGGTAACGCGCTGTACACCACCTTTGCCCTGGCACTGGCAATCATCTTCCTGGTTCTGGCTATCCAGTTCGAATCGCTGCGCGATCCGTTGGTAATCATGGTCTCGGTCCCGCTTGCCATTTGTGGTGCCCTGATCGCCCTGGCGTGGGGCGCAGCCTCGATGAATATCTACTCGCAGGTCGGCCTGATCACCCTGATAGGTCTTATTACCAAGCACGGTATCTTGATTTGTGAGGTAGCCAAAGAAGAGCAGCTACACCACAAGAAGGATCGCATGGCGGCAGTGATGGAAGCGGCGAAAATTCGTCTGCGTCCGATCCTGATGACCACGGCTGCGATGATTGCCGGTCTGATCCCGCTACTATACGCGACCGGGGCCGGTGCCGCCCAGCGTTTCAGCATCGGTATTGTTATCGTTGCCGGCCTGGCGATTGGTACGGTGTTCACCTTGTTTGTGCTGCCGGTGATTTACACCTATCTTGCTAGCATCCACAAGCCGCTACCCGTCTTCGTCGAGGACAAAGATCTGGAAAAGCTTAAGCGTGCCGATGAAGCACGCAACGCCCTGAAAGAAGCGCACGATTGCTAAGCAAAAAACCGAGAACCAAGAGGCCGTTTTAACGGCCTCTTTTATTTTGTACCAACAGCAACGACAATCCTGTTATATTTGAATAAAATAACGACAACAGATGAAATGCCGTTACGGAGTTAACTAAGCTATGTTTGATCCAAAGAAACTTGAGCAAGTGGCCAAGCAGATCCAGGACGCGATGCCTCAGCCAGTCAAAGAGCTAGGCAATGATGTTGAACAGAAAGTTCGCCAGGTGATCCAAGCACAGCTTGGTAAATTGGACGTGGTCAGCCGCGAAGAATTTGATGTACAGACCCAGGTGCTGTTGCGTACCCGCCAGAAGCTGTCAGCACTTGAGCAGAAGCTTGACGAGCTAGAAAGCCGAATGGCGCCAAAAGCGGATACCGAGCAAGAATAAATTCCCTTGCTAAAAACCCCAATAAAAAGCCCGGATTATCATCCGGGCTTTTTCATGTTTGCCGTGTTGGGGGGCTTAGCCACCCACAGCGATACGCTTCATGTCTGTCATGTAGCCACGCAGCTCTTCACCGATGTACTCAACCGGGTGGTTGCGGATAGTGTCATTCACGGCAATTAGGGTTGCGTTATCCACCTGGTTAGAGCTCTCGCCTAGGCCCTTGCCAATGACATCGGTACCAACTGATGGCATGAACTTCTCGCGCAGTAGCGGCGTTGCCACGTTAGCGAACAGGTAGTTACCGTATTCAGCCGTATCAGAGATCACCACGTTCATCTCGTAAAGACGCTTACGGGCGATAGTATTGGCAATTAGCGGTAGCTCGTGCAGCGACTCGTAGTAAGCCGACTCTTCGATAATACCAGAAGCTGTCATTGCTTCGAATGCCAGTTCAACACCAGCACGGACCATGGCCACCATCAAGATACCATTGTCGAAATACTCTTGCTCAGAAATTTCTACGTCGGTATCAGGGTAGTTTTCAAATGCTGTTTCAGCGGTTTCGCCACGCCAGCCCAGTAGGTTAGCATCGTCGTTTGCCCAGTCAGCCATCATGGTGCTAGAGAAGTGGCCTGTGATAATGTCATCCATGTGCTTGTTGTACAGCGGACGCATTAGCTCTTTCAGCTCTTCAGACAACTCAAACGCTTTCACTTTCGCTGGGTTAGACAGGCGATCCATCATGTGAGTGATACCACCGAACTTCAGTGCTTCGGTAATGGTTTCCCAGCCATACTGCAGCAGTTTGCCGGCATAGCCTGCGTCCACTCCGTCAGCAATCATCTTCTCGTAGCACACAATAGAGCCGGCCTGCAGCATACCGCAAAGGATAGTCTGCTCGCCCATAAGATCTGATTTCACTTCCGCAACGAAAGATGACTCCAACACACCTGCACGGTGACCGCCAGTCGCAGCAGCCCAAGCTTTGGCAATTTCAAGGCCATCACCCTGCGGGTCATTTTCTGGGTGAACCGCAATCAGGGTTGGCACACCAAAGCCACGCTTGTACTCTTCACGCACCTCGGTACCAGGACACTTCGGTGCTACCATCACAACCGTGATATCAGGGCGGATCTGCATACCTTCTTCAACGATGTTAAAGCCGTGAGAGTAACCCAGTGACGCACCTTGCTTCATCAGCGGCATCACCGTTTCAACCACATTGGTGTGCTGCTTGTCCGGAGTCAGGTTAACAACCAGATCTGCCTGCGGGATCAGTGTTTCGTAGCTACCTACTTCAAAACCATTTTCTTTTGCATTCTTGTAAGACTGGCGCTGCTCGTCGATAGCAGCCTGACGCAGGGCATAAGCCACATCCAGGCCAGAGTCACGCATGTTCAGACCTTGGTTAAGGCCTTGGGCGCCACAGCCAACAATAACGACTTTCTTACCTTTAAGGTAATCAGCCTCGTTGGCAAACTCGCTGCGATCCATGAATCGGCAACGTCCTAGTTGATCTAATTGCTGGCGAAGATTTAGGGTGTTGAAATAATTAGCCATAACAGCAAACTCCGTGAATTCTATTCCTTGGGCCGACAGTGCTTGTCGAATAATCCGATAGTAGATCACGCAGTAAGTTGCGCAAAGTGATATATTCACAATAAGTCATTGCAAAAAGTGCAACACGGAAGATGAACATAAGAACTTTGCAACTATTCCTCCACCTGTGCGAGTCAAAAAGCTTTAGCCAGACCGCCCAGGCCATGCATATCAGCCCCTCCGCACTCAGCCGTATTATCCAGCGCCTTGAGGAAGACCTAGGACAGCCCCTGTTTGTCCGTGACAACCGAAGTGTCGAGCTCACCTCTGCCGGGCAGACCCTGTTGCCGACCGCAGCGCTAATCACTTCAAGCTGGCTGGAAATCAAAGCAGATCTCTCTGACCATCACCATCAGCTACAGGGCAAACTCAAACTCTTTTGCTCTGTCACTGCAAGCTATAGCCACTTACCCGATATTCTTAATCGCTTTCGCCAGCTCTATCCACAAGTCGAAATACAGCTACTTACCGGTGATCCTGCTCAAGCTATTGATAAAGTTCAGCAAGACGAGGCCGATATAGCTATTGCAGCCAAACCCGACACTTTACCGGGCAAAATGACCTATATAGAACTCGACAATGTCTCGATGTCAGTTATCGCTCCGCTCTTCCCACCATCGAGTCTGCAAAAAGCATTGGCAGAGCCAATCAATTGGGCCAGCTTGCCGTTTATCTTGCCGGATTCAGGCACTGCTCGGGATAAGGCTGACAAATGGCTAAAAAGTAAAAAAATAAGGCCCAACATTTATGCCCAAGTCGGTGGCCATGAAGCGATTGTCAGCATGGTTGCCCTCGGCTGCGGGATAGGTATTGCACCAGATGTGGTGATAGAGAACAGCCCAGTAGGGAATAAAGTCAAGCGGCTGGAAAAAGAAAAAGTACAACCCATGAATTTAGGTCTGTGCTGTAAACAAAGCCGACAAAATGAACCGTTACTCTATGCGCTACTGAATCTTTTTGGCTGCAATTAATTTTTCAATGGAATAAAAATAATGCCCCAACCAATCTTAACTCATTCGTACTACTCCGATTTCTATGCCGCCAAGGGCTATGATTTTTTAAAGCAAATAGCACAGAGCTACAACACGCCGAACAATCTCATTATCTTTTCGGTCATGCATTGCTATGAGGGCTCATTGCCTTACATCAATGTCCTTGCTGAGCTGGCCCATCAACTCATTTTTATTCCCAAAGGGGCAACAGCCAATGGCAACAGCGAGATAAAAAGCACAATCGAAAAACTGCCCAGCTGCTCGATTGCCGACCCTGAAATCACCAAAGAGCATCTGCGGGATCCACTCGTTGCTGAAGCCTTCATTCGCCAATATGTTGAAGCTGACAGTAAATTCCTGTTACTCGATCATGGCGGCTATTTCTCTCATGCAATCGAACACCTGGGCAACGTCTTTCAAGAGCAGTTGGTCGGGATCACCGAGCTCACCGCTAACGGCCTGTACAAATACCTCAACCGCGACATGAGCCATCCACTTGTCACTGTATCCCATCTTAGCATCAAGGCCCCAGCCGACTATGAAGCTTCAGAGTGCATCGTCCATTACTCCGATCAGATCCTGCGTGAAGAATTTGGTTTAAAACTCAATAACGATGGCTTCCTCAAGGTCGGTGTCATCGGCGCGGGAAACCTCGGGTGCGGGGTGATCCAATACCTCAAGGGCAAAGCTATCGGCAATATTCTCGTGGCTGATATGGATCCACGAAAGCTGACCCAATTTCCTCGCAATGGCGTCCAAGTGTGCTCGATAGAACGCCTGGTCTGCGAATGTAACCTCATTTACTGCTGTACTGGCAATGGTGCTATCCCTGAGCACCTACTCGATGTCATTAGTGACAATAGCTTTATCGCCACCGTGACCTCAGCCGATGATGAGCTAAATCTCCCGACACTGATCGCCAATGGCGCCCTGACTGAAGTGGGCGGCAATAAACTGATCCGCGAATACCAAACCAGGCAGGGCCACCGGCTCTACCTCCTGGCTGGCGGTGAGTCGGCCAATACCCCATTCAAAACCGGTATGGGGGATCCCACCCTGTATTTATTCGAAGCGGCCCATATGCTGGCAGGGCTACAGCTACTCTGCCAACCCAAAGACTTCAAACCGGGCATCCAGCCGCTCAATGAAAGTGATGAAACCGCCATTGCCGAGCAGTGGCTAAGGCACTTTTATAATTATCAGTAAGGAAGGCCGCGATGGGGGATTTTCGGTCAATCCTTCAATTGTGATTTTCTTGATTCCTGTGCTTGTAGAGCTCTTCCAACAGCAATCAATTTAGCCTGTAGTACAACGCAAAAAGCCCAGGCATTACAGCTTGGGCTTAGTATAAGTGGCGACGACCGGGAATCGATGGTCCGGCATTGCGGCGGGGACGCCTAGTTCCGCGAAAAAGTGCACAGCACTTTCGGGAGCGTCAGATAGCAAAAAACCCCGTCTTTCGTCCGGGGACGCCTAGTTGAGGCTTCTTAATAAGTGGCGGAGCGGCCGGGCTTGCGCACAAGCGGGACTCATTCGCCTGCAAGGCGAACATATCCGACAGACGTAACCAGCCTTTCGACTGAGGTTTCTTAATAAGTGGCGGAGCGGACGGGACTCGAACCCGCGACCCCCGGCGTGACAGGCCGGTATTCTAACCAACTGAACTACCGCTCCACTCAAATCACCGCACGTTCACTGCGATAATCTAAATTGGAAGCCTGGCGATGTCCTACTCTCACATGGGGAGGCCCCACACTACCATCGGCGCTACTGCGTTTCACTACTGAGTTCGGCATGGGATCAGGTGGGTCCACAGCGCTATGGTCGCCAAGCAAAATTCTTACAATCTTGAAAGCTGATGTTCTCGACACTCATCCAAGTGTTCGTGGAGTCCGTTAAAACCCCTTGGGTGTTGTATGGTTAAGCCTCACGGGCAATTAGTACAGGTTAGCTCAACGCCTCACAACGCTTACACACCCTGCCTATCTACGTCGTAGTCTCCAACAACCCTTCAGGAACCTTATAGGTTCAGGGATGACTCATCTTGAGGCTCGCTTCCCGCTTAGATGCTTTCAGCGGTTATCGATTCCGAACTTAGCTACCGGGCAATGCGTCTGGCGACACAACCCGAACACCAGAGGTTCGTCCACTCCGGTCCTCTCGTACTAGGAGCAGCCCCTCTCAATCATCCAACGCCCACGGCAGATAGGGACCGAACTGTCTCACGACGTTCTAAACCCAGCTCGCGTACCACTTTAAATGGCGAACAGCCATACCCTTGGGACCGACTTCAGCCCCAGGATGTGATGAGCCGACATCGAGGTGCCAAACACCGCCGTCGATATGAACTCTTGGGCGGTATCAGCCTGTTATCCCCGGAGTACCTTTTTATCCGTTGAGCGATGGCCCTTCCATACAGAACCACCGGATCACTATGACCTGCTTTCGCACCTGCTCGAACCGTCATTCTCGCAGTCAAGCGGGCTTATGCCATTGCACTAACCTCACGATGTCCGACCGTGATTAGCCCACCTTTGTGCTCCTCCGTTACGCTTTGGGAGGAGACCGCCCCAGTCAAACTACCCACCAGGCACTGTCCGCACCCCGGATAACGGGGCGACGTTAGAACATCAACACTACAAGGGTGGTATTTCAAGGACGGCTCCACGCAATCTAGCGACTGCGCTTCAAAGCCTCCCACCTATCCTACACATGTAGGGTCAATGTTCAGTGCCAAGCTGTAGTAAAGGTTCACGGGGTCTTTCCGTCTAGCCGCGGGTACGCAGCATCTTCACTGCGATTTCAATTTCACTGAGTCTCGGGTGGAGACAGCGTGGCCATCATTACGCCATTCGTGCAGGTCGGAACTTACCCGACAAGGAATTTCGCTACCTTAGGACCGTTATAGTTACGGCCGCCGTTTACCGGGGCTTCGATCAAGAGCTTCGACCGAAGTCTAACCCCATCAATTAACCTTCCGGCACCGGGCAGGCGTCACACCGTATAACGTCATCTTTCGATTTTGCACAGTGCTGTGTTTTTAAATAAACAGTTGCAGCCACCTGGTATCTGCGACTGCCAGCAGCTCCAAGAGCAAAGTCTCTTCACCGCCGGCAGCGTACCTTCTCCCGAAGTTACGGTACCATTTTGCCTAGTTCCTTCACCCGAGTTCTCTCAAGCGCCTTGGTATTCTCTACCCGACCACCTGTGTCGGTTTGGGGTACGATTCCTTACTATCTGAAGCTTAGAGGCTTTTCCCGGAAGCATGGCATCAATGACTTCACCGCCGTAGCGGCTCGACATCGGGTCTCAGCCTAGTGTAATCCCGGATTTGCCTAAGATTACAGCCTACACCCTTGAACCTGGACAACCGTCGCCAGGCCCACCTAGCCTTCTCCGTCCCCCCATCGCAATAGTAAGAAGTACGGGAATATTAACCCGTTTCCCATCGACTACGCCTTTCGGCCTCGCCTTAGGGTCGACTCACCCTGCCCCGATTAACGTTGGACAGGAACCCTTGGTCTTCCGGCGAGGGAGTTTTTCACTCCCTTTATCGTTACTCATGTCAGCATTCGCACTTCTGATACGTCCAGCACACCTTACGATGCACCTTCAACCGCTTACAGAACGCTCCCCTACCCAATACAATAAATGCATTGCCGCAGCTTCGGTGTATAGCTTAGCCCCGTTAAATCTTCCGCGCAGGCCGACTCGACCAGTGAGCTATTACGCTTTCTTTAAATGATGGCTGCTTCTAAGCCAACATCCTGGCTGTCTGAGCCTTCCCACATCGTTTCCCACTTAGCTATAACTTTGGGACCTTAGCTGGCGGTCTGGGTTGTTTCCCTCTCCACGACGGACGTTAGCACCCGCCGTGTGTCTCCCGGATAGTACTTACTGGTATTCGGAGTTTGCAAAGGGTTGGTAAGTCGGGATGACCCCCTAGCCTTAACAGTGCTCTACCCCCAGTAGTATTCGTCCGAGGCGCTACCTAAATAGCTTTCGGGGAGAACCAGCTATCTCCAGGTTTGATTGGCCTTTCACCCCTAGCCACAAGTCATCCGCTAATTTTTCAACATTAGTCGGTTCGGTCCTCCAGTAAGTGTTACCTCACCTTCAACCTGCCCATGGCTAGATCACCTGGTTTCGGGTCTAATCCTAGCAACTGTACGCCCAGTTAAGACTCGGTTTCCCTACGGCTCCCCTAATCGGTTAACCTTGCTACTAAAATTAAGTCGCTGACCCATTATACAAAAGGTACGCAGTCACCCCGAAGGGCTCCTACTGCTTGTACGTACACGGTTTCAGGTTCTATTTCACTCCCCTCACAGGGGTTCTTTTCGCCTTTCCCTCACGGTACTGGTTCACTATCGGTCAGTCAGGAGTATTTAGCCTTGGAGGATGGTCCCCCCATATTCAGACAGGATATCACGTGTCCCGTCCTACTCGTTTTCACTGATAATGCGCTACCGGTTACGGGGCTATCACCCTGTATCGCTGTACTTTCCAGCACATTCACCTGACGCAAAACTAGCTTAAGGGCTAATCCGGGTTCGCTCGCCGCTACTGCCGGAATCTCGGTTGATTTCTCTTCCTCGGGGTACTTAGATGTTTCAGTTCCCCCGGTTCGCCTCAGCAAGCTATGTATTCACTTACTGATAACTGCTTATGCAGCTGGGTTTCCCCATTCGGAAATCCAAGAGTATAGTGATTCTTACCATCTTCTCTTGGCTTATCGCAGGTTAGCACGTCCTTCATCGCCTCTGACTGCCCAGGCATCCACCGTGTACGCTTAGTCACTTAACCATACAACCCCAAGGGGTCTGTTCGTATGGCTCAACAACCAAGGTTGTTCATCTGAGTATGATGAACTGTGTTTCGCCGGACTCTTACACAAGACACTTGAATGTGTGTTGCTTGAGAACTCGTTCCTACTTATTAAGTAGAAACTATTAGTATTGAATTCAAAGAATTCAATTTACTAGTCAGCTTTCCAGATTGTTAAAAGAGCATAACGCAAAAGCGTTAATCAATAACTGACGTTATTCATTAGCACTTTTGCTATTTCTAAAACCATTTCAACCAAGCAATCTGTGTGGACACTGCATAAAACGCAGTCATATCGTTAAGGAGGTGATCCAGCCCCAGGTTCCCCTAGGGCTACCTTGTTACGACTTCACCCCAGTCATGAACCACACCGTGGTAAACGCCCTCCCGAAGGTTAAGCTATCTACTTCTGGTGCAGCCCACTCCCATGGTGTGACGGGCGGTGTGTACAAGGCCCGGGAACGTATTCACCGTGGCATTCTGATCCACGATTACTAGCGATTCCGACTTCATGGAGTCGAGTTGCAGACTCCAATCCGGACTACGACGTACTTTCTGGGATTCGCTCACCATCGCTGGTTGGCAGCCCTCTGTATACGCCATTGTAGCACGTGTGTAGCCCTACTCGTAAGGGCCATGATGACTTGACGTCGTCCCCACCTTCCTCCGGTTTATCACCGGCAGTCTCCCTGGAGTTCCCACCCGAACGTGCTGGCAAACAAGGATAAGGGTTGCGCTCGTTGCGGGACTTAACCCAACATTTCACAACACGAGCTGACGACAGCCATGCAGCACCTGTCTCAGCGTTCCCGAAGGCACTCCTCTATCTCTAAAGGATTCGCTGGATGTCAAGAGTAGGTAAGGTTCTTCGCGTTGCATCGAATTAAACCACATGCTCCACCGCTTGTGCGGGCCCCCGTCAATTCATTTGAGTTTTAATCTTGCGACCGTACTCCCCAGGCGGTCTACTTAACGCGTTAGCTCCGAAAGCCAGTGTTCAAGACACCAACCTCCAAGTAGACATCGTTTACGGCGTGGACTACCAGGGTATCTAATCCTGTTTGCTCCCCACGCTTTCGCATCTGAGCGTCAGTCTTTGTCCAGGGGGCCGCCTTCGCCACCGGTATTCCTTCAGATCTCTACGCATTTCACCGCTACACCTGAAATTCTACCCCCCTCTACAAGACTCTAGCCTGCCAGTTCCAAATGCTATTCCGAGGTTGAGCCCCGGGCTTTCACATCTGGCTTAACAAGCCGCCTGCATGCGCTTTACGCCCAGTAATTCCGATTAACGCTCGCACCCTCCGTATTACCGCGGCTGCTGGCACGGAGTTAGCCGGTGCTTCTTCTGTCGCTAACGTCAAACACATACGCTATTAACGCATATGCCTTCCTCACGACTGAAAGTGCTTTACAACCCGAAGGCCTTCTTCACACACGCGGCATGGCTGCATCAGGGTTTCCCCCATTGTGCAATATTCCCCACTGCTGCCTCCCGTAGGAGTCTGGACCGTGTCTCAGTTCCAGTGTGGCTGATCATCCTCTCAGACCAGCTAGAGATCGTCGCCTTGGTGAGCTCTTACCTCACCAACTAGCTAATCTCACCTGGGCTAATCCTGACGCGAGAGGCCCGAAGGTCCCCCTCTTTGCTCCGAAGAGATTATGCGGTATTAGCCATCGTTTCCAATGGTTATCCCCCACATCAGGGCATATTCCCAGGCATTACTCACCCGTCCGCCGCTCGCCGCCCATAAACGCACCCGAAGGATTGTGTATGTCGCTGCCGCTCGACTTGCATGTGTTAGGCCTGCCGCCAGCGTTCAATCTGAGCCATGATCAAACTCTTCAATTAAAGTTTTGGCTCAATGAATACTGTTAATCCATTACCGAAGTAATGAATGAATTGACTGTGCCGATATAGCCGAAGCTATTTCGTATTGGTCACTCAGTTTCATTGATAATTCTTTTGTTGACTATCATTTCACGAGTGCCCACACAGATTGCATGGTCAAATTGTTAAAGAACAATCCGCTACGTTGCCGGCTTAACTCGCCGTGCTCCGTGTCGGTGAGATGGCATTATAGAGAGTTCGATCACGTTAGCAAGGGCAATTTTAAAAAAAACTCATCTTTTCGGACCAACTGTGCACTAATCAAACAAAAGCCGCATTTTTCGATATTATTTGTACCGTAGCAAAGCTAATCTAACGATATAAACTTAAAATTTTAAGGCTCATCGATATGGTTTCATCTATACGCCCCTATAAAGGCACTTATCCTAATGTTGCTTCTAGCGCCTATGTCGACCCATCGGCAGTACTCGTCGGCGACATTACCCTAGGGCAAGATGCCAGTATTTGGCCCTTGGTCGCCGCACGCGGCGATGTTAACCATATAAAGATAGGTGCCAGAAGCAATATCCAAGATGGTACCGTCCTACATGTCACCCGAACCAGCACCAATAATCCGCTTGGGCACCCCCTGCTTATTGGAGACGACGTGACCATCGGCCATAAAGCAATGCTACACGGCTGCCAGATCGGCCATCGGGTGTTGGTGGGAATGGGAGCTATCGTTTTAGACGGGGCAATTGTTAAAGACGACGTGATTATCGGTGCGGGAAGCTTGGTCCCACCAGGAAAAGTTCTAGAGAGTGGCTACCTCTATGTCGGTAGCCCGGTAAAACAAGCGCGCCCATTATCCGATAAAGAACGCGCATTTTTGCCAGGTTCCGCCGACAACTATGTCAGGCTGAAAAATGAGTACCTAGCTGAAGGGTAGGGCTCAAGTGATTTCGATATCGCCATCTTGATTGAAATCTTCATCTTCAATCAAATTTTCGGCGATATCTTCCAAATCAAAGCGGCACAGGGCAAAAGCATTGAGAACCGCACTCTCATCGACCAGTGTCTGGCCGCACTTATTCTCCAGCCATACCCGACTAACCCAGCAGTTGATCAGTGCACCGCCTTGTTGGGCCGGGAAGTTAACGGCCTGGCGTGCGCTGTCCCAGGTCTGTAGATCTACAAATAATATATCTTGGTTCATTGTCTTCTTTATTTCTGTAAGGTACGGCGAAGCTCACGCTGGACCTGTTTGGCTCCAGGGCGTAAACCCCGCCATAGCATGAAACTCTCAGCAGCCTGGCCAACCAGCATCCCCAAACCATCGAGTGTTACCCTTGCGCCAAGCTCTTTGGCCCAAATATTGAAAGTTGTCGGCTCAGCCCCATACACCATGTCATAGCAAGTCACTTCAGGGCGGATCAAGCTTGAAGGAATACCCGGTAGCTCACCACTGAGGCTCGCAGATGTCGAGTTAATGATCACATCAAATTCTTTACCTTCGAGTCCAGATAAAGACAATGCCTCGACAGGGCCATGGGAGGCAAATAGCTCAACCAGCGCCTCGGCTTTTTCTACCGTGCGGTTAGCAATCGTCAAAGAGCTAACACCTTGGGCCAATAACGGCAATACCACGCCTCTAGCTGCGCCCCCCGCACCGATGAGCAACACCCTCTGACCTTCAAGCAAGGTGCTGTGCTGCAGCAAATCCTGCACCAATCCCTCACCGTCAGTATTATCGCCAAGGATCACACCGTCATCGAGTTTCTTCAAAGTATTGACGGCACCAGCAAGCCGGGCCCGCTCGGTCAACTGGTTAGCATAAGCAAACGCGTCTTCTTTGAATGGCATAGTGACATTACACCCGCGGCCACCAGCAGCAAAAAACGCCTCCGCAGCTTCTTTGAAACCGTCTACCGGAGCAAGTTGAGCGTCATAACGCATGTCCTGTCCGGTCTGGCGGGCAAAGAGGGTGTGAATAAAAGGGGATTTACTCTGGGCAATCGGGTTGCCAAAAACAACATACTTATCCATATGCCGGGGTTCCGTGTTATCAAACCAATAAAAAAGGGCCAGTATTGCTACTGACCCTATCATTGCCGATTCAATGACTCAAACCCTTTAGACACTCACCAACTGCGCGGCTTGAGGTAATTGTCATAGAGATCGGCTTCCTGCGAACCCGGTTCCGGGGAATAACTGTATTCCCAGCGGGCGAGGGGAGGCATCGACATCAGGATAGATTCGGTGCGGCCACCGCTTTGCAGGCCAAACAAAGTGCCACGGTCGTACACCAGGTTAAACTCTACATAACGACCACGGCGGTAAAGTTGGAACTGGCGCTCTCGATCACCATAAGGGGTTGGGTAGCGCTTCTCGACAATCGGCAGATAGGCATCCAGATACCCATTGCCAACAGCTTGCATATAGGCAAAGCTCTTCTCGAAGCCCCATTCGTTAAGATCATCGAAGAACAGACCGCCGACCCCACGGGTCTCATTACGGTGAGGCAGGAAGAAATACTTGTCACACCACGCCTTGTGCTCGTCATAGACTGACTCGCCAAACGGCTGGCACAGCGCTTTGGCGGTATCGTGCCAATGCTGGCAATCGTCTTCAAACGGATAGAACGGCGTTAAGTCGAAACCGCCACCAAACCACCAGACCGGAGCTTCCCCGTCTTTCTCGGCAATGAAAAAGCGAACATTGGCATGAGAGGTCGGCACATACGGGTTGCGCGGGTGGATCACCAACGATACGCCCATCGCTTCAAAGCTGCGCCCGGCCAATTCCGGGCGATGCGCGGTTGCCGACGCCGGCATCTGGGTGCCGAACACATGAGAAAAGTTAACACCGGCCTGCTCAAAGACACGCCCCTCGCGCAGGACCCGGCTGCGGCCACCGCCACCTTGTTCCCGCTGCCACTCATCTTGCTCGAAACTTGCCTGGCCGTCTTGCTCGGCCACCGCACGGCAGATCCTATCTTGCAGATCCAGTAAAAAGGCTTTAACGGCTTCTTTATTCACTTGCTGCATTCGCTTCATCCTATCCCTGGCGGAAAACATTACCGGTAATGGCATCCCTGATTTCAGAAGGATTATCTCGCCCTCCAGTTTCCCCTTCTAAAATCGCCGACAGCTGAGAGCCCAGCTGCGCTTCGACATCGGCCACCGTGCGGCCAGGCTCTTGCCCCGTCAGATTGGCACTGGTCGAGGTCAGCGGTTTGCCAAAAGCCAGGCACAGCTGCTGTACCAGGGGGTGATCCGTCACCCGCACGGCTATGGTATCGAACTGCCCGGTCAAGAAGCGCGGCACACCCGGTTTGGTCGGCATCACCCAGGTTACCGGCCCAGGCCAAGAGGCAAAAATACGCGCTCTCTGCTCTTCGCTCAATCCGCTGTCATCGACATAGGGCGCCAACTGCTCATAATTGGCGGCAATGAGGATCAGGCCTTTTTCGACCGGGCGCTGTTTTAGCGCCAACAGCCTGTTCACGGCGGTTTCACTATCAGGATCACACCCCACGCCAAACACCGCTTCGGTCGGATAGGCAATAACACCCTGCTGCTGCAAAGCAGCAACCACTTGATTAAGGTTCTCCACAGGTACCTCTTTGAAATGACTGACGTCCGTTTTAACGTTCTGTTTACCTATCTTACCGACTCCTTACTAACAACTCCATGCTCGTTAATCATTGTTGCAATTTACCCGACGCAAACGTTTTCCTTCACAAAAAATACTCGTATAATGCGCGGCACATGCATTAATACCTCACAGTTTAGTTACCCCAAAGGAGATCGGGATGAAAGTTGGGATCATCATGGGCTCAAAGTCAGATTGGCCAACCATGCAGCACGCAGCTGAAATGCTGGACCGCTTCAACATTGCTTATGAAACCAAGGTTGTGTCTGCCCACCGTACTCCGCATCTATTGGCTGAGTATGCAGAGCAAGCACAACAGCGCGGTATCAAGGTGATCATTGCCGGTGCCGGTGGTGCAGCCCACCTACCGGGTATGACAGCCGCCTTCACCAGCCTTCCAGTCCTTGGGGTACCGGTTCAGTCCCGCGCACTGAAAGGAATGGACTCGCTACTTTCAATCGTCCAAATGCCAAAAGGTGTGGCGGTAGGTACCCTCGCAATTGGTGAAGCCGGTGCAGCCAATGCCGGCCTGCTCGCCGCACAAATCATCGGTACCCAAGACAGCACCGTCATGGCCGCTATCGATGCGTTCCGCAAGGAACAAACTGACACTGTTCTGGCCAACCCGAATCCGGCCGAGGAAGCATAATGAAAGTACTGGTACTTGGTGCCGGGCAGCTTGCCCGAATGATGTCGCTGGCCGGCGCACCACTGAACATCGAAGTCTTTGCGTATGATGTTGGCACAGGCAATGTGGTACACCCACTGACTCAACAAGTCATGCTGAAAGGACTCAATACGGCTATCACCTATTCCGATGTGATTACGGCAGAATTCGAGCATATCCCCCATGAGATTCTTGATATCTGCGAGCAGAGCGGTAAGTTTCTCCCAACGACTGATGCCATCAAGGCCGGCGGTGATCGCCGCCTCGAAAAGGCATTGCTCGACAGTGCCGGCGTTGCCAATGCCAAATACCACCTGATCAACAGCCGTGACGACCTGACCGCCGCGATAGACACCGTTGGCCTGCCGATGGTACTGAAAAGTGCCCTGGGCGGTTATGATGGCAAAGGCCAATGGCGCCTGAAGCAACGTGAAGATGCTGACAGGATCTGGCCAGAAATGGCAGAGTTCATGGCACAAACCGATAACCAGGCCATCGTGGCCGAAGAGTTCGTGCCGTTTGACCGCGAAGTTTCATTGGTTGGTGCCCGTGGTAAGAATGGCGATATCGCAGTCTACCCACTGGCAGAAAACACCCACACTGACGGGGTACTAAGCCTATCGGTTGCCCTAACGGGCAATGAAGCACTGCAGAATCAAGCCGAAGCCATGTTCCGCTCGCTAGCCGAGTCGATGGACTATGTGGGCGTCTTAGCGATTGAATTCTTTGATGTCGGCGGCAAGCTGCTGGTCAACGAAATCGCCCCGCGGGTACACAACTCAGGCCATTGGACCCAGCAGGGCGCCGAAACCTGTCAGTTCGAAAACCACCTGCGTGCCGTCGCCGGTATGCCGCTGGGCAGCACGGCGTTGCTACGCCCGACAGCGATGATCAATATCCTTGGAGAAGACCGCCTGCCAACCGATTTGCTCAGCCACCCGCAGTGCCATATTCACTGGTACGGCAAAGAAAAGCGACCAGGCCGCAAAATGGGGCACATCAATGTCTGTGCTGATACCCAAGAGCAGCTTGATAGCTCTCTGGCAACGATTGCCAGTTACCTTGACCCAGCAGCATTTCCTGCCCTCAAGCGCTAGCTAACCGACCAATAAAACAAAGCCAGCATTCTGCTGGCTTTGTTTTTATATGGGTGAGCAATTTTGCAGCTACTCTAAGACCTCTTCCTGATAGGCATGGCAACGACGATCGGCACACTGCAGCTTGGTACCGCTAGCCAGCTTCTTCTCGACCAGCAGACCAAAGCCACAGACCTGGCACCGGCCTTCCACGGGTTTGGCATTGACCGCGAAGCGACAGCTTGGGTACTGATCGCAGGCATAAAACGCCTTGCCGTAACGTGACTTGCGCTCAACGAGGCTACCTTGCTGGCACTGAGGGCAGGGGATCTGGGTCGACTCGGCTTTTTTCTCCGGAGATTCAATATGGTGGCACTGTGGGTAGCCGCTACAGCCGATAAACATGCCATAGCGCCCTTGGCGTAATACCAATTCCTCGCCGCAATCAGGGCAAACTTGCCCGAGATACTTGACGATGTGGCCGTCATTTTGGGCCAAGGGCTTGATGTATTCGCACTCGGGGTAACGGGTGCAGCCGAGGAAAGGGCCGCGCTTGCTGTTGCGCATGGCCAGCGGCGAGCCGCACTCCGGGCACAGGTTATCATGCTCCAGCGCGTGCTCATGGGCACTGAATAGCTGGGCGTTAATTTTTCCAGACATACGACTCAACCATCTTCAACAACAACCCACCGCAACGCATTTAGTGTATATAGCCATCTTCCATACCGTACAGCAACTCTTCCATCTGGCTGTAGGCACTTTCATTACCCGGCGCATTGAATAGCACCATCAAGATAATCCATTTCAGATCGTCGAGATTAAAATCTGAAGTCTCCAGCGCCATCACCCGGTCAATCACCATTTCACGGGTGTCTGCACCCAGTACGTGGATTTGCTCAAGGTAGGTCAAGAAGCCACGGCAAGTTGTATCCAGTCGCGACATTTCTTGCGCCGTGTAAATACGCATAGCCGTCACTGAACTGGTGTTCATGTAAGGGGTTTCTTCGGTATCTTGCAGGGCGGCGAGCTTCTCAAGCCACTCTAGCGCCTTGTAAATATCTTCCTGGTGGAAACCAGCACGAAGCAACTCTTCGGAAAGTTCATCCTGATCAACCATGAGCTCCGCATCGCTGTGGATATAGGTTTCAAACAGGTACATTAGGATATCCATCATAACTAGCCCCTCCTCGTTCTGACATAGCCACCTGGTACGGCAGCGACCACGCCATGCAATTCCAACTCAAGTAACTGCATCATGACTTCATGAACGGGCAGCCCACTGCGTTCAGCAACTACATCTACGGGTGTTGCCTCATTGCCTACGTTAGCCAACAGCGCTGGAAATGGCAATTTTTCATTTTCAGGTTGTGGGGCAGAAAGAATCGATCGGCTACTTTTTGCACACTCGGTGAGCACCCCAACGTCCTCAAAGATATCGACCGGCGTTTCGACCAATTTAGCACCGTTTTTTATCAGTGCATGGCACCCTCGGCTCATTGCACTGTATATCGAACCGGGAATGGCAAAAACATCCCGCCCCTGTTCCAGTGCATAGCGGGCGGTGATCAAAGATCCGCTTTTGATTTCGGCCTCAACCACTAGTACGCCGACCGACAGCCCACTGATCACTCGATTGCGGCGGGGAAAATGCTGCGGGCGCGGTGCCTCATCGGGCCAAAATTCCGACACCAGCGCCCCCTGCTCGACAATCGTCTCGGCGAGCTCTCGGTGCTTTGCCGGATAGACCTTATCAAGGCCAGAGCCCAATACCGCAACCGTGGCACCACCATTTTTCAATGCTCCAAAATGGGCTCGGCTATCTATCCCCAGTGCAAGGCCACTTGTTACCACATATTCCGCCGCAACCATCGCGGCAGCAAATTCAGATGCCGCCTCCAGACCGTCAATACTGGCCGCTCGGCTGCCGACTATCGCCAACTGAGGCTCATGCAACCACCGAGGCTCACCGCGCACGAACAATATCGGGGGAGGAGAGGGGATCGCTTTTAGCAATGGGGGGTAAAGCGGGGAACCCAGTGTGATGATCTGCTGATTGGGGCGGCGGTGCCACTCGAGGCACCGCTCAATACGCCGCAGCGGCGGATGTTTCAGATGCTGGCATTGGCGCTCGCTAAGGCCAAGCCCTCTCCGGTCGTGATCGGACATCTGCAACAGGCAAGCCGGGGTGGTGCGCTCCAGCAATCGCCCGATGCGATACCCCCCCAGCTGGGGAGCGGATGCCACCACTAGCCAATCATAGAGCGAGGACATTGCGTCGGCTTACCCTCGCGAAGGGGAAACTAACTTCGCCCCGGCTCTGAAGGGCTCGGTAGCCTTGGTCACAATGGCCAGGCTGAAATACTCATAGGGGCGGATCACCATCACTTCGCCAATAGGCATAGCCAGCAACTGCTGTGATTCGAAAGTAGCCAGGCGAGAAGGCAGTATCGGACTTTCAGGTTTGCTGTATGCGTAATGACCTTTCGCACCAACATAACCCGCCCCGGGCCGGAGAAGGCTGAACACCTGGCCTGCGGCCAAACCATCAATATGCCCTAGATCCAAAACCACGGTCTCATGAGTGGCGATATACTCCATTCCCCCCATTCCGGACAAGACTTGAGCCTCGACGGCGGCCGGGGAAGGAAAGGGGGAAAAACTCAATGCCGCCTCGCTGACTGGCAACGGGGCGGGCAAAAGCACATCATTGGGCTGTACCTCCCGCCGGGCTCCCGTCAACAGCACGGCACTGGTGGTCTCCGTTACCGCGACCACCTCACCCCGCGCCACTTCTTTTAGGCTGAAGACCTCGGCCGTTTCACCCGAATCCAGTTCACGCTGCAACAGCTGTTTGGGCCGGAAGATCCCCCACTTATCCCCTTTGGACAGCGGCATATCAACCCAAACTGTTTTTCCACGGGGGATGTATCCCAAAGCCCGGTTGTCACCAATCACATGTGGCAAGTACTTCAGATCCGTTTTCGCCAGCAACTTATCTTCTGCGAGATAGGGCAGCAGTAAATCAGCCGGCAGGGTCGTGACAGGCTTCGGCGAGGCAACCGCCCTAGGGGCGAGATACCGACGCGGTTTACGCTGCAATCGGGGTTGGCCATCCACCCAATGCAAGTAGAGCTGATCACCGGGGTAAATCCAGTGGGGATCCGCTACCGTACTGCGGTTGCTCTGCCACAGCTCCGGCCAGCGCCAGGGGCTGTGGAGGTAATGCTCGGCGATATCCCACAGGGTATCCCCCTTCTTGACCGTATAAACGGCGGGCGCACCGTCAATAAGATTTAGATCTGAAGCCCGAGCTTGCCCTTCCACACACATCCCGGCAGCAGCCAGCCCCAGCACCCCGTACCCCATTAACGCTTTCAGCATCTTCATTATTCCGCCGCCCTTCAGCCAAACCGACCATCAGGCTGTCACCGCCCCTTTGCCGTGTCCAGCGAACGCGACCTGTTCCCTCGGAGTTTTCGGCCGGCTTCACTTTTCCGGCGCGGGTGTTGCAGGCCGTTGAGGTGGCGCATGCAGGTGTCACACAGGGTCAATGCCAGCAGGTACTGCAACGGGGTACTATGATTTGGCTTTTAAAATGACTAGAATTAGAACAATTGAACGATCCCTGTTATCAGTACTGTCTTTAAAACGAGTATCTATGTCTGTATTGCAAGTATTAACATTCCCTGACGAGCGCCTGCGCACGGTTGCCAAACCGGTTGAAGCTGTGACCCCTGAGATCCAGAAGTTTGTCGATGACATGCTGGAAACCATGTACGACGAAGAAGGGATCGGCCTGGCTGCAACTCAGGTGGACTTCCACCAGCGCATCGTGGTGATCGACCTGTCGGAAGAGCGCAATGAGCCAATGGTACTGATCAACCCAGAAATCATCGAAAAGCGCGGTGAGGACGGTATCGAAGAAGGCTGCCTGTCGGTGCCTGGAGCCCGTGCCCTGGTACCACGTGCGGCAGAGGTGACGGTGAAAGCCCTGAACCGTGACGGCGAGGAATTCACCTTCGAGGCCGACGACCTATTGGCTATCTGCGTCCAGCACGAGCTTGACCATCTCGAAGGTAAGCTGTTTGTCGATTACCTGTCACCGCTAAAGCGCAAGCGTATCCAGGACAAGCTGACCAAAATCAAGCGCTTCAACGAAAAACACGCGAACAAAGCCTAATTCGCCCACCTGATTTAAGGACGCTACCTTGAGCAAACCTTTGAAAATTGTTTTTGCAGGTACTCCGGATTTCGCCGCCCGTCACCTGGCGGCGTTATTGTCTTCGGAGCACGACGTGATTGCGGTTTATACCCAGCCTGACCGTCCGGCGGGTCGCGGTAAAAAGCTGACTGCCAGCCCAGTCAAGAATATCGCGCTTGAGCACAATATCCCGGTTTACCAGCCGGAAAACTTCAAGTCCGACGAAGCCAAGCAGCAACTGGCAGACCTGGATGCCGACATCATGGTGGTGGTGGCCTACGGCCTGCTATTGCCACAGGCGGTACTGGATACCCCAAAACTCGGCTGTATCAATGTCCACGGCTCTATCCTGCCGCGCTGGCGGGGTGCCGCGCCAATCCAGCGCTCGATCTGGGCCGGCGATAAAGAAACCGGCGTGACTATCATGCAGATGGATATCGGCCTGGATACCGGTGACATGCTAAAGATTGCCACCCTGCCGATTGAACCTAGCGATACCAGCGCCTCGATGTACGAGAAACTGGCCGAACTGGGTCCCGTTGCTCTGGTAGACTGCCTAGCTGATATTGCCGAGGGCAAAGCCGCTCCTGAAAAGCAGGATGACGCACTAGCCAACTACGCCAAGAAGCTTAGCAAGGAAGAGGCCTGCATCAACTGGGCCGATGACGCTGAGCATATCGAGCGCTGCATCCGTGCCTTCAACCCATGGCCGATGAGCTATTTCGTGGTTGCCGAACAGAACGTCAAAGTCTGGCAGGCCCGTGTTGAAGCCGATAATCAAGGTAAGGCACCGGGAACAATTCTGGCAGCCGACAAGCAGGGGATCCTGGTGGCCACCGGCCAAGGGGCACTGCGCCTGACCGAGCTCCAGCCGCCGGGCAAAAAAGCGATGAAGGCACACGATCTGCTGAACTCGCGCCGCGAATGGTTCGAACCCGGTACGGTACTGTAACCTTCCAAGGGCCAGTGCTTGCACTGGCCTTACTTTTTTCACCCCGAAGCCACGGCACAATGAACCCTTGGCCGCGGGTCAACACATCAGGAAATCTGCATGAACGTAAGAGCTGCAGCAGCCAAGGTTATCTATCAAGTGGTTGATCAGGGCCAGTCGCTTTCTACCGCCCTGCCAGCTGCCCAACAAGATATCAAAGAGCGTGACCATGCGCTGCTCCAAGAGATCTGCTATGGCGTACTGCGCTGGCTGCCACGTCTGGAGTCAATCACCCAGCAACTGATGGACAAGCCGCTCAAAGGCAAACAGCGCGTCTTCCACCACCTTATTCTGGTCGGTCTTTACCAGTTGGGTTATATGCGTATCCCGCCCCACGCCGCCGTCGCCGAAACGGTCAATGCCACCAAGAACCTGAAAAAGCCGCAGCTGCGCGGCCTGATCAATGCTATTTTGCGCAACTACCAGCGCCAGCAGGAAAGCCTTGATGAACAAGCGACCAGTCATGATGCCGGTCGCTACGGTCATCCTGGCTGGTTGCTCAAGCTGCTAAAAGCCAGCTACCCGGAGCAACTTGATCGCATCACCACCGCCAACAATACCAAGGCCCCGATGTGGCTGCGGGTCAACCGCCAGCACCACACTCGCGATGCCTACCGCGCCCTGCTGGACGAGGCCGGGATCGAAACCGAGATCCACTCTGAAGCACCGGATGCCCTCAAGCTCCATGCTCCTTGCGATGTCAACAAGCTGCCGGGCTTCGCCGATGGCTGGGTGTCCGTCCAAGATGCCGCCGCCCAGCTGTCGGTAGAATACCTCCAGCCTCAGGCCGGCGAACTGATCCTCGATTGCTGCGCGGCACCGGGTGGCAAAACCGCCCATATCATGGAGCGCCAGCCGGATACCCAAGTGGTCGCTATCGATTGTGATGACAACCGTCTCAAACGGGTACATGACAATTTGCAGCGCCTTAACCTGAAAGCCCAGGTTCTGTGTGCCGATGCCCGCCACCCTGAACAGTGGTGGCAAGGCGAACAGTTCGACCGCATCTTGCTCGATGCGCCATGTTCGGCCACCGGCGTGATCCGCCGCCATCCGGACATCAAGTGGCTACGCCGCGCCGATGACATCGCCGCGCTGGCCCAGTTGCAGTCTGAAATCGTCGATGCCATGTGGCAACAGCTCAAGCCAGGCGGCACCTTGGTCTATGCAACCTGCTCAATCACCCCACAGGAAAACAGCGAGCAGGTCAAAGCCTTCCTTGAGCGCACTGCCGATGCCGAGCTGATCGGTAGCGATCGCCAGCAACCCGGTCGCCAGATATTACCGGGCGAACAGGATATGGACGGCTTCTACTATGCCGTTATGCGCAAAACAAGCTAAATAGCCGATAACGGAACTTGACCATCAAGTTCCGTTTTTTTGTTCACATTTCGGGACGTTAAGCGGGTAATTCAGCGTGTTCGCTTTCTATCGCTGAAAACTAAGTTATTCTAAATGAGCAGAGTTCTGCATGACCCTTATCCCGAAGCGTAGTAACCTACAACGATTCTATTAATCAGGCATATGCTATGAAAATTATCATTCTCGGCGCCGGACAGGTCGGTGGTACCCTTGCCGAAAACCTGGTTGGCGAGAACAACGATATTACTATCGTCGATAAGGACCCAGAGCGCCTGCGCGAGCTGCAAGATAAGTATGATCTGCGGGTTGTGCAGGGCTTTGCCAGCCATCCCCGCACCCTGCGTGAAGCTGGGGCTCAGGATGCCGACATGCTGGTCTCGGTCACCAACTCCGATGAAACCAATATGATCGCCTGCCAGATCGCCTTTACCCTGTTCAACACCCCAAACCGGGTGGCCCGTATCCGATCGCCGGAATACCTCAAGGAAAAGGATCAGTTGTTCCAGTCCGACGCCGTGCCGGTCGATCACCTCATCGCCCCGGAAGAACTGGTAACCGGTTATATCGAACGCCTGATCGAATACCCGGGCGCCCTGCAGGTGGTCGGTTTTGCCGAAGACAAAGTCGGCCTGGTTGCCGTCAAAGCCTATTACGGTGGCCCGCTGGTCGGTAACGCCCTGTCTGCGCTGCGCGAGCATATGCCCCATGTCGATACCCGAGTGGCTGCGATTTTCCGTCAGGGTCGGCCGATCCGCCCGCGTGGCACCACGATTATCGAAGCCGATGACGAAGTGTTCTTCGTCGCCGCCAGCAACCATATCCGCTCGGTCATGAGTGAACTGCAACGCCTTGAAAAACCGTACAAGCGCCTGATGATTGTCGGTGGCGGTAACATCGGGGCAGGCCTTGCCCGCCGCCTCGAGCAGAACTACAGCGTCAAGCTGATCGAGCGCAATCCGGAACGGGCGGAAAACCTGTCCGAGATGCTAGAAAACACCATCGTGTTCTGTGGGGATGCTTCCGATCAGGAACTGCTGAGCGAAGAGCACATCGAGCAGATCGACGTGTTCATTGCCGTGACCAACGATGACGAAGCCAACATCATGTCGGCCATGCTGGCCAAGCGGATGGGGGCCAAAAAGGTCATGGTGCTGATCCAGCGCGGGGCCTACGTCGATCTGGTCCAGGGCGGGACGATTGATATTGCGATCTCGCCACAGCAGGCCACGATATCGGCCCTGCTGACCCATGTCCGCAAAGCCGATATCGTCAATGTTTCCTCGCTCCGCCGCGGGGCGGCCGAAGCCATCGAGGCCATTGCCCACGGTGACTCAAGCACTTCCAAGGTAGTCGGCAGGGCCGTCGGCGAGATCAAGCTACCGCCGGGCACCACTATCGGTGCGGTCGTCCGTGGTGAAGAGGTACTGATAGCCCATGACCGGACCGTGATCGAACAAAACGACCACGTGGTCATGTTCCTGGTCGACAAGAAATACATCCCAGACGTTGAACGCCTGTTCCAACCAAGCCCGTTCTTCCTGTAGCATCCATCATGGTCAACTTTCGTCCCATTCTATTCGTGATAGGGCTGGTCTTATCCAAGATCGCCCTGTTCATGTATGTCCCGACCCTGGTGGCCTTCGCCACTGGGACTGAGGGATTTATCGACTTCGCCACCGCAGTTCTGATCACCCATGTGGTGGCTTTCCTGTGCCTGACATTCGGCCGAACCAGCGAGTTCAAGCTCGGGGTAAGGGATATGTTCCTGATCACCACCCTGGTGTGGACCATTGCCAGTGCCTTTGCCGCCTTGCCGTTTGTCTTTATCAACCATATCAGCTTCACCGATGCCTATTTCGAGACCATGTCGGGGATCACCACCACCGGCTCGACGGTCCTGAGCGGCTTGGATGATATGGCTCCAAGCATCTTGCTCTGGCGCTCCACCCTGCAGTGGCTGGGTGGGATCGGCTTTATCGTTATGGGGGTGGCCATCCTACCGATGCTCAACGTCGGTGGTATGCGCCTGTTCCAGACCGAGTCCTCCGACTGGTCCGATAAAAGCTCACCGCGGACCAAGAGCGTGGCCAAGAATATAGTCAATGTCTACCTCAGCCTGACCGGCCTGTGTTTCCTCGGTTACCTGCTGACAGGCATGAACACCTTCGATGCCATCAACCATGCCTTTACCACCCTGTCGACCGGGGGCTACTCGACCTCGGACGGTTCAATGAACCACTTCTCCAACAGTGCCCACTGGGTGGCGATAGTGTTCATGTTTGCCGGTGGTTTGCCGTTCCTGCTGTTTGTCCAGGCGCTGCGCAAACGAGAGGCCCGCACCTTACTGAGTGATGCCCAAGTAAGGGGGTTCACCCTCTTGGTGCTCGCCGCCGGGCTTGCCGTTGCGCTGTGGTTAACCTGGCAGTTGGACTACCGCTTTATCGACGCCTTCCGGGTCTCGCTGTTCAATATTATTTCGGTGGTCACCACCACCGGCTTCGGCCTCGATGATTTCACCGCCTGGGGACCATTCCCGACCATAGTGTTCGCCTTCATCATGCTGGTCGGCGGCTGCTCGGGTTCGACAGCGGGGGGGATCAAGATCTTCCGTTTCCAGGTCGCTTTCGCCCTGCTGCGCAAACAGATGATGCAGCTGATCCATCCATCGGGGGTGTTTATCCAGCGCTATAACGGCCGCCCGGTGACCGATGGGATTGTCCGCTCGGTGGTTGCCTTTGCCCTGACCTTTGTCCTTACCATCGTCGTGGTAGCCGCTGTCCTCGGTATGCAGGGGCTCGATGCCGTCACCAGTATTACCGGTGCTGTCACCGCCGTGGCCAACGTCGGCCCGGGCATGGGCAATGTGATAGGCCCGACCGGCAACTTTGCTACCTTGCCCGATCTGGCCAAGTGGACCCTGAGCTTCGGTATGCTGATGGGAAGGCTGGAAATCCTGACCGTACTGGTCGTGTTCTTCCCGGCATTCTGGCGCAACTAGCCATACCGCCTGCGCAGAAAACAAAAGAGAGCCAACCGGCTCTCTTTTTTATTGCCACAAGCAGATATATGCCGCGCACCGGGATCAGACCGGCGTAACGTAGAAATAAATCGCCAGGAAATGACAAACAGTACCGCCCAGCACAAACAAGTGCCAAATCGCATGGTTATAGGGGATACGCTTGTTGACATAGAACACCACCCCGACCGAGTAAACAATGCCCCCTACGGCCAGCAATACCAAGCCTCCGGTGGCCAAGGACATCGCCAACGGGTAGATGGCTATCAGCGACAGCCACCCCATAGTCAGGTATGTCGCCAATGACAGCCGTTTGAAGCGATAGACAAAGGCGATTTTCAGCATAATACCAACCAGTGCGATGGCCCAGATCACCACCATCAGGGTGATCGCCAGCGGTGTTCGCAGCGATATCAGGAGAAACGGGGTATAGGTACCGGCAATTAGCAAATAGATGGCGCAATGATCAAAGATCTTCAGTGCCCGCTTGGCCCGTTCGAACGGGATCGCGTGATACAGGGTCGATGCCAGGTAGAGCAAAATCATGCTGGCACCATAAATACTCAGGCTGGTAATACTCAGCGCATCGGCATCAGCACCGACCGCCTGAACGAGCAGCAAGACTAGGCCAATAATCCCAAATACCATGCCTAGGGCATGGCTCACACTGTTTGCTACCTCCTCCGTTACTGAATACCCCGATTCGATCGCCACCTGCTCTGCCATTGCTGTCGTCCTCATAAATAGAGTTTATGCTCAATAGATCAGCAGTATGGCACATTAAGCTTACAGGTGTAAGCTGAAATGGATATTTTTTAGCAACCGTTCTCATTTCACGGTCAGGCAGCCCAATGAAGCCAGTTAGGTTGCTTGGTCTAAAAAAGCCAGTACCCGCTCGCCAGCCTGCTGCGGATGGAGGCTGGCCGGGATCTCGCAGTAGCGCTCCAGCTCGCCACGGCCAAGCAGCCCCGCCAGCATCCCGCTGAAACCACGCTGACGGCGGTCGATTTCAAACCACATCTGCAGGCCCGATTCATCACGGTAGACCACGACTTCCAGTTCACGCCATCGACCATGGTATGGCCCAGATACCGGCACAAACTCAAACTCTTGAACAAATGGCAGGGCAAACCCTTTGGCCGCCTCGCATTCGACCTGGCGGATCCTCAGGCCGGCTAGCTCGAGGGCCGAGAACACCCCATCCAAGAGGGGATCGGGCCTCACCGTTAGCAAGTCTTTGTCCTTGGCATCAAAAGCCAGCGGCATATCGAGATGCGTTTCCAGCCAGACATGGGAGTCACCGATGGTGATAGGGGTATTGAAGGGCAGCGACAGGCTAACCTCAAAATGCCGCTCCTCGTTGGCACCGATGACGAACGAATAGGGCAGGGACCATTCCGCCAGACGGCAGATCTGGGTGATTTTTTCCTTGCGGTGCTGGCTATCTCCCCGGCTGGTTTCCACTTCATCCTCGTAGCGGCAACACAGGAACAAGTGGATATTATCGATTTGCTGCTCCACCTTCCCCCCATGGACCTGCACGTCGACCGCCAAGGGCTCACCCGGGATCAATACCCCCTGAGGCAGCACGGTATCGACCCGAGCCGAACCAATGCCAAGGCTGGCCAGGCTTTTGCGGAATAATGACATCAGAGCATCTCCTTTGCTGCATGCGCATGGCCCACGCGACCCGGTACGCACTTTCAATATGAAATGATACTTATATTGCAGTGAACACAGTATCGCTTCAAGAGGGACTAAGCGATCTGGTGCACAAACAAAAAACGAAGCCGAAGCTTCGTTTTCTTGGTCTAGCGCAGCAGTTCAATGGTGGCCTGCCTGGCCGCTTCCGGATCGCGGGCCATAATCCCGTCCACCACCCTCTGGTGCAGCTCCAGCTTCAGCAGTTTCTCCCGGGTGATCACCCTGAAATAGCTTTCGAATACCGCTTTGAACAGGTTGCCGAACGGGCTGATGAAATGATTGCCCGACGCAAAATAAATCAGCTGATGGTAGCGGGTATCGACGTCAACCCAACGTTCCTGATCGAACTGCTCGCCCAGGGCATGCATCTCCGCCATCAGGCGACAGAGCTCCTCGCGATCAACCTCGTTGGCATTGAGGGCGGTCAGTGCCGCGGCCTCTGGCTCCAGGGAGATCCTGACCCGCTGGAATTCAGATACCAGATCACCTTGCTGCTCGAAATTAAGCCAGGCCAACAAGTCCTGATCCAGGTAATTCCAATTGCGCTTCGGCAGCACCCGGGTGCCGATACGCGGACGGGGCAATACCATCCCCTTGGCCGCGAGCATTTTGATTGCTTCTCGAATCGCGGTTCGGCTTACCCCGTACATTTCGCCCAGTTCCACTTCCCCCGGCAAAATATCACCCGGTGCCGTTTCTCCGCGCAAGATCTGTTGTCCTATTGACTCTGCCAGTTTATAAGACAAATTACGGCTGGTGACCCGTCGCTGCTGATCGTGATCCATTAACTCCCTCCAGAGGCTGTTGTTATCGTCCCGCCTTGACTCATCGGGCAGGCATTTATAGCCAGCAAGGCTGCATTAGACCACAAAGCGGCACCAGATAAACGGCTTATCTTCACAGATGACGAGACGGGTAACAATTCGCTTGCATGCACCGAAAAAAACAGAACCGAATACCACGCACATGGTCAATTAATACTCGACTTAATGATAGGTTGTTGCTATTCTCGCGGCGAAAAATTAAACACCATTTTATTCCCGCAGAGGAACGGCCCAGCCAACAACACAGATGCGGCAATAATCTATTCACCCTGGCCACGGAAGCGCCTGACTAATAGGTAAATCATGCGCCCAGCCTCGTTTGTCAGGTACAGTACACCTCGCAGCCCATCTCGCCTGCGCAGTACCTCGCACGCCCCAACACTGAAAAGCAAGAAAAACCACGCCGCAGTTCAGCCCCTGCCGGTGACCCCAGCCTCTCACAAGGCTGATGTCATCCTCGGCAGCAGCGAACAAGCTGCGTAGCGCGAAACGTGTGCAGGGCAGCCTCGGGCTGCCCTTTTATTTGCCTCCAGCTATTTGTATCCATCCCTTCTTTGTTATAACGTTACCCACACTATAAATATGACTATAAAAATACATCAGCCTTTACTAGCGGAGTTATTATGAAGACCCATCGCGTCAATGAAATGATTGAACTCATTCACCCTGAATGGCTCAAGGATCCGGATCTAAACTTGGTTCAGTTTCTGTTGAAACTGGCGGAAGAAGCCAAATTCGAAGGTAAGCTGGAAGATCTGACCGACGACATTCTGATTTACCACCTGAAGATGCGTAACAGCGAGAAGCAGGAAATGATCCCTGGTATCGCCAAAGACTGCGAAGACGATTTCAAAACCGCCATCTTGCGTGCCCGCGGCATCATCAAGTGATCCCCTGCTGGGCCGCTGCGGCCCAGCCTCTTCTCTTTTCCGAGCGTCCATGCGCCTGACCACATTCCTCCCGTGATCAGCCGCCACCTCACACTCTCGCTATCCATTGCCTAAATTATGACCTTGCTAGCGTACTCCCCCCCGCGGCTAGGATATACTCCCCCCTGTAACATTTATTTACCAATCTCTTACAATTACAACGTACTGGCCGGCAATGTACCGGCTGTGCTGCACGCCAAGCAGCATCCAAGGAAAGTAATGTCATGACCCAAGAGAAAATCAAGATAAAGGATGCCACCCCGCCGACCTTCAACCCGAAGACCCACAAAGGGGGGGCAGACCGCTTTAACCCCGGCAACCGAATATATGTCCGGGCCGCCAAGGGGGTATACCAACAACTTCGTCGCCGCATGGGCTGGCTGCTGATGCTGCTGTTTATGGGACTCCCCTGGATCCCCTATGGCGACCGCCAGGCCATCCTGCTCGATATTGGCCAACAGCAATTCAACTTTTTCGGCACCACCCTGTGGCCCCAGGATCTGACCTTACTGGCCACCCTGTTCATGATTGCAGCCTTTGCCCTGTTTTTTGTCACCACCTTCCTCGGCCGGGTATGGTGCGGCTATTTCTGCCCGCAGACCGTGTGGACCTTCATCTATATCTGGTTTGAGGAAAAACTCGAAGGGCCCGCCAACAAACGCCGCAAGCAAGACAGCATGAGGCCCACGGCCAAGCTCATTGGCCGTAAAGTCCTCAAGCATCTTGCCTGGCTCGCCGTGGCCCTCGCCACCGGGCTGACCTTTGTCGGCTATTTCCTGCCGATCAAATCCCTGGTGATCGACTTCTTTACTTTGAGTACCAGTTTCTGGGCTGGCTTCTGGGTGCTGTTCTTTACCGGCTGCACCTATGCCAACGCCGGTTGGATGCGCTCGATTGTCTGCATCCATATGTGCCCTTACGCCCGCTTCCAGTCAGCCATGTTCGACAAGGACACCTATATCGTCGGCTACGACGAGGCCCGCGGCGAAGCACGCGGCCCAAGACCTCGCAAGAAAGACCCCAAGGCCCTTGGGCTCGGCGACTGCATCGACTGCAACCTGTGCGTGCAGGTTTGCCCAACGGGTATCGATATCCGTGATGGCCTGCAGTACGAATGCATCAACTGCGGTGCCTGTGTCGATGCCTGCGACGAAACCATGGCGCGCATGGGCTATGACAAGCGCCTGATCAGCTACACCACCGAGCATAAACTGGAAGGCCATCGTACCCATGTCCTGCGTCCTAAGCTGATCGGCTATGGCGGGGTGATGGTGGCGATGGTTGGCCTGTTTTTCTATCTGCTGGCAGCAGTACAACCGATGGGGCTGGACGTGATCCGCGATCGCAGCCAGTTGTTTAGGGTCAACAACCAAGGACTGGTGGAAAATACCTATACCCTCAAGATCCTCAATAAAACCCAGCAGGATACCCGCTATACGCTGTCTGTGAGCGGTATCGAGGAGATCGAGTGGTATGGCCCGCAGCAAATCAACGTCGAAGCAGGCGAAATCTTTACCCTGCCGGTCAGCCTCGGCGTCGACCCGTACCTATTGCAAGGCACGATTGCCGATATCACCTTCACCCTGACTCGGGAGAGCGATGGTAGCCAGATCCATACCGAAAGCCGTTTCATCGGCGAGTTACGCTAGCTCGGCTGCCCAACGCATGCAAAATAGTGTAAAGAAGGGGCTATGAAAGGCCCTTTCTTATTATGATGTTATAATTGCGTACAACCTGTACCTAGTGGAAAGTCACGATGACACAACAACACGGCTTCAACTTTGCCGATCTAAACCCAGACTTGTTGCTGGACGCCCTCGACAGCATCGGGATTCGGGCTGAATCCGGCTTGCTACCGCTCAACAGCTATGAGAACCGGGTTTACCAGTTTGTCGCCGAAGATGGTGCCCGCTATGTCACTAAGTTCTACCGCCCCCAGCGCTGGACCGACGAACAGATCGGCGAAGAGCACCAGTTCACGCTGGAGCTGGCCGAGCAAGAGATTCCCGTGGCAGCCCCGATCAACATCGCCGGCCATACCCTGCACCCTTTTCAGCACCACCGCCTGGCCTTATTTCCTAGCATGGGCGGGCGCCAGTTCGAAGTCGACAATTTTGACCAGCTCGAGTGGGTCGGGCGCTTCTTGGGCCGGATCCACCGGGTAGGCCAGCGCACAACATTCCAGCACCGACCGACCATCGGTCTCGAAGAATACCTCTACCAGCCTCGCCAGACCCTCGAGCAGTCGGCCATGATCCCCGATCACCTCAAGCATGCTTTTTTTGCCGACCTCGATACCCTGATCCGCGAGCTGGAGCAACAGTGGCACAATGACTGGCAGTCTATCCGCCTGCACGGCGACTGCCACCCGGGTAATATCCTGTGGCGTGACGGTCCGCTGTTTGTCGATTTGGATGATGCGCGCAACGGCCCGGCTATCCAGGATCTGTGGATGCTGCTCAACGGCGAGCGCCATGACCAGCTAGCCCAGCTCGATACAATTCTGGAGGCCTATTGCGAGTTTGCCGATTTTGATCACAAACAGTTGCAACTGATTGAGCCTTTGCGCGGTCTTAGGATGGTACATTACATGGCGTGGCTGGCCCGTCGCTGGGAAGATCCTGCTTTCCCGCAGGCATTCCCTTGGTTTGCCGATGCCAAGTATTGGGAAGGCCAGGTCTTGGCCTTCAAGGAGCAGCTGGCAGCCCTCAACGAGCCGCCATTGCAACTGATGCCACAATGGTAATAAATACTAATCACGACACCGAATAAATAACGGCGTTATTTCAGACCTTTGATTTAAGGGAGTAATTTGATTCATGTTTAAGAAAATCCTAGCTTTTGCCAGCGTGGCACTGCTGTCGCTGTCGGTTCAGGCGGCGAAGTTTACCGAGGGCGATTACTACAAGGTATTGGATCTGCCAAAGTCCAGCAGCCCGGTGGTGACCGAATACTTCTCGTTTTACTGCCCACACTGCAACAGCTTCGAGCCCATCATCCAGCAGCTGAAGAAAAACCTGCCGGACAATGCCAAGCTGCAGAAGAACCACGTCTCTTTCATGGGCGGCGCGATGGGTAAGTCGATGAGCAAGGCCTACGCTACCTCCGTGGTGCTCGGCGTGGAAGACACCATGACCCCAGTGCTGTTTGCCCGCGTCCATGACATGCAAAAACCACCGCGCAACGACGACGAGCTGCGCCAGATCTTCCTGGATGAAGGCGTCAGCGCAGAAGACTTCGACGGTGCCTTCAACAGCTTTGCCGTGAACTCGATGGTGAACCGCTTCAACAAAGCCTTCCAGGACAGCGGCCTGACCGGCGTACCGGCGATTATCGTCAACAACAAGTACCAAGTTGAAGCCGGCAAGGTCAAATCTATCGACGAGTACTTCGAGCTGGTGAACTACCTGCTGACCAAATAAGTCCGTCCAGCCGATCCGCCAAACAAGACAAAAAGGCCTGCGGGCCTTTTTGTCTTACTGCTCGCTTGCTATGCCCTCTCCGCTCCTATACAGCCTGCGCAGTTAACTGACGCAGCAACCTATCCATTGCCCGGTACCCCAGTGCCTCGGCAAGATGCCCCCGCTCTATCGCTTCGCTCCCAGCCAGATCGGCAATCGTCCTCGCCACTTTGATGATCCGGTGGTAGGCCCGGATCGACAGGCCGAGCTGGTGCAAGGCGGTTTCGAGAAATTCCGCATCCTGCCTGCCAAGCTTGCAGAAGGTATCCAGCTCACGCGTCCCCAGCAGGGCATTAACCCGACCGCTGCGCTCGACCATGCAGGTTCGCGCGGCCAATACCCGTTCACGAATTACCGCACTGGGCTCGCCCCGATCGCCACCATCGGCCAGTGTCCCGCGCGGCAGCGCCGGGATCTCAATCGACATATCAAAGCGGTCGAGGAGCGGGCCGGACAAGCGGCTGAGATAGCGCAGTATGGCCTGCGGGTTGGTACGCGACTGGTTGCCCTCGTAAAAGCCGGTCGGGCTGGGATTCAAGGCACCGATAAGCTGGAACCGGGCCGGGAAAGTGGTCTTGCTGGTGGCGCGGGAGATCACGATCTCGCCGGACTCCAGCGGTTCGCGCAGCGAGTCCAACACCTTGCGCTCGAATTCCGGCATCTCGTCCAAAAACAGGATACCGTTGTGGGCAAGGGATATTTCACCGGGTCGGGGGACCGAGCCCCCACCGACCAACGCCGCCATCGAGCTGGAATGGTGAGGGGTACGGAAGGGACGCTGGCGCCAATTACTCTCATGGATATGCTGCTGGGTCAGCGAGGCAACCGCAGCAGTTTCCATCGCCTCCTCAATGGACATCGGCGGTAGCAAATCGCACAACCGGGACGCCAGCATGGTCTTACCGGTGCCGGGCGGGCCGAGAAACAGCAGGTTATGACCGCCGGCAGCGGCAATTTCCAGCGCCCGCTTGCCTTGCTGCTGGCCAATGATATCTTGCATGTCACGGGCCGGCGCGGATTGCTCTTCGAGATCAGCAACCTCAGACTGCACCAGCAACAATTCGCCCTCGCCATGCAAGTGGGCGCAGACCGCCAACAGACTTTGGGCCGATTTATGCTGCTCTTTACCCACCAGTGCCACCTGATCGCCATTGCCATCGGGTACCACCAGGCAACGCTTGGCCTGTCCGGCCGCCAAGGCCGCGGGCAGTGCTCCCTTGACCGGCCGCAACTCACCGGAAAGCGCCAACTCCCCCAAAAACTCAAAAAATTGCAGCTTATCGGCAGGTATTTGCTCCGAAGCAGCCAGGATCCCAAGAGCAATCGGTAAATCAAAACGACCGCCTTCCTTGGGCAAATCGGCTGGCGCCAGATTAACGGTTATGCGCCGCGACGGAAACTCAAACCCCGCATTGACGATGGCACTGCGCACCCGGTCCTTGGCTTCCTTGACACTGGTCTCTGGCAACCCGACCAGCTGAAAAGCGGGCATTCCATTGCTGATATGCACCTCGACAGTGACCGCAGGGGCCTGAACCCCGACACTGGCACGGCTATGGATAATGGCAAGGTTCATCAATAGTCATCCTGCTGTTATTTCAAACAAAAAAGTTAAACATTTTCACCAAATACGTTTCACCAATAGCCTATTTATGCAGCCGGATTGCAAAATAATTTTGATTTTTTTCTTGTCATGCGAGCGATGTCTGTGTTACCACTAGGTCAACACAACGTCTTAACATAAAAAATCGGACAGACAGTCAATGCAATTTATGGCCAACGCCCTCCTTCTCATTATCAACGTCATCGTGGTGCTTATTTCACTACGAGGGGGTCGGGCAGGCGTAAATTAGCAGCAAGCACAACAAACGCAGAGAAGCCCCCTAAGCCAACAGGCTAGGGGGCTTTTTTTTGGACTATTTCATCAATTTCGCTGAATTAACAATCAGCACGTCACCGACAAGGAACAGGGGAGAGCAGCGATGACGGGAGCAGAGTTAGTCGTAAAGGCGCTGCAGAAGCAGGGGATAAAAACGGTATTTGGCTACCCGGGTGGTGCCATCATGCCTATCTATGATGCCCTTTATGACGGTGGGGTCGAGCATATCCTATGCCGCCACGAACAAGGGGCTGCCATGGCCGCGATCGGCATGGCAAGAGCCACCCAGGATGTTGCCGTTTGCATGGCGACATCCGGCCCGGGCGCCACCAACCTGATGACAGGACTGGCTGACGCCTTTCTCGATTCAGTGCCTATCGTGGCTATCACTGGGCAGGTAGCCAGTTCACACATCGGTACCGATGCTTTCCAGGAAATGGACGTGATAGGCATGTCACTGGCCTGTGCCAAGCACAGCTACCTGGTGACCGATATCAACGAACTGATCCCAACGCTTGCCGAGGCTTTCGAAGTGGCCAAGACCGGCCGCCCTGGCCCAGTGGTGGTCGATATCGCCAAAGATGTCCAGCTGGCCCTGGCACCGGCAGGGGATCTGACTCCCATCACTCCCCCTGCGATCCCTGTCGTTTCCAGCGAGCAAATTGCTGCCGCCCAACACGTATTATCAGCTAGCCAGCGCCCAGTGTTGTATGTCGGTGGCGGGGTCCAACTCGCCCATGCGACCGAGACCGTCAGAACCTTCCTCGCCATGAACCCGATGCCGGCAGTCAGTACCCTCAAGGGACTGGGGACCATCGAACGCCACAACCCGCACTATTTGGGAATGCTAGGCATGCATGGCACCAAGACCGCCAACCTGGTGGTGCAGGAATGTGACCTGCTGATCGTGATCGGTGCCCGTTTCGATGACCGAGTAACCGGCAAGCTAGACACCTTCGCGCCACATGCCAAGGTGATCCATATCGATATCGATGCCGCCGAGTTCAACAAGCTACGGCATGCCCATGCGCCGCTGCGCGGAGATATCAACGTCATCCTGCCGCAACTGGAGCTCAGCCAGAACATCAGCGACTGGGTCGACTACACTGACAGCCTGCGCCAGCAGAACAAGTGGCGCTATGACCACCCGGGCGACTTGATCTATGCGCCGCTGCTGATGAAGCAGCTATCCGACATGATGCCGGACTCTTCCATCGTCTCGACCGATGTCGGCCAGCACCAGATGTGGGCGGCACAGCACATCCAGCCGCGCGAGCCGCAGAACTACATCACCTCAGCCGGCCTTGGCACCATGGGCTTTGGCCTGCCGGCGGCGATGGGGGCCAAGGTCGCCCGCCCGAATGACGAGTCCATCCTGATCACCGGTGACGGCTCGTTCATGATGAACATCCAGGAGCTGGGAACCCTCAAGCGCCGCCAGATCCCGGTCAAGATGGTGCTGATCAATAACCAGCGCCTGGGCATGGTCCGCCAGTGGCAGTCTTTGTTCTTCGATGGCCGCCATAGCGAAACCATTCTCGATGACAACCCGGATTTCGTGATGCTGGCCAAAGCCTTCGATATCCCGGGCAAAACCATCACCCGCAAGGAGGAGGTGGAGCCGGCACTAAAAGAGATGTTGGCGAGCGATACGGCTTACTTACTCCATGTATTGATCTCGGAAGAAGACAATGTATGGCCCCTCGTACCACCTGGCGCGGCAAATCAAGATATGCTGGAGAATACTTAATGGACAGATATTTACTCGACATCAAAGCGGATGATAAGCCAGTATTATTAGAGCGTATCTTGCGCGTGATCCGTCACCGTGGTTTTGTGATAAAACAAGTGAATGCAACCCAAAACCATGAAAGCAAAATCGCCAGTATCGAAATCCTTGTCGACAGCGACCGACCAATAACGACGCTGATCAACCAAATCGAAAAGCTCTGGGATATTCGTACCGTCGAAACCACACTCGTAGCAAACCGAGATTAGATTTTAAGGAAGGAACAAACATGGCCAACACAGCGGATTTTATTTGGTTCAACGGTGAAATGGTGCCTTGGGGCGATGCCAAGGTGCACGTGCTAACCCATGCCATGCATTACGGTACCTCGGTCTTCGAAGGTATCCGCTGCTACAACACCCCGAAAGGCCCGGCGGTCTTCCGCCATAAAGAACACATGGATCGTCTGAAAAACTCAGCCAAAATCTACCGCTTCCCGATCCCGTACAGCTCGGAAGAGCTGATGGAGATCTGCCGTGAGACCTTGCGGGTCAACCAGCTGGAGTCGGCGTATATCCGCCCGCTGGGCTATGTCGGCAATGTTGGCCTGGGCGTTTGCCCGCCAGTGGGCACCGAGATGGACGTGATGGTGGCGGCTTTCCCGTGGGGCTCCTACCTGGGCGAGGAAGCGCTGGAAAACGGGGTCGATGCGATGATCTCCAGCTGGCACCGTGCCGCACCGAATACCATCCCGACCGCTGCCAAGGCTGGCGGTAACTACCTGTCATCCCTGCTGGTCGGCGGTGAAGCCCGCCGCCACGGCTATGCCGAAGGGATCGCCTTGAGTGTTGACGGTTACCTGTCGGAAGGGGCAGGTGAGAACCTGTTTGTGGTTCGCAACGGCATCCTGTCGACCCCACCCACCACCAGCGCCATCCTGCCGGGGATCACCCGTGACACCATCATGACGCTGGCCAAAGAGCGCGGTTATGAAGTGCGCGAAGAAAACATTGCCCGCGAAGCCCTGTACCTTGCCGATGAGATCTTCATGACCGGGACCGCTGCCGAAATCGTGCCAGTTCGCAGCGTCGACCAGATCACCGTCGGAGAAGGTAAACGCGGCCCAGTGACCAAAGCTCTCCAGCAAGCCTACTTCGGCTTGTTCAATGGCGAGACTGAGGACAAATGGGGTTGGCTTGACTACGTTTACCCTGCCGACAAGTAAACACTGACACCGCGGCCGGTATGTCCAGCACACCGGCCAAGCAATACAGCAAAAGGATTTATCGTTATGCCCAAGTACCGCTCCGCCACTACCACCCACGGCCGTAATATGGCTGGTGCCCGTGCCCTATGGCGCGCCACCGGCGTGAAAGATGAAGATTTCGGCAAGCCAATTATTGCGGTGGTCAACTCGTTCACCCAATTTGTTCCGGGCCATGTCCACCTCAAGGATCTCGGCCAGTTAGTCGCGAAGGAAATTGAAGCGGCGGGCGGTATCGCCAAAGAATTCAATACCATTGCTGTTGATGATGGTATCGCCATGGGCCACGGTGGCATGCTCTACTCTCTGCCGTCACGCGAGCTGATCGCCGACTCGGTCGAATACATGGTCAACGCCCACTGTGCCGATGCCATGGTCTGTATCTCCAACTGCGACAAGATCACCCCGGGGATGCTGATGGCCTCGCTGCGCCTCAATATCCCGGTGATCTTTGTTTCCGGCGGCCCAATGGAAGCCGGCAAGACCAAGCTGTCGGATCAGATCCTCAAGCTGGATCTGGTTGATGCCATGATCCAGGGCGCCGATCCTAACGTCTCCGACGAGCAGAGCGAGCAGATCGAACGCTCGGCGTGCCCGACATGCGGCTCGTGCTCGGGTATGTTTACCGCCAACTCGATGAACTGCCTGACCGAAGCACTGGGCCTGAGCCAGCCTGGCAACGGCTCGATGCTGGCCACCCACGCCGACCGCGAGCAGCTGTTTATCAATGCCGGCAAGCGAATTGTCGAGCTGACCAAGCGCTACTACGAGCAGGATGATGCTAGCGCACTGCCGCGCAACATCGCGACCAAGCAAGCGTTCGAAAACGCCATGGCCCTCGATATAGCCATGGGCGGCTCAACCAACACCGTCCTTCACTTGCTCGCTGCGGCGCAGGAAGGTGAGGTCGACTTCACCATGGAAGACATCGACCGCATGTCGCGCCAGGTTCCGCACCTGTGCAAGGTGGCGCCATCGACCCAGAAATACCACATGGAGGATGTTCACCGGGCGGGTGGGGTTTACGGTATCCTGGCCGAGCTGGATCGTGCCGGCCTGTTCCACAGCAGCTGCCAGAATGTGCTTGGCCAAAGCTTTGCAGAATCATTCAAGCACTACGATGTGATGCAGACCGAGTCACAGGCAGTGAAAGACTTCTTCCGTGCCGGCCCAGCCGGGATCCGTACCACCCAGGCCTTCTCGCAAGACTGCCGCTGGGATACCCTGGATGATGACCGTGAAAACGGCTGTATCCGCAGCAAAGAACACGCCTTCAGCCAAGACGGCGGCCTGGCGGTGTTGTCCGGCAACATGGCTCTCGATGGCTGCATCGTGAAGACCGCTGGGGTCGATGAGAGCTGCCTGACCTTCACCGGCCCGGCGATTGTGTTCGAAAGCCAGGAAACCGCCGTTGAGGGGATCCTGGGGGGCAAGGTCAAAGCCGGCGATGTAGTGGTGATCCGCTACGAAGGCCCGAAAGGCGGTCCAGGTATGCAGGAGATGCTCTACCCAACCACTTACCTCAAATCCATGGGGCTGGGCAAAGAGTGCGCGCTGATCACCGACGGCCGTTTCTCCGGCGGCACCAGCGGCCTATCGATTGGCCACGTCTCGCCGGAAGCTGCCAACGGCGGCACTATCGGCCTGATCCAGGACGGCGACACCATTGCCATCGATATCCCCAACCGCAGTATCGAGCTGCAGGTCGACGAAGCAACGCTCGCCAGCCGCCGTGAGCAAGCCGAACAACGCGGCTGGAAGCCAGTGGATCGTCAGCGCGAAGTGTCCTTTGCCCTGCGCGCCTACGCCAACCTTGCGACCAGCGCCGATAAGGGTGCGGTACGCGATAAATCGAAGCTGGAAGGATAATCTATGATGAGCGAAGTCACTCAGGCCCACGAGGCCGAGCTGCCCTGCGGGGCAGACTACCTGCGGGAGATCCTGCGGGCTCCGGTATATGAAGTCGCTCAGGTCACGCCGCTGCAAAGCATGACCCGTCTTGGCAGCCGCATCGGCAACCAGGTTCAGCTTAAACGGGAGGACCGCCAGCCGGTCCACTCCTTCAAGCTGCGCGGTGCCTACAATATGATGGCCCAGCTGACTGAGGCTCAGCGCCAAGCCGGCGTCATCGCCGCTTCGGCGGGTAACCATGCCCAAGGCCTGGCCATGTCGGGCAAACACCTTGGGGTAAAGGCAACCATCGTCATGCCGCGAACCACCCCAGATATCAAAGTCGATGCCGTACGGGGGTTCGGCGGCAAGGTGGTACTGCACGGCGGCAACTTCGACGAAGCCAAGGCCCATGCCGAGATGCTGGCGGGCCAGCACGGCTACACCTTCATTCCGCCTTTCGATCACCCAGCCGTGATCGCCGGGCAAGGGACGATTGGCGTCGAGCTGGTCCAGCAAAATAGCCACCTCGACTACATTTTTGTTCCGGTCGGCGGCGGTGGGCTCGCTGCGGGGGTCGCGGTCCTGATCAAGCAACTGATGCCGCAGATCAAGGTGATCGGGGTCGAGGCCGAGGATTCGGCCTGCCTGCGTGCCGCACTGGATGCCGGTGAGCCGGTGACCTTGGATCAGGTCGGTATGTTTGCTGATGGCGTGGCGGTCAAACGCATCGGCGAAGAGACCTTCCGCCTGTGCCAGCAGTATCTTGATGACTCCATTACCGTAAGCAGCGACGAGATCTGCTCGGCAGTAAAAGATATTTTCGAAGATACCCGGGCAATCGCCGAACCATCCGGGGCGCTATCACTGGCCGGGCTCAAGAAATTTGCCGAGCGCCACCAGCTCAAGGACAAACAACTTGCCGCCGTGTTGTCAGGGGCCAACCTCAACTTCCACGGCCTGCGCTATGTTTCGGAGCGCTGCGAGCTGGGGGAAAAACGCGAAGGGCTACTGGCGGTGACCATTCCCGAACGCCCGGGGGCATTCCTCGATTTCTGCCATATCCTAGGCGGTCGTGCCGTTACCGAGTTCAACTACCGCTACAACAACGACAGTTTGGCGAATGTGTTTGTCGGGGTACGTTTGATCCAGGGCCAGGAAGAGCTCGACAGCATCATTGCCGACCTGCGCAAAGGTGGTTATCCGGTGGTGGATTTATCCGATGACGAAATGGCCAAGGTCCATGTCCGCTATATGATTGGTGGCCGTCCATCCAAGCCATTGAAAGAAAGGCTGTACAGCTTTGAGTTTCCAGAATACCCCGGGGCCCTGCTCAAGTTCCTCAACACCCTGGGCACCCACTGGAATATCAGCCTGTTCAATTACCGCAATCATGGCGCGGATTATGGCCGGGTGCTGTGCGGCTTCGAGCTGGAAGAGCAGGACTTGCTGTCCTTCACCAGCCACCTCCGTGAACTCGGCTATAGCTGGAAAGACGAAACAGACAACCCGGCTTACCAGTTCTTCCTCGCACAATAATGAGGACCCAACGAGACAAGCATCAAGACGACAAGGCAGCCTCGGAGGCTGCTTTGTTTTCCCCAGCCTCATCCACACCGAGGTGCACGAGAATCACTTTCAGCTGATTGATGTGGCAAGCCAGCATTTGGCTCCGTAGAGGTTCGGCTAACTGTTCATAGAGTGCCGACAGCTGGATGAGCTCAGTCTTGAGCTGCTCTTGCTGCATTTCCGGACGCTGGATGTCAAACACGAACCAACCCAGGGGCTGGCCGGTTAATTCCGCGATCTTCACCAGAGTAGAAATCCTCGGCTCCGTTTTTCCCGACTCGAGATCAAGATACGTTTGCCTGGCAACATCGAGATGCTTTGCCATCGCCACTTGGGAGATCCCTTTCCACTCCCGTGCATCTTTGATCCTCTGTGCAATCCACGTTTTTACCTGTTCCATAGCTTCCTCAACGATACCCCTCCATCCACAGCCAATACCCGCAGCGCTTGGAGGAGTATCTCAATTCCTTAATGAGTATAATGTCATTCATATTTTAATTATTCATTAGGAACAAAGATTTACACATCAGCGATGTTTATAATTTGTGACCCCCTCCCCTTAATGACCAGCTATCAAGACACAACGCAAACAATTGTGTCAGCATAGCCTGACACAGATCTGACCAGTTTTACGACTTGTCCCGCTGGGTTAGCGCTCGCGTATACTCCGCCATAAATCCAGCCAAATTAATGCTTTGCTGCAAGATAACATTCCTAGCCGAGTGGGGCAGGCGGCTGAAATACTGCAGCAAGCGATCAATCTCCTCTTTATATTCACTCTCCAAGATTTCAATGCCTTCATCACCGTACACAAACCAGGTCAACGGCCGCTCGGTGATCTCCGAGATTTCCGACAGCATTCTCACCTTGGGTTCGGTTTTACCCGTTTCCAAATCCAGGTAGGTCTGACGCGCTACCTTAAGTTGTTGGGCCATGTGCACCTGGGTCAGGCCTTTCCATTCCCTGGCTTCTTTGATACGGGCTGCGATTTGGGCTTTTGGATCTGTCATGTCACACCTCCAATACAACACAATGAATAATGCCTAGCTTTCATTACTGGATTGCACAACATAAGCCAACTTGAGATTAAATTAAAAAATCATTATTTAATATGCACTTACATTCGAACGCCATTCTGGCTGTCGTAATTTGGTTTGCAAATGATGACCACGTTGCCGGTTTTTCCTAAAACGCAAAAAAAGCAACCATCCCTGTCTAGATAGTAGACGCTCACTCCTTGCCCCAATAAAAAAGGCACCCCCAAGGGTGCCTTTTCTCACTTTTGAGACAAGTTGTTAGGCCTAAGGCTAACAAGCTGATTTTTATTCGACAGTAACCGCCTTGGCAAGGTTACGCGGCTGATCCACATCGGTCCCTTTGATCAATGCCACATAATAAGACAGCAACTGCATCGGAATGGTGTAGTAAATTGCAGCAGTGATTTCGCTAACATGCGGCATGGTGATGATCTTCATGGTTTCATCAGCCTCAAAACCTGCATCCGCGTCGGCGAAGACATACAACAGGCCACCACGAGCACGAACTTCTTCCACGTTTGATTTCAGCTTCTCCAGCAGTTCATTGCTTGGCGCGACGACGACGACTGGCATATCGGCATCAATCAGTGCCAGCGGACCATGCTTCAATTCTCCCGCCGCATAGGCTTCAGCGTGAATGTAGGAGATCTCTTTGAGCTTCAACGAAGCTTCCATCGCAATCGGGTAGAACTCACCACGGCCCAGGAACAGGGTATGGTGCTTGTCGGCAAAGTCAGTGGCCAACTCTTCTATTTCTTTCTCGAAAGACAGTGCAGCATTGATCTGCTGCGGCAGGGCATGCAGCGCTTCAACGATCTCTTTTTCTTTCGCTTTGCTAATGCGGTTTTGCTGCTTACCCAGCGCCGTCACCAGCATCAGCAGGGCAGAAAGCTGAGTGGTGAAGGCCTTGGTTGATGCCACACCAATCTCCACTCCCGCACGGGTCATGAAGGCAAAATCTGATTCACGCACCAGTGAAGAGCCCGCCACGTTACAGATTGTCATGGCCGCCATATAGCCTTTTTCCTTGGCCAGGCGAAGCGCTGCCAGGGTATCAGCGGTTTCACCGGACTGAGACAAGGTGATCAGCAGGCTGTTCGGGCGGGTAACGAACTTGCGGTAGCGGAATTCAGACGCAATTTCCACATCACAGCTTACGCCAGCGATGTCTTCGAACCAGTAACGCGCGGTCATACCGGCATTGTAAGATGTGCCACAGGCCACAATCTGGACATGTTCAACCTTGCTCAGGATGTCTGCCGCGTTCACACCAATCGCTTCAGTCACCACAGAATCAGCCGTGACACGCCCTTCCATGGTGTTGATTAGCGCAGTCGGCTGCTCATAGATCTCTTTTTGCATGAAGTGACGGTACTGGCCTTTGTCACCAGCGTCGTGCTCGGCATTGGATTCAGCGATTTCACGCTCGACGCGTTCACCAGAGGCATCATACACCGTTACCTCGCGACGGGTAATTTCTGCCACATCACCTTCTTCCAGGTACATGAAACGGCGGGTAACGTTAAGCAGGGCGAGCTGATCGGAAGCGAGGAAGTTCTCACCGACACCAAAGCCGATAACAATCGGGCTGCCAGAGCGCGCGACCACAATCCGAGACGGGTCCTTGCGATCCAGGGCAACCGTACCGTAAGCCCCTGTCAATTGCTTCGCGGTTTTCTGCACCGCTTCTAGCAGGGTATCCGCGGTGCGCAGTTCCCACTCCACCATGTGAGCAATCACTTCGGTGTCGGTTTGCGATTCAAAGACGTAACCACGAGATTGCAGTAGCTCACGCAGCTCTTCGTGGTTCTCGATAATACCGTTGTGAACCACGGCAATATCACCAGACATGTGTGGGTGGGCATTGGCTTCCGACGGCTCGCCATGGGTTGCCCAGCGGGTATGTGCGATACCAGTACCACCAACCACATGGGCTTCGTCAACGGCATCAGCCAGCTCCTGGACTTTACCCAGACGGCGGACGCGGGTCAGATTAGACTCGCCATCAACAATCGCGACACCGGCAGAGTCATAACCGCGGTACTCGAGGCGGCGTAGCCCTTCGACCAGAATTTCCGCTACATCACGCTGTGCTACCGCACCAACAATCCCACACATAGTTTCTTGCTCCTAAATTTTATTCCGCAGCCGCGCAGACCACCTGCACGCCATGCTGTTCAATCTGTTGTTTGGCTTCCATGTCCAAGCCGTCATCGGTGATCAAGGTGCTGATGCTCGCCCACGGCAGCTCAAGGTTAGGGATCTTGCGGCCGACCTTGTTGGATTCGACCATCACCACCACTTCCCGCGCTACCTCGGCCATCACCCGGCTCAATCCCACCAGCTCGTTAAAGGTCGTCGTTCCCCGTGCCGTGTCTATGCCATCGGCCCCAATAAACAACTGGTCAAAGTCATACGAGCGTAATACTGATTCCGCAACCTGTCCCTGGAACGCCTCGGAATGCGGGTCCCAGGTCCCGCCCGTCATCAGCAGGGTCGGCTCGTTCTCCAGGCTGTTCAGCGCGTTGGCCACATTGAGCGAATTGGTCATCACCACCAGGCCATGCTTGTCATTGAGCAAGCTGATCAGGCTGGCAGTGGTGCTGCCGCTGTCGATGATGATCCGGTTATGGTCGCGGATCCGAACGGCTGCTGCCTTGGCAATAGCCAACTTACGAACCGAAACTTGTTCTTCCGGCTCACTGACCATTTCGGTCGGCATTGACACAGCACCACCGTAGCGGCGCAGTAGCAGGCCATTCTTCTCGAGCTCAGCGAGATCCTTACGGACCGTCACCTCTGATGTGGCAAAGTGCTTTGCCAAGGTATCGACACTGACTTCGCCCTGCTCATTGACCATTGAAAGAATGGCATGGCGGCGCTGCTGGGTATTACGCTTTGACATGAAATTACGAACTGATAGCTATAAGTTTCGAATTGAAAGAAATACTAGCAGATCAAAACTTTTTTGATCAACTATGTGCAATTAATTTTTTATTCGAAAGAAGACGGATAGAAGCCTGGCACTATTGGCTGCAGGCATGAAAAAGGCAAGGGCTCAGCCTTGCCTTTGGGTATAACGGAGCAAAAAGAATTACTTCTTCTCAGGACGCTTCCAGCCTTTGACGGTACGGGCTGGCGCGCGGGTGATCACCAGCTCGCCTTCGCCCACATTGCGGTTGATGGTCGCACCGGCACCGATGGTCGCACCTTTGCCAACCTTGACCGGGGCAATCAGCTGGGTATCCGAGCCGACAAACACATCGTCGGCAATCTCGGTCTTGAATTTGTTGGCACCGTCATAGTTGCAGGTAATGGTGCCGGCACCGATGTTCACCCGATCGCCGATCTCGGCATCACCCAGGTAGGTCAGGTGATTGGCCTTAGAGCCCTGGCCCAGGCGTGCTTTTTTCATCTCGACAAAGTTACCCACATGCGAGTCACCCACCAGCTCGGCACCCGGGCGCAGGCGGGTAAATGGCCCCACCGTACAGTCTTCGCCCACCGTCGCACCTTCAATGACGCTATATGGACGGATCACCGTGTTGTCATCAATCTCGCAGTCCTTGAGGATCGAGCCGGCGCCGATCACGACATTATTGCCCAGCGATACGCTGCCTTCGATAATCACATTGGCATCAATCTCCACATCGGTCCCGCACTGCAGCTCACCGCGCAAATCAAAGCGGGCAGGATCGCGCAGCATGACACCTTGCTCCAGCAAGCGCTCTGCCTGCATGCTCTGGAAAGCACGCTCAAGCTTGGCCAACTGAACACGGTTATTGACCCCTTCTACTTCGATGGCACGCACCGGGTGTACCGCTTCAACCGCCCGACCTTCGTTGTGGGCGATCTCGATAATATCGGTCAGGTAGTATTCGCCTTGTGCGTTATCGTTCTTCAACGCCGACAACCAACGTTTCAGATCGCCACCATTGGCCACCATCACCCCGGTGTTGATTTCCTTGATCAGCTTTTGCTCTTCCGAGGCATCTTTCTGCTCAACAATCGCCACCACAGGGCCGTTGCGGCGCACGATGCGGCCGTAACCCGTCGGGTCATCAAGCACCACGGTCAATAGGGCAATACCGCCGTCAGGCTGGGCATCAAGCAAGTTCTCCAACGTCTCGCTGCTGATGAGCGGTACGTCACCGTACAGAATAAGCACCTTCTCGTCTTCCGCCAGATCAGGGCAAGCCTGGTTGACCGCGTGGCCAGTACCCAGCTGCTCGGCCTGCAGCACCCAGTTAACCGGCTCTTCGCTCAAGGCGGCCTGCATCTGATCGCCACCATGGCCGTAGACCAGGTGGATATTGTTGGCGCCAAGGCCAGCGCAGGTATCGATAACGTGCTTAGCCATCGGCTTACCTGCCAGGGTATGTAGTACTTTAGGCAGGTTGGAGTACATGCGGGTTCCCTTTCCCGCGGCGAGAATCACAGCACTGAAGCTCATGAATTAATCCTCTTGGTGCATATCAAATAAGTAACCTAAAGCCATTGTATAATGCCAATGTCAGGGGAGGCAGGAAAAATAGATATTTTTTTACGAGTAATAACTCACTATGAAACAGCCATCACCGCCCCCCCCCTTTCTAGCAGTGCTAACCGCCGGGCATAAAAAAAGCGACCCGAGGGTCGCTTTTTGTGCCTTGCTGATGTTAGCGGGCTTTCTTGGTCAGCTCGATAACTCGAAGCTGAGCAATGGCCTTGGCCAAATCGCTGGCTGCCTGTGCGAAGTCGATGTCGCCATGCTGGTTGTGGATACGCTCCTCAGCCTGACGTTTCGCTTCTGCCGCTTTCGCTGCGTCCAGATCTTCACCACGGATAGCGGTGTCAGCCAACACGGTAACCGTGCCCGGCTGAACCTCCAGCATGCCGCCAGAAAGGTAAATCACCTCTTCTTGGCCATGCTGTTTGGTAATACGGACCATACCCGGCGTGATAGCGGTCAGCAGCGGGGTGTGACCTGCGTGAATACCCAGTTCACCTTCGCTACCGGTCACCTGAATGTTTTCAGCGCGGCCAGAAAACAGACGTTTCTCTGCACTTACTACATCCAGATGGAAGGTTATCGCTGCCATGTCGCCTCCTACTTAGCTCAAAGCTTCTTCGCTTTTTCCAATACGTCTTCAATCGCGCCGCAGTACATGAATGCCTGCTCTGGGATATCGTCGTATTCACCCGCAAGAAGACCTTTGAAGCTACGTAGCGTATCTTTCAGCGATACGTAGATACCAGGGTCGCCAGTGAAAACTTCTGCAACGTGGTAAGGCTGAGTTAGGAAACGCTCAATCTTACGAGCACGGGATACAGCCTGCTTATCTTCTTCAGATAGCTCGTCCATACCCAGGATTGCAATGATGTCTTTCAGCTCTTTGTAGCGCTGCAGGATGCTCTGTACGCCACGTGCGATATCGTAGTGCTCCTGACCAACCACTAGCGGATCAAGCATACGAGATGTTGAATCCAATGGGTCGATCGCAGGGTATAGACCCAGAGAAGCGATCTGACGAGAAAGAACAACTGTCGCATCAAGGTGGGCGAACGTGGTCGCCGGCGATGGGTCAGTCAAGTCATCCGCAGGTACGTATACGGCCTGTACAGACGTGATAGAGCCTGTCTTGGTCGATGTGATACGCTCCTGAAGTACACCCATCTCTTCTGCAAGAGTTGGCTGGTAACCTACCGCAGAAGGCATACGGCCAAGCAATGCCGATACCTCGGTACCCGCAAGGGTGTAACGGTAGATGTTATCGATGAACAGAAGAACGTCACGGCCTTCGTCACGGAACTTCTCAGCCATTGTCAGGCCGGTCAGTGCAACACGTAGACGGTTACCTGGTGGCTCGTTCATCTGGCCGTATACCATCGCTACTTTCGATTCCTCAGGATTCTCGACGTTAACAACGCCCGCTTCCTGCATCTCGTAGTAGAAGTCGTTACCTTCACGAGTACGCTCACCAACACCGGCGAATACTGACAGACCAGAGTGCTGCAGGGCGATGTTGTTGATAAGTTCCATCATGTTAACGGTCTTACCTACACCCGCACCACCGAACAGGCCGATTTTACCACCCTTAGCGAATGGACAAATCAGGTCGATAACCTTAACACCTGTTTCTAGTAGTTCAGTCGCGTTTGACTGCTCTTCGTAGCTTGGTGCTTCACGGTGAATCGCGTAACGCTCTTTCTCACCGATATCACCACACTCATCAATTGGCTGGCCCAGAACGTTCATGATACGTCCTAGGGTTGCATTACCAACTGGAACCTCAATTGGGCGGCCTGTGTTTTCAACAGACAAACCACGACGCAGGCCATCAGAAGTACCCATTGCGATACCACGGACAACACCGCCACCAAGCTGCTGCTGAACTTCCAGTACTAGCGTACCGTTCTCTTTCGCATCAACGTGAAGGGCATCGTATACCTGTGGTACGGAGTCCTGTGGAAACTCTACGTCGACTACCGCACCGATGATCTGTACGATCTTACCTGTAGCCATCGTTAATCCTCTAAACTTATTAAATCTTTGCCTTAAACAGCAGCTGCACCAGAAACGATTTCAGACAGCTCTTGCGTAATCGCGGCCTGACGGGCCTTGTTGTACACAAGCTGCAGTTCATCAATCAGGTTTCCTGCATTATCGGTTGCTGCTTTCATCGCGACCATTCGAGCGGCCTGCTCACTGGCAAGGTTCTCGACCACGCCCTGGTACACCTGGGATTCGACGTAACGAACCAATAGGGTATCCAGCAGGGCTTTCGGCTCAGGCTCGTAAATGTAGTCCCAAGCATGGTTGCGCTGCATCTCTTCGTCTTCTGACTTAGGCAAAGGCAGCAATTGATCAATCACTGGTTCCTGAACCATGGTGTTCACAAACTTGTTGTAAACCAGGTACAGGCGATCCAATTGGCCTTCATCATATTTCTTCAGCATCACGCCAACGGTACCGATCAGCTCATCCACTGATGGGTGGTCGCCCAGGCCAGAAACCTGAGCCGCCACGTTGCCGCCGTAGCTGTTAAAGAATGCGGTCGCCTTGGAACCAATCAGGCCCAACTCAACCTCAGCACCCTGTTCAGACCAGCCCTGGATGTCTGCAATAGCTTGCTTGAACAAGTTAATGTTCAGGCCACCACACAGGCCACGGTCTGTAGAAACAATGATGTAACCAACGCGCTTGGCTTCACGCTCCTCGAGATAAGGATGCTTATACTCAAGACTACCAAGGGCGATATGACCGATCACTTTGCGCATAGTTTGTGCGTATGGGCGTGATGACTCCATTGCGTCTTGCGTTTTACGCATTTTAGACGCAGCCACCATTTCCATCGCTTTGGTGATCTTCTGAGTGTTCTTGACACTACCGATCTTGTTACGAATCTCTTTTGCGCCGGCCATCGTTACTCTCCGTTAGTAGGTGATCGCGAGCGATCACCAACCAATTACCAAGTCTGGGTCGCTTTGAAACCTTCAACCAGTTTCACGAACTGGGCTTCGATTTCATCATTCCAAGCACCCGTTTCATCAACCTGAGACACTAGCTCAGCAAAGTGACCTTTGGCATATGAAAGCAACGCGGCTTCGAAATCAGCAAGCTTAGTCAGCTCGATGTCATTCAAGTAGCCTTTTTCAGCAGCAAAAATAACCAGTGACTGTTCGAACACAGACATCGGTGCGTACTGCTTCTGCTTCATCAGCTCAGTTACTTTCTGACCGTGATCAAGCTGCTTCTTCGTTGCTTCATCAAGGTCAGACGAGAACTGGGCGAACGCCGCAAGTTCACGGTACTGTGCCAGTGCGGTACGGATACCACCGGACAGTTTCTTGATGATCTTGGTCTGGGCAGAACCACCTACACGCGATACAGAGATACCTGGGTCAACCGCTGGACGAATACCGGCGTTGAACAGCTCTGTCTGTAGGAAGATCTGGCCATCAGTGATAGAGATAACGTTAGTCGGTACGAATGCCGATACGTCACCAGCCTGCGTTTCGATGATCGGCAGGGCAGTTAGCGAGCCGGTACGACCTTTCACTTCACCGTTGGTGAATTTTTCTACGTAGTTCTCGTTAACGCGAGCAGCACGCTCTAGCAGACGAGAGTGGAGGTAGAAAACGTCACCAGGGAAAGCTTCACGGCCCGGCGGACGACGTAGCAACAGTGAGATCTGACGGTAGGCAACAGCCTGCTTAGACAGGTCATCGTATACGATCAGGGCATCTTCACCGCGGTCACGGAAGTATTCACCCATTGCACAGCCAGCATATGGTGCTAGGTACTGCAGTGCTGCCGCTTCAGACGCTGAAGCTACAACAACAATGGTGTTTTCCAGTGCGCCGTGCTCTTCCAGTTTGCGAACCACGTTAGCAATGGTTGACGCTTTCTGGCCGATAGCCACATAAACAGAGTAAATACCAGAGTTCTTCTGGTTGATGATGGCATCGATCGCCATAGCTGTTTTACCAGTCTGGCGGTCACCGATGATCAGCTCACGCTGGCCACGGCCGATAGGGATCATCGAGTCAACGGCCTTGTAACCAGTCTGTACAGGCTGGTCAACCGATTTACGGTCGATAACACCCGGTGCAATCACTTCAACCGGAGAGAATGTCTCGGTTTCGATTGGACCTTTACCATCGATTGGCTCGCCCAGTGTGTTCACTACGCGGCCTAGTAGTGCAGGGCCTACTGGTACTTCAAGAATACGACCAGTACCCGTTACTTTCATGCCTTCCTGAAGGTCAGCATATGGGCCCATTACAACCGCACCTACCGAGTCACGCTCAAGGTTAAGTGCCAGTGCAAAACGGCCACCAGGTAATTCAATCATTTCGCCTTGCATTACATCAGCAAGGCCGTGGATACGAATGATACCGTCGCTTACCGACACGATAGTACCTTCGTTACGCGCTTCACTTACAACGTTGAAGTTTTCAATACGCTGCTTGATCAGTTCGCTAATTTCCGTGGAATTAAGTTGCATGCTCCAATTCCCCAAATCAAGACTGCAAAGTATCGCTCAGGCGGTCTAGCTTGCCGCGTACTGAGTTATCGATGACCAAGTCTCCAGCTCTAATTACAACCCCGGCAATCAGGGTCTCGTCTACACTGCAGTTCAGCTTCACCTTACGGGACAGACGCTGTTCCAGCTTCTTGCCAATCGCTTCAAGTTGGCTATCGTCCAAGGCAACCGCAGAGGTCACAGAGGCTTCGATAGTCTTCTCCAGCTCGCTTTTCAGCAGCAGGAACTCGTTGCAGACAGCAGGAAGGGCTTTCAGGCGTCCGTTTTCGGCCATCACCTTAATCAGGTTCTGTCCGGATTCGTTAAGTTGCTCGCCGCATACCGACAGAAAGATTTCTGTCAGCTTGTCCGCCGCGTAACCGCTATCCAGGATGTCCTGGATGGTCTCGTTACGGGTGACTTCGGCAGCAAAGGTGAGCATTTCCGCCCATTGGGCCAGCTCACCTTTCTCAACCGCAAGATCAAAGGCTGCTTTAGCGTAGGGGCGTGCGATAGTAGTCATATCCGACATGTGCTGCCCCTTTAATTACAGTTCTGCAGTGACTTTGTTAAGAAGATCAGCGTGCGCATCTTTATCGATAGAACGCTCAATGATTTTCTCAGCACCAATCACAGCCAGAGTTGCAACTTGTTTTCTTAGCTCATCGCGAGCGCGGTTACGTTCGGCTTCGATCTCAGCAAGACCTTGGGCCAGAATTTTGTCACGCTCAGCCAGGGCTTCCGCCTTCGCTTCGTCGATGATCTGAGCTTTGCGCTTGTTCGCTTGCTCAACGATCTCAGTTGCAGTGCGTTTTGCTTCTTTCAATTGGTCAGAAGCATTGCTCTGCGCCAGGTTCAGGTCTTTGGCAGCGCGATCAGCCGCTGCCAAACCGTCAGCAATTTTTTTCTGACGCTCTTCAATCGCTTCCATGATTGGTGGCCATACATATTTCATGCAGAACACCACAAACATAAAGAAGGCGATAGCCTGACCCAGCAAAGTTGCATTCATATTCACAACGCATCTCCTTAAAAAGGGTTGCTATGGGTCCGTTCGTTCAGTGTGATTAACCAGCTAGCTGGCCAACGAATGGGTTTGCGAATGTGAATAGTAGAGCGATTACGATACCGATCATTGGAACCGCATCAAGCAGACCAGCGATGATGAACATCTTAACCTGTAGCATTGGAGCCATTTCAGGCTGGCGTGCAGCACCTTCAAGGAATTTACCACCAAGAAGGGCGAAGCCGATCGCAGTACCCAGTGCAGCAAGACCTACAATAATGCCCACGGCAATTGCAGAAAAGCTTAGTAAAGTTTCCATCACTATCTCCAGTTTATAGTTGTCGGCTAAAGTGCCAGTAAAAAATTGAATAATTTACAAATAATCGTTAATGATTGTCTTCATGCGCCTGAGACAGGTACACAATAGTCAACATCATAAACACGAATGCTTGAATTGTAATGACTAGAACGTGGAAAATTGCCCACGGTACCGAGCCCAGCCATTGTGCCCACCACGGCATAAGTGCCGCGATTAGGATAAACACCACCTCACCGGCGAACATGTTACCGAACAGACGCATACCCAATGAAAGCGGCTTCGCCAGGAGCGAAACAATTTCAAGAAGCAGGTTGAACGGGATCATGACCGGGTGATTGAACGGGTGAAGAGCCAGTTCTTTCGCAAAGCCACCGAGACCTTTTACTTTGATGCTGTAGTAGATCATCAAGGCAAAAACGCCCAGCGCCATTGACATGGTGATGTTGACATCAGCACTCGGTACCACCTTAAGGTAAGGAATACCCAACCAATGTTCAGCAGGATACGGAAGAAAATCAATTGGCACTAAGTCCATGATGTTCATCAGCAAAATCCAGCAGAAAATGGTCAGAGCCAAAGGAGCTATCAGCGGGTTGCGGCCATGGAAGGTTTCTTTGACGTTGTCGTCAACGAACTCAACTACCATTTCCACAAAACACTGTAGTTTCCCAGGAACTCCTGATGTCGCTGTTTTCGCAGCCTTACGGAATACCCAAAGAAAGAGTAGACCGGTCAGGGCTGAGAAAAACAGGCTATCTATATGTACCGCCCAGAATCCCTCACCGACTGACAAGTTAGTCAGGTGGTGAGTGATGTAGCCTGACGGCGTTAGCGCTTCACCTGGCGCAGCCATAACTCATCCTATTTGTTGTTGTTAATGAATAAAACCGGCCCAAAGATATTGATCCCAAGAGCCAGCAAATAGGTCAGTTTGAGGGGAACAAGTTCCACCTCGACATACAGGTAAACAATGGCAAACAGGATGACCGTGATGAGAATTTTCAGCACTTCACCACCATAGAAAGACGCCATGATCAAACGGGCCTTGCGGGCACCGCTGAACAAAAACGCACAGGTCGCAAAGACAGCATTGGCAATCACAAAAATGCCGCCGCCGATTAATGCAGAGATTCCCCAGTCAACACTGACAGCAAAAACTGCCATGATTGCCGTTATCAAAACGACGCCAGATTGTAGCAACAGCAACCGTTTCGCCAACTGGCGTCCCGGTCTAACTAGCGCCGATACCATGTATTCGTTCCTCGAGTCCGTTCCACTGCACTTACGACGTGCTGGGAAAACAGCGAAAATTATACGGCTCATTAGATTGAATGCAATCTAATCGCAGCAAAAAAAGATGTTAGATTTTACAACACAATAACTTGATCACGATGTTGTAATTTTTGCAACAAAATATGCACGTTTCAGATCACATTTCGTGACCTAGCATTGCAATAATTTGCTGAAGCTTGTCGGCCTGATCAAAACTGATAACGATCTTTCCTTTGCCATTTTTCTGCTGATTTATCGCCACCTGGGTGCCAAA